>NZ_CP025938.1:1305714-1632142 GCF_002893765.1 Tamlana carrageenivorans | reverse complement strand
GCTCGTTGTGATCCTCGATTTGCTGCAGCGCTTCTTGGGTAATTTGCTTATCGGTTTCTCGGCGGTCTAAATTGTAATTATTAATGTCTTCAGCGTAAGCTTCGGCTGCTTTTTCATCGGTTTCCATTAACAAAGTCACGGCATAATTACCGTGTTTCATTCGGCCAGCGGCATTAATTCTAGGCGCTACAATAAAGACCACATCCGTTATGGTAAACTCCGTTTTATGAACCTGTTTTAAAATGGCTTGGATACCTGGTCTGGGGGTGGTATTTACCACCTGCAAACCAAAATAGGCAAGGGCTCGGTTTTCCCCGTCAATAGGGACAATATCGGCTCCTATAGCCGTGGCAACAAGGTCTAAATACTCGGTTAAATCTTCTGCTGTTTTTCCTTCCTTAGACGCTAAAGCTTGAATGAGTTTAAAGCCCACACCGCAACCACATAATTCCTTATACGGATAGTTACAATCTTGGCGTTTCGGATCTAAGACGGCGACAGCATCTGGAATTTCATCACCTGGCCTGTGGTGATCGCAAATAATGAAATCGACACCTAATGTTTTGGCATGCGCCACCTTTTCTATGGCTTTTATACCACAGTCTAAAGCAATAATTAAAGTGAAATCGTTTTCATGCGCAAATTCTATCCCTTTATAAGACACGCCATAACCTTCGTCGTAGCGATCGGGGATATAGGTATAAACCTGTTCGTGTTTGGTTTTTAAGTACGACGCCATTAAGGCTACCGAGGTGGTACCATCGACATCATAATCGCCATAAACCAATATATTCTCATTATTTTCAAAGGCCTTTTCAATACGAGCCACAGCCTTATCCATGTCTTTCATTAGAAACGGATCATGAAGATCTTTGAAACTCGGACGAAAAAATTGTTTGGCCTGATCGTAGGTTTCAATCCCACGTTGCACCAATAAACTGGCCAAAACAGGATCGATTTTAAGGGTATTTGCTAAGGATTTAACCTTTTCTGAGGGTGGAATTGGCTTTAAGGTCCAACGCATATTTTGGTTTGAAAATTACAAGTTAACAGGTATTAAGTTTTCATTCAATCTTATGGTACCATCTGAAGAATGTTAGTCCTCCACATCATCATCAATTGAAAATGACGCAAACTTTCTTGTCTTCAGAAAAAGGTACACAGCGTATGAGTTAAACCTTATTTTTTATGAAAATGCGTTTGTACATCAAGTTCGGCGAATTGGCGAAACATTTCCATAACACCACAATATTTTTCAATAGATAAATCGACCGCTTTTTGCAATTTTTTTTCATTGAGTTCGGCGCCA
The DNA here is from genome assembly GCF_002893765.1 of Tamlana carrageenivorans. Classification (NCBI taxonomy): domain Bacteria; kingdom Pseudomonadati; phylum Bacteroidota; class Flavobacteriia; order Flavobacteriales; family Flavobacteriaceae; genus Pseudotamlana; species Pseudotamlana carrageenivorans. The sequence continues at coordinate 1,630,833 of NZ_CP025938.1, read as the reverse complement.
TAAAAATGAAATGCCATAGTGACTTTATCATAAATTTTTGGATGCTCGTCGGTAAGATTAGCGTCGATATCTATTTTAAAATCGTCCACCTGTAATTTCATTTTTTTAATGAGTGAAGCCACATCCAGGCCCGAACATCCAGCTAAACCAGAAAGCATCAGGGCTTTTGGTCTGTAACCTTCGCCTTTACCGCCATTCTCTTCGCCTGCATCAATAAATAAATTATGTCCGGAAGGGTTGGTGCTTTCAAATCGCATCTCCCCTAACCATTTGGTAGAAACCTGTACTGCCATTGTTTACGTGATTTAATTAGTTTGAAGTTCAAAAATACTATTTAATAAACAAAACTTACCTCCCTTACAAGAAACAATCTCTTATTTTCTTAATGTGTTTTTATTAAGGTTGAAAATTGCAATAACTCTTAATTTACTTAACCAATCTCCTATATCGAATACCTTAAAATTATAGAGCTACAAACATAAAAGTAATTTATTTTTGATATAATGTAAAGTATTATATACATTTGTATAAAAATAATAGAATATGAATATACAAATATTACCAAATTGGTGTAAAAAAGTAGGTGTTCTCGTTTTTCTAATATTTGCAATTCCAAGTGCCGTTGAAGGATTTATTGATGGCGTTAATGACAGCATAAACTGCCGGATAGAAGCGACCAAAACCTATAAGGATATCGAACCCGGTATTACCAAACCTGAAGTATTTACAAAGTATTTCGACCAAAACACCATTCACCTATTTGATGTCTTAAATATTATAGGATTACTTATTTATATGCTATCCAAAGAAAAAATTGAAGATGATTATATTAGCATGTTACGATTAGAATCTTACCAGCTTACTATCGTGATATTTTTAGTATTTTCAATTATGATATATGCGTTTTTTAAAGACTTAAAACTATCTATAGATTATTTTATATCTGGTTTTATGATGTTATTCTTAATTATATTTTTCATTAAAAAAAGGAATTATTAATGAAAAACCTGATTAAAGTAGAAAGAGCAAGACACGATTTAACGCAAGCCGATCTAGCAGAAAAACTAGGTGTTTCCAGACAAACTATTCATGCTATTGAAAACAATAAATTTAATCCTTCGGTAACTTTAGCTATTAAAATGGCGCGTTTTTTTAAGGTGACTGTAGAGTATTTATTTGATATTGAAGAGGCTTAGATTAACTTCTTTATACGAGCTTGAAGTGTTGGTAACACCTCTACTTCAAACCATTTGTTTTTTATAAGCCAAAACCGATTTCGTGGCGATGGATGTGGTAGAGGTAAAAATCTAGGCAAATAGTCATTATAATTTTTAACGGTTTCGGTGAGGGTTTTCTTTGCCAATTTGCCGAGGTAATACTTTTGAGCATAGGCTCCAATTAACAAGATGAGCTCTACCTGTTTCAGTTCATCAAAAAGCAATTCATGCCATTCTGGAGCGCATTCCTTCCGCGGCGGTAAATCACCCGACTTGCCCTTTCCGGGATAACAAAAACCCATGGGGATGATGGCAAATTTAGTGGCATCGTAGAAATCTTCAACCGATACATTGAGCCACTTTCGTAATTGATTACCACTAGGGTCATCCCAAGGAATTCCCGAAGCATGTACTTTGGTTCCTGGGGCCTGTCCTATAATCACGATTTTAGCATCTGGGTGCGCAGATACAACGGGTCGCGGCCCAAGAGGTAAATGGGCGTCGCAAATCCGACATTGTTTTATGTTTTGGAGGAGTTGTTCCACTCGATTGCTATTAGCTTCTTACCCTTAGAGTCACGATTGCGGGACGTGAATAAGTTCCATGTTATTTTTTACACTGAGATACACGAAGTTTCACAGAGCTTCACAAAGTAACAAACGTATTATAAAATTAAATAGTTCTGACACAAATTTCACGGATTTGCACAAATTGCTTTCGATCAAAATTACTCGTGATAAAGGACTCCGCGAGCCTCTGTGTGCCTATGTGAATCTCTGAGTAATAATAACAATGACAATTCGAATTATTTACGAATAATTCTCATCAATGAAGTACAAATATTCTATTTAGCAACTAAAGCAACACCATCAAAAACTAACCCTTCAAAACCGGTTTTCATAAAGTTTCTAATGTTTTGGTGCCCTGTTCCATTAGGGTCTTCAAGAACATCTTCAAAGTAAAACTGACTAAAACAAGCTAAAGTTTCTTCTTTTGTAAAGCCTTGTTTTAGAGCAAAAGCAAACAGTTTGCAAGATCCTGAATTTTCGCCTTCAGCGTTTTTTAAAGCACCATTTATAAAAGCAGTTGGTGTAAACTCATAAAGCTCTTCAATTACACTCATAGTTTCGGCAAATACTATAGACTTTGGATTATTTTGTAATTTTTCTTTAAATGTTTCTATGTTCATTTTGTAATTCTTTATTTATATCGTCTAGCTGATTTTATTTTTTCCCATCCACCACAATAACAATTTCGCCTTTTGGTGGTTTGTTGGTATAATGTTCTAAAACTTCTTTGGCTGTTCCTCTAACGGTTTCTTCAAACATTTTGGTTAACTCTCTTGAAACCGAAACGATACGATCTTCTCCAAAATATTCACAAAAATGCGTGAGCGTTTTAACTAACTTATGGGGACTCTCGTAAAAAATCATGGTTCTAGGCTCTTCTGCTAAAAGTAATAAGCGCGTTTGACGCCCTTTTTTAACCGGCAAAAAACCCTCGAAAACAAACTTATCATTGGGCAAACCAGAGTTTACTAAAGCCGGCACAAAGGCTGTTGCTCCGGGTAAACACTCTACAGCAATACCGTTTTCAATACAAGCTCTTGATAATAAAAATCCAGGATCTGAAATGGCAGGTGTACCCGCATCACTAATTAAAGCAACCGTAGTACCGGCTTTTAATTTTTGAATGATATTTTCAACCGTTTTATGCTCATTATGCATGTGATGAGACTGCATGTGGGTTGAAATTTCAAAATGTTTTAGGAGTTTTCCCGAAGTACGCGTGTCTTCAGCTAAAATTAAATCGACAGCTTTTAAAACCTCAACAGCTCTAAAAGTCATATCTTTTAAATTCCCAATGGGTGTAGGTACTAGGTAAAGTTTACTCATACGCAAAGGTAGAAATTGTAACTTTTAAAAGTAAACTTAATTAAACTTAGCTTCGATAATTTCTATAAATCGGGCTTCAAATTCTTCTTTACCCTCCCAGTTGTTGTAGTCCGGCTTTACCATATTCTGAATAAAATTTATGGCATTATCCCAAGAGTCTATCGTATTTAATTGCGAAATTACACGATCGTAATCTTCATGTTTACCGTCAAACAAATGTTTTATAAAACCAATTTTTTCGTTTAAACCAATTTTAAACCCACCAACCTTTAATCGGTCATTCAAAGATTTTTTTCCATGAGACATTCCGTTTGAAGCTTTAGAAACAGGTTCAAAAACAGGCATGTCTTTAAAATCGGCTGTCAGATCGTCGAAATCATCTTTTCTCACTGGTGGCTCAACAGGTTTCACAGATTCTATGGGCTGAACAGGTTCTACTGGGGCAGATCTCTCAAAAACAGGCTCCACAGGATCGGGCGTTTCAGGCATATGCTGTAACATATCTTTTATTTTTGCCATGGCTGGCTCGGTAATTTCATCGCGATTGGCATCATCAAAATTAACGTATATTTTGTCTTCTACCTCTATATTATCGCTTACCTTATTATTAAAAGCCGTATCTAACATTCCAAAAAACGAAGAATCGCTACCAATTTTTGGCAATTCACCATCAAAGTTTTCCTCAGCAAATTTTAGTACCGTTAGCGCTTCGTATAAAGCTCCAGCTTCGGCTTGTAATTTTATCACATCCTCTTTCCCTTTTAGTTTAAGAATTCTATGTGCAATACTAACAAGATCCGATTCTAACTTCTTCTTCATTGTTTATAAATTTTTAATTATTAGCCTGTGGGCTTTTGATTTTTAATAAATTTGCGCCACCTTTATGCAAACGAATATTTCCTTTGTTTTAGTGTTAAAATTACAAAATGTTTCTCGAAAATACAGTAAATCATAAAGAACAATTTGGGTGGATTGAAGTGATCTGCGGTTCTATGTTTTCCGGAAAGACCGAAGAACTTATACGCCGATTAAAACGCGCTCAAATTGCCAGACAAAAAGTAGAAATATTCAAACCTACTCTGGATGTTCGTTATGATGAGGATAAAGTCGTTTCTCATGACGCCAACGAAATTCGATCTACTTCTGTTCCTGCTGCTGCCAACATTCCTATTTTAGCCGACGGTTGTGATGTGGTGGGTATAGACGAAGCTCAATTTTTTGATGATGAAATTGTACACATTTGCAATGACCTCGCCAACAAAGGCATACGGGTTATTGTAGCTGGTTTGGACATGGATTTTAAAGGCAATCCTTTTGGGCCCATGCCACATTTAATGGCCACTGCCGAATACGTCACTAAAGTGCATGCTGTTTGTACAAAAACTGGCAATTTAGCACAGTACAGTTACCGAAAAAACAGAAATGACAGCTTGGTTTTATTAGGTGAAGTTAATGAATATGAGCCTTTAAGTCGTGCAGCATACTACAAAGCCATGATGCGTGATAAAGTAAGAAATATGAAGGTGAATGATGCCGAAGAATTAAACAACAAAAAAAACCAAGACGATGCCTAAAGCACAAGAGACTGTGCTCGAAATTAACCTAAAAGCACTCCAACAAAATTTTGATTATTTAAAATCAAAATTGACATCTAATACCAAATTTCTAGCCGTTGTAAAGGCCTATGCCTACGGAAATGACTCTTGTGAAATTGCCCTTTTCCTAGAAAAATTAAACGTTGACTATTTTGTTGTAGCATACATTGAAGAAGGCGTAGCCCTCCGACAAGCTGGGGTAAAAACACCAATTTTAATACTACATCCGCAAATTGTAAATTTTGATATTTTAGTTGAAAACCATTTAGAACCGAGTTTGTACAACGAAAAAATATTAAAAGAATTTATTGCAGCACTTTCTGAAAAAAATATTGAAAAATATCCCGTTCACCTTAAGTTTAATACGGGTTTAAACCGTTTAGGGTTTTGGCATACTGATGTTAAAATGATTGCTGAAACCATAAGCCAAACCAAAACTTTAGAAGTGGTTTCTATACTTTCTCATTTGGCAGCCAGTGAAGATTTAAACGAAAAAACCTTCACCCTAAACCAAATTGAAGATTTTAATAACATCGCTGAAAATTTCACTCAAGAAACCGGCCTAAAACCTTTAAAACATATTTGCAATACGTCGGGGATTTTAAACTATCCCGAAGCGCATTTCGATATGGTTCGCTCTGGAATCGGATTGTATGGCTTTGGAAATTCCGATAAGGAAAATCCTAATTTTAGACCCATTGGCACTTTAAAAACGGTTATTTCTCAAATTCATAATATTATTGAGGGCGAATCCATAGGCTACAATCGCGGCTTCAAAGCTACCGAAACTTTAAGATCGGCCACCCTTCCTATTGGTCACGCCGATGGCATTGGCAGACAATATGGTCACGGTAAAGGATTTGTAACCATACATGGCCAAAAAGCACCCATAATTGGAAATGTTTGTATGGACATGATTATGGTAGACGTCACCCATATTGATTGTCACGAAGGCGATGAAGTGATTGTTTTTGGAGAATCGCCCACTGCAGAAAATCTTGCCGAAACAGCTAACACCATTTCCTACGAGTTAATTACACACATCTCGCAACGGGTTATGCGTATTTTTACCAACCATTAAACCAATTAGTTACATTCTTTTTACTATTTTTAGAACTGAACTGATTCAAACTTTTTACGTTTAAGCGAATATTATTTTTTAGCAAATGAAAAAAGCCTAAACCAGTTCGCCTAACCAAAATTTAAAAATATGCTAAAAGAATTCAAAGAATTTGCCATGAAAGGCAATTTGGTCGACATTGCTGTTGGTTTCGTAATGGGTGCCGCCTTTAAAGAAGTAGTCACCTCGTTTACAGGAGGCATTGTTTCTCCTTTAATAGGATTAATTTTTCAATCGGATTTCAAAGACCTCAAATACGTAATTACAGAAGGTGTTACAAATGCTGAAGGCGTTGTAGAAGGCGAAGTTTCTGTACTTTGGGGTGCATTTTTAACTCATGTTATTGACTTCATTATCGTGGCTTTCGTCATGTTTCTAATTGTTAAGGCCGTTAATAAAATGAAGAAAAAAGAAGCGCCTGCTCCAGAGCCTCCAAAAGGACCTACTCAAGAAGAATTACTAATCGAAATTAGAGACTTGTTAAAAAAATAAATATCTGTTAAATAAATAACACTGTGTTATTTCTTGTTAAAAAGCCCTTGTTTTCAGAAAATGAGGGCTTTTTTTAGATTTATAAATAGAATTAATACTTAGTTTTGCCTTTCAGAAATTTAATATAAATAGAAAATTTATTTATTATGAAAGTTGCAGTAGTTGGTGCCACTGGTATGGTAGGCGAAGTGATGTTAAAAGTTCTTGCAGAACGTAATTTCCCAGTAACAGAATTAATTCCTGTTGCCTCAGAACGTTCGGTAGGTAAAACAATAAGCTACAAAGGAAACGATTATAAAGTTGTTGGATTAGAAACCGCCGTTTCAATGCGTCCAGATATTGCCTTGTTTTCGGCAGGAGGCGACACGTCTTTAGAATGGGCTCCTAAATTTGCTGAAGCAGGAACCACAGTAGTTGATAATTCTTCTGCTTGGCGTATGGATCCTACTAAAAAATTGGTAGTACCAGAAATTAATGCAAGTGAATTAACAAAAGAAGATAAAATTATTGCTAATCCAAATTGCTCTACCATTCAGTTGGTAATGGCCCTAGCACCTTTACATAAAGCCTATAACATGAAACGTGTTGTAATATCCACTTACCAATCGGTATCTGGAACTGGTGTAAAAGCGGTTAAACAATTAGAAAACGAAATTGCAGGTATCGATGGTGAAATGGCATACCCTTACCCTATCGGAAGAAACGCCTTACCACACTGTGATGTTTTCTTAGAAAATGGGTACACCAAAGAGGAAATGAAATTAGCTAAAGAACCTCAAAAAATATTGAGTGATAACAGTTTTGCTGTTTCGGCAACAGCCGTAAGAATACCAACAGCAGGCGGCCATTCAGAATCTGTTAACGTACAATTCGAAAAGGATTTTGATTTAGCTGAAGTTCGTAAACTGTTAAGTGAAACGCCAGGTGTTGTGGTTCAAGATAATACCAGTACAAACACCTACCCAATGCCAATTTACGCGCATGATAAAGATGAGGTTTTTGTTGGTCGTATTAGACGTGACGAATCGCAAGAAAACACCCTAAATATGTGGATTGTAGCCGATAACCTTAGAAAAGGTGCGGCGACTAACACCATTCAGATTGCTGAATACTTAATTAAAAACGGATTGGTTTAATACCAATAACTTTATACTTTTAAAAAACTCCTGCAACATCTGTAGGAGTTTTTTTGTATCGAATAATTACATCGTTTTTTTCACAAACATTTTCATGAAAAAAACGTAAATTTCAAGTACGCGAATTCACTGCAATTTTAACTTTTCCTTAAGCCTTTTTGCTAGTTATAACTCCTTGATTCTTTTAAGTTTTCCATATTTTTGACAACTTAAAAAAAGCAGAAAATTATGTATAAATTCGCATGTTCCGCCTTATTGGCTATTTCGGAGTGACCATGCCACGTATTTCGGTCAAACCGTGCCACTTTAAGAGATCATACAATAATAGTTAAATTTAATTAATACTGTTCTTTCAACTTACCTTTTCTCAAGGATTCTCCAGTAAGGTTTATCCTATGCGATGAATTTACAATACGATCTAGTATCGCATCAGCGATAGTGCTTTCGCCGATAATATCGTACCAAGCGGATACAGGTATTTGTGAAGCTACAATCGTTGCTTTTTTATCATGTCTTTCATCGATTATGTCCATAAGCGCCTCTCTGTTCTGATTGTCGAAGCTCTGTAAACCAAAATCATCAAGGATAAGCAGATCTACTTTTAATAGTTTTGCAAGTTCTTTAAGGTAAGTGCCATCTACTTTACTTAGTTTTAATCGTTTCATCAGTCTAGCAGTATTTGTGTATAGGGTTCTTTTATTCATCATACAAGCTTGATGTCCCAATGCCTGAGCTATATAACTTTTACCCACTCCAGAGGATCCTGTGATAATCAAGTTTTCCTTTTTTTGTACAAAATCTAGAGTAGCCAAACGCTCGAACATATTTCTGTCCAAGCTTCTGTTGTGCAGGTAATTAATATCTGTAAGTGTAGCTCCCTGCTTAAAGGCTGCTTGCGTTGTAAGCCTTTTTATCTTTCTATTCTGAAGGTCTTCCCATTGGTGATCGGTAAGCAATGCTAGATATTGATCTGGCGTAAGACACTCTATTCGGTTATCACTAAGGTGGTTGTGATGGAGTTCAGCTATAGCTGTTAATCTCATTTTTCTGAGTTTTTCGATGGTGTGATTTGTATTCATATATGTATAAAATTTAAGTGATTTTTTCGTGTTGTTTTTACTTATAATTGGATGCCCCACGGATGTTCGCATGCTTGGGGATATGAGAACCTCGGTCTGTTTCTTCTTGTAGGAATAAGGAGCTTTGATCTAGATTATTCTTCAGTATGTTGGTTATCCTGTTCTAGCTTACAGCATCAGCCTGTATGGCTCTTTTGCAAGCATTATCTAACCTTTGGGAGCCATAAGACTTATGGAGTTGTATAACGCCCATAGCTCTTTTATACCCTGTTTCAGGATAATCCAACGCAGCAATAATCCGCTCGACACATGCTGCAACATAACTACCATGGACAGCTGCCTTGTTCTTAAAGTATTGCGGACTCCACTGGCTGTATTGTTTATGAGAACTACTAAGGTGATCCTTGTTGGTTATGTATGCGCCTTTGGAACCGCTACGTTGGTGTATAGCTATGCGCTGTTGATTATAATACACCTCTACCATGCCTTTGGTATAGTGTAGCGTGGTTTCCTTGCCAATGTAACGATATGGAACGCTGTAGTAAGTCTTATCTGGTGAAAAATAGATATAGCCTATTTTCTGAACCTTAGCTCTTCTATATTCTTTTATCTCGTAGCGTGTACTGCTTAAGGGTTTTAGATACTCTCGTTCGACGCTTTGGAAGAGCTCCAGACGACTAGCTTCTTTGCGTTGGAATAATAGGTTGTTGTAGCACTCTAGCAGAAGTTTTATCTCTTTGTTTAGATCTGCTAAAGAAAAAAAGGTCATTTCCCGAAGGGGATAATAAATCCGTTGATAAGCTAGATGCACCGCGTTTTCCACCAGCGCTTTATCTTGAGGGGAGTAACTACGCGTTGGATTGACCACGCAGTTGTAATGGCGGGCAAAGTCTTTAAAACTACGGTTAACCTGAGCTTCGTATCTACTAGATCTGGTAACGGCTGATTTTAGATTGTCTGATACGATGGCCTTGGGTACTCCCCCGTAGAAATGAAGGGCGTTTTCGCAACAACTTATAAAATCTTCACGCTTTTGGCTCATACAAGCCTCAACATAGGTATACTGACTGTTAGGGAGCATGGCAACAAAGACCTCTACTGGAAGTATCTCGCCTGTGATTTTGTCTACTATCTGAAGTTTTTTTCCAGCAAAGTCCACGAATATCTCTTTCCCTGCCTCGTGTTCAAGTTTCATAGATCCCTTGATCTTGGCATATTTACGATGGTAATGCTCCATGAATTGAGTGTAACTATAAGGGTCTTTAACCTTTTGACTATATTCTGTGTAGTGGTACAAAAAAGTAAATCCTGGGTGGTTCCGAGCCTTATTAATACTTTCAAAATAAAACATCAATTCATCATAGCGTTTGTTATTTATGGTTGTATGAGATGTAAAGAGCTTTTCTAGGGTGTGGTTGTCTAGCTTTAATAACTCCTTAAAACTATAACCACTACCTTTAAATAGGTGTATATAGCTATTTATAGTGTTGCGGGAAATGCCAAGTGTGGCTCCAATTTGACGGTTACTATAACCATCTTGTTTTAAGTTGATAATTTGTTTTAGGTCCTTTGGATCAAGTGTGTTGGCCATATCGCTTTTTAGAGCAATAAGGTAATTACTTGATCTCTTAAAGTGGCACAAATCGAAACGGAAACATTGGCACAAATCAAACCGTTTTTAGCTAAATCAATTTCCGTGTGGCACAATTTAAACCGAAATCAACGGCACAGTAACTCCGAAATCACTGGCACAAATCGAACCGTGTTAGCCAGAACCCCTTAAAATCCATATTTATGCGGTAGGTAGTGGCTACGAAGGCCTTTTATTTTCGGAAACCATAGAAAACACAAAAAATATTCAACGTATTTATCGATTAGAGGGTTTAGAAAAAGGCAGTCATAAAATTGTATTCCAAACCGAAGGTCGAGAATTTATTAAACACATTTAAAACATGTAAGAACCACTTATTACTTACTAAGAGGCTGTTTGAAAAGTCAATAATAATTGATTTGTCAGGCTGAATTTGCCGAAACCAACACTGTTTATCAGTTAGTTAAAAATATTTCAACAAGCTAATCTAACAAAAAGTATACTTTTCAAACAGTCTCTTTTTTTGTTTAACACCTAGGCATTGGTTTAAACATTTATTTACCAGGAAAATTAGTTTTGCGCTTTTCTAGAAAAGCCTTAGTACCTTCTTTAAAATCGGCGGTTCCAAAGCAATCACCAAAACCTTGTATTTCTACCTGAAAACCATTAACGCCAGATTTAAAATTAGCATTGACAGCCTCGATAGCCGTACTTATAGCCACACTAGAATTTCCTGTTATTTTATGAGCTATCTTTTCTATAAAAGTCAATAAATCTTCTTGAGGTACAACATGATTTACAAGACCATAATTTAAGGCCTGAGCAGCATCAATCATTCCCGCGGTCATGATCATTTCTAGGGCACGACCTTTGCCAATTAATTGGGGTAAGCGCTGTGTACCTCCATAGCCAGGAATAAGTCCTAGAGAGGTTTCAGGAAGTCCCAGTTTCGCATTATTACTAGCCACTCGAAAATGACAAGCCATAGCGAGTTCCAATCCACCTCCCAAAGCAAAACCATTTACAGCAGCGATTACCGGGGTAGATAAATTTTCAATAAAATCAAACAATTCGGCATGACCTTTCGCAGCCAGTTCTTTACCTTCTAACGCCGTAAAATTTGCAAACTCACTTATATCGGCACCCGCAACAAAGGCCTTTTCACCACTTCCTGTTATAATAATTACTTTAGTTTGTTTATCAGCATCGGCCGTTTTTATCGCTTCGTGCAATTCGGAAATGGTTTCTTTGTTTAGGGCATTTAATTTATTCGGACGATTAATAACTATTGTACTAATCGCAACCGATTTATTTAATATGATGGTTTTGTAACTCATAACGTTGTTTTTAATAAGAGATGTAAAATTAGCACAATTGCTAATTTATTTAAGACTTAAATTTACGACTTTTTTAGGTTTAAAGGTTTCGTGCCTCTAAATTCCTTAACATAAACACGCTAATTAGCTTTTGGAAAAGTCACTTTAAAAATGGTGCCTTTACCTTTTTCTGAAACAAATGAGATGGTCCCATTATAAGTTTCCACTATATTTTTAACCATGGCTAACCCCAATCCCATACCACTTGTTTTAGTTGTGAATTTTGGTTCGAAGACCATGTCTTTACTTGCTTCTGAAATCCCCACACCATTATCTGAGATCGAAATCTCCACGTTATTATTCACCTCTGAAACATTTACAAGGATTTTTGGCTCATTATTTTCAGACATGGCCTGGATGGCATTTTTAACTAAATTCGTGACCACACGTATTAATTGGGTACGATCTAATTTCGCAATAATGTGATCACGATCTGAAGCGAAAACAATATAGTTTTCATTAAAAATATCCAAAGCCAATTTTACAATTTCAACCACATTTAAGTTTTCATTCTGTTGGGCTGGCATCTTTGCAAAATTTGAAAATGCCGCGGCAATAGAACTCATCGTGTCAATTTGTTGAATTAGAGTTTTGGTATATTCATCGACTTTTAAATAGATATTATCATCTTCAGGATTAAACTTTCTTTGAAAATCTTGTACCGTCAAACGCATGGGTGTTAACGGATTTTTAATTTCATGAGCGACCTGTTTAGCCATTTCACGCCAAGCTTGTTCACGTTCACTTTTAGCCAATTGAATGGCACTTTCTTCAAGTTCATCAATCATACTATTATAGGAGTTTACAAGCGTTGTAATTTCTTCGCTGGTATCATCTATAACAATTTTCTCATTCAACCTTTCTAAACGTGTGGCGTTAATTTTATCGCTAATAGTTTTTAAAGATTTTGTTATGAATTTAGATAGTAAAAACGCCAATCCAATAGCCATAAAAAGCACAAAAGAAAAAGCATAAGCCATTCTGGTTAGGAAAGCTTCGAGTTCTTTGGTTAAAAAATCATCGTTTTCTAAATAGGGTAAATTTAGAATCGCTAAAGCCTTGGATTTTTGATCGGTTAGGTAGGTGTAAGAAGACAAAAAGGTTTCGCCATTTTCCTTATGTTTATCTACATACCGATGTACGGCGGTATTGGAGATGGCATTTAAAACCTCGGTTTTGATGCATTTATCTGCGACATTATTTCTAAAACCGGCTTTAGAAGAAATAAGCAAAGAACCATCTAAATCGTATAAATTAATTTGAAGTTTATGAATATCGGCTATATTATAAATTTCTTCCTTAAAAATAATAGGAATATTCTCTGTTTTAACCTCCCAGGTATTGTTTCTTCCGTTAAGCACACGCTTTAAATGCGTACTAATACTATGCTCTTTAGCGTATAAACGGTCGTTGTGGTAATCTTCACTCTGTTGTTTATATTGTTTGATAGCTACCACTGAAATAAGCACAGAGCCCAGCAGCACAAGCAGAATCATGGCTAGAAAAATTCGGGTACGAAGGGATGGTCTTTTAAATTTAAACGGCACGTCAATTTATATTGAATGATTTAAATATAGCAATAATTAAACCAAAGCGTTTTTTAGTCTACTAAAAGTCTCGAAGGTTATTATCTTAAGGTTTTAAGCATTAGGATTCTTTTCACGAATACGTTTATAAACCTTAAAGCCAATCATAACAAGAATACCTAGCACAATGATTCCAATAAGTCCCCAAATCCAATTAATAGCATTTTTTAATACCACTAAAAATACTACGGCAAATAGAATAAAAGTAGCACCTTCATTCCACATGCGCATAAAGTTTGATGTTTTTTTTACCAGGTCCAATTGCAGCTGCTTATAGTACTGATGCGTTTTAAAATGATACACAAAAAGCAATAGTACAAAGGCTAACTTAACCTGCATCCATGGTTGCTCTAGCCAATACGGTTGTAAAACAAGTAACCAAATTGCAAAAACAGTAGCTAATATCGCCGAAGGCCAAGTAATAATGTACCAAAGGCGTTTAGCCATAAGTTTTAGCTGTTTGCCCAGAATTTCTTTATCTGGAGACGGTTTATGAAAAGCCTCTATTTGATACACAAATAATCGTGGGATATAAAACAGACCCGCAAACCAAGTGATAACGAAAATAAGGTGAAAGGATTTTATATAATTGTAATATTCCATGATAAAATATGATAAGTAGATTTATGATGTGATCGGATTTAAAGTTTTTACAATTTCCCTATTTAAAAAATAAGCAGTAACAATTGTTGCTAATACATCGGCTATGGGAAAAGAAATCCAAACCCCTAATTCACCATAAAATTTTGGCAAAATAAAAATAAGCGGAATAAAGAAAAATCCCTGCCGCGTTAAGGTTAATAACAACGCAGGCCGAGCCTTTCCTATAGCTTGAAAATAAGCTGCGCCAATAAGCTGCAGTGCAATTATAGGTGTTGCAGCAAATACCCAACGTATAGCTGTGGGTGTTTCTTTAATAACCTCGGCATCACTAGTAAACATTTTAGTGATACCATCTGGAAAAGTCGTTAATACTATAAACACCAAAGTCGCTAAAAGCGATGCATATTTTATAGCGATATAAATGGTTTTTTTTACGCGATCGTATTGTTGTGCCCCATAGTTAAAGCCTGCAATAGGTAAAAACCCTTGAGTAACCCCTAAAACTGGGAACATAGCAAACATGAGCATGCGCCCAACAATGGCATAGGAGGTTACCGAATTTACACCTCCCAATTCATATAAAATATTATTCATAAACAAATAAGTAACACTTACAACGGCTTGCCTGGCTAAGGTTACAAATCCTAAAGTTCCAATTTCCTTTACGGTATTATAGTGCAAACCAAAATGCGAAAACTTTAATTTTAATTCGGAATGTTTAGATAAAAAGAACCAAAGAATAAATGCGAAACAAAAGCCGTAAGAAAGGGTAGTAGCCCAAGCAGCACCCTCCATTCCAAGGTCTAATAAATATATAAATATATAATCTAAAAGCAAGTTACTCACCGATGGAATCATCATGGCATACATACCAAACTTTGGTTTTCCTTCAGCCCTAATAACATTATTTCCCATCATGCTTAAAGCCAGAATAGGAACACCGTAAAGTACAATACGATAATAAATTTTTGCTGGCTCAAAAATAGCACCTTTACCTCCAAAGGCCGGTATAATCTCATCTTGATAAAGTAAGCCTATAAAAACAAAGGAACAACACAATAATAAGGTTAAAGTAATTTGATTACCAAAAGTTTTAAGGGCTTTTTTATGGTTTGAAGCGCCTAGTGCTCGAGAGATTATAGACGCTCCCCCTATACCAATCGCCATTCCCAAAGCACCAATAAAGAAAGACACTGGAAGCACGACATTTATCGCTGCAATGGCCGTTACACCAATCCAATGACCCACAAAAATGGTATCCACTAATATATTTAAAGACATCACCAAAATTCCTATGGCCGCTGGAACCGCTTGTCTTATTAAAAGCTTTCCAATAGGCTGAGACCCTAAATCTTGAGATGATATTTTCGCCATAATTTAACTTATGCTTATGAAGTCACCCATGTGTTGATCCAATGAGACAATAAATCTACAAAAGGTTTATCGTCGTTCAAACAAGGGATGGTTGTAAATTCTTTTCCTCCCATTTCATGAAAAATTTCTTGACCCTCCATGGCAATTTCTTCAAGCGTTTCTAAACAATCACTAACAAACGCAGGCGTAACTATGGCCATATTTTTAATACCATTTTTCCCTAAACGCTCAATAGTTCTATCGGTATACGGTAACAACCAAGGATCGAAACCTAAACGCGATTGAAAGGAGGTTGAAAATGTACCTGCTTGCAAATTAAGTTTTTCGGCAACTAAACGAGTAACCTCAAGGCATTGGTGTCGGTAGCAAAACTCATGCGCTTTACTTGGGGTAGCACAACAACTCCCATCCATTTTACAATGTGATTTGGTGACATCACTTTTTCGAATATGACGCTCTGGAACACCGTGATACGAAAACAATAAATGATCGATTTGCTTTCCTTCCAAGTGTTTTTTTACAGAATTGGATAAGACTTCAATATAATCAGGTTTGTTGTAAAATGCTGGAACAGATTCTATTTTTAAATGAGGAAAAGATGCCTGACGAAGTTCTTCAGCTAAAACCGTAATGGTTTCGGTGGTGGCCATGGCAAACTGGGGGTATAATGGAAAAAGCAAAACTTCCTCAACACCTTGATCTACTAACTTTTGCAATCCTTTTTTAATAGTCATACTCCCATAACGCATGGCTAATGCTACAGGGACATCTACCTGTTTCTGAATGCCTTTTTGAAGCCTTTCAGAAATTACGATTAAGGGCGATCCTTCATCCCACCATATTTTTTTATAGGCTGCTGCCGATGCTTTAGGACGTGTTTTTAAAATAATTCCTTTTACTAGAGCTGTTCTAGCCAAATAAGGGATATCTATAACCCGCTCGTCCATTAAAAACTCACCTAAATATTTTTTTACATCTTGAGGCTCTGGACTATCTGGAGAACCTAAATTTACAAGTAATACGCCTTTTTTCATCCATTTATTTAATTACTACAAAAGTACAATAGTTAATTTTAATAGCACTAAAAATTTAGCAAAGGACAAAGACAAACAAAAAAAGAGGCTGTTCGAAAAGTTTACTTGATATCATATTGAACGTGTCGAAATATTTTAACCGATTAACAATTATTATCGGTTTCGACAAACTCAACCTGACCAATCAAATGATATAGACTTTTCAGACAGCCTCTTGAATAATATTCTAGATTATCAGATATAAACTGATAGCGTATGGCTTATTAATAATCGCTCACAGACGATTTATTATATACCCATTTAGGTAAAGAAGCACTATCAAAATTTGGTTTACCTTGAGTATTTACACTTTCAACACAAACCGAATTCACTAAGTTTTTTACATTTAAAACTTCAAAAACTTTATCGTGTTGGGCTTTAGTAAATGTTCCTAATACATAATCGATATCTACAGATTTGTAAACACCATCTTCTAATAAATAGGCAAACATGGTTTTTACGCTAGGCTCATAGAACTCGGTATTTTTATCGTAATCTTCCTCTTTAAGGATGTAGTTTTTTCCAGCAACTAGAAGATATTCTTTCTCAGATTTCAAATGCTTAACACTTACAGTACCTCTAAACAACAAATGGTAATCGTCGTGATATAAACCAGGCTTACCCTTAGTACTATTCTTATTAACTTCATAAAAAGATTCGAATGGTGCACGTCCTTCCTTATTAATACGAGCCGTAGGGATGTACTTAAGATATTCATCTTTAGTCGCAAAATGAGAAGGCAAATTCTCGGCACAATAACCATTATACCAAACTGGAGTAAAATCTTTATTTAGTAAATTATGGTTACCTTTTTGAAAAATTATAGGATGCTCATAAACCCTCGGATTATAAAATTTATAATTACCTATTTGAAACAAATCACAGTTTTTTGAAACTTTTGTTTCCGATCCGTTTGTTTTACATGATACAATCACACAAAAGATTAATAGTGTTTTTAGTAAAGTTCTCATCATAATTTGGGTATTTCTGCAAGTTTATCATGCTGCTCACGATTAAACTTACTTGGTTAGTATAATTTAGTTGATAAAATGTTTCACTTTGTACCAATTAACTTATTAAAAGCTGTCTTATATTTTTTATGTTTTCTGATTCAATTAAAATAAAATGCCACATAGCACAAGTGCTGTATATCTTTTATTAAAATTGAGAGAGATGAAAACGAATTACAAAACGTATTCCAGCCTAATTGGTTTTTACTTAGCGCATGAGGGAGTGAATGATTTTATAAAGGAACATTAATTTCACATGAAATTTAGGTGTCATCTTTAACATTCATTAACTAAGTACTCTAACAATTTGTACTACACCAATATAGACAAAAACTGATACAAGTAGGATTATCCTTTAAAAAAATCGATGAACGGTATTTTTTAGAAGGCTTTTTCCTACAAAAATAACATGTAAACCCGTTGTGCATTTTAAATAATGCTAATTTTAATATTATTAATGTTTCTCCCAAAAATAAACTTATTGATATACTGAATAGTTGTTAAAGCAGTTATCTTAGCTACGATTCTTGTTTTAAAACCTTCAAAAGTTTTAGCATAATTGCGTCTTATCATAAATTGGTCACAAAGTTGTGAAAATAATGTTTCTATCCTTTTCCTCTTTTTTCTAAATACATAAGGCTGTACTTTGTAATTTTTTTGATTGCTTCTCATAGGTGTATTTAGCGTTATATTACAGGTTTCAAACAAGTTAAGCTGTATTTCTGCTGATAAATAGCCTTTATCACCAATTAATGTACAATCGCTTATTTGCATCTTAATATCTTTAAGATAATTAATATCGTGTACAGATGCTGGACTCAAATCGATACTTTGAAAGACACCATTTACAGAACAAACAGCGTGCAGTTTATAACCGTAATAATTAGAACTTTGAGCTGCACAATAACCTTTATCTGGAAATGCATAAGTGTTTTCTTTACAAATCTTTGAACGAGAACTGCGTGATAATTTACAAACTTCTAAAGGCATACTATCTACTACAAAATAATCTTCAAATTCATTAAAATGGGAAGCTAAGCTTAACCTGATACTGTTGAGCTTATTAACTAGTTTTCGTCTTCTTCTATTGTAGACACTTCTCTCTATTTTTGATAATAGGGAATCTGGAAGTTTTCTAAAAAGGTCATTTTCACTATCTATTCCCATAAATTCGGCAGTAAGACTCAAGCTGATAAGTTCTAAATCACTAAGCTTTGGTTGTCGTCTTTGATAACTTAAAAGTTGTTCTTTCGATATTTTTCTTAATACTTCCAATATTCTGGATCAGTCCTAAAAGTTGGGGACTAGGCATAAATTTGTGCTAATCTAAAGAGGAAGAATTCCTTATTTCTCACACCTCTAAGTTGTTGTCTAAAGGCTTTGATCTTTGCATTAAAAGATTCAGCGGCCGCATTGGTAATTCTGTTGTCAAAATAGTTTAATATTCCCCTGTAATTTAGGGAGATTGTGTTCATAACAACTCTAAAGCTTTTAAAGCCACTATTTTCAATTTGATTGTACCAAAGTGCCAATTTAGTCATTGCTATATTTTTGTCTGTACAAGTATTATAAATTACTCTTAGCTGGTTTGACAAGTCATAAGCTTCCTTTATCATAGGGTATTGCATGAATAAAATTCCTGCCCTTTCCTTTTGGGAACTAGTCCATTTGTCAGGACTTTTGAATAGAAGATACCTACTTCGTGCTAGCAGTTGTTTGCGCGTATCCCCGTTACTAAATACTTCTGCTCGATACTGGTAGTTATTATTTTTAGCTGTCTTGATAGCCTCATTTTCTAGTTCTAGAGCTTGCCAGCGGTATTTTACTCTAATGTCTTGTACAGCATCAGAAGCTAGTTGTTGTACATGAAAGCGATCAATGACTTGCACGGCTCTTGGGAAGCTCTTCTTTGCAATTAGTTTCATGCTACCGGCCATATCTAAGGTTATTTCTTCTACCAACCTCCGCTTGCCTTCAGGTATCTTTTTAAGATATTTAATAACCTCTTCAGACTTAGTTCCTGAAATAATAGCTACAATAGAACCTGCTCTACCTTTGGCTTTTTTATTGGTTACTACGGTGTATAACTCTCCTTGTGAAAGTGCTATTTCATCTATAGATAATCGTTTGCCAATATTTTGAGGGTAGACTAACCATTTGGTGGATTGCTCAAGGTATTCCCAATCTTTAAATTCACTTAAATAATCTCGATATTGGCGCTGTAGCTTTTTACCATCTAAACCATACAAATTAGCTATAGTTTGCGTGCTAGTATTGTTATTATCGATTAATTTCTTTTAAAAAAGCGGCAAACTCGGTGGTCATACGAGTGCCTTTTGCTACATTATTCCAGTCTCTTTGCAGGGTTTCTTTTGTGTCTACATCACGCCATCTGCGGCGCTTTAAATGCAGATAAACTAGTTTCCCTCTAAGTGGAAAATCCTCGATAATTATTTCTTTATGAAAACCTTTAGATTCTACTTTACGTGTTTTAAAACTATTTGGGACAATGTTCTTCTCTTCGAAATACAACCGAAGTTTATCTTCTGTTGAAGAACTACTTTTAAAACTAAAATGAGCTACCAGAAAATCAGGTAGTAATAAGGATAATAAATCTTTAGAAATTTCCACGGAATTTAATTTTTTCCAAAGATAAAATTATTTTTACTCCCCAACTTTTGTGCTTGATCCAATATTCTTTCGTAATTTGCACTCAAGTTGTTCATTATTAATGATTTGTGGTTAAATCAATTTACTGATTTTCAGTAAGATGAACAACTTTTTTCTTTTAAATCATAATGCACAACGGGTGTTATAAAGTTTATTTCTTGTGATTGCTCACGTAAAAATACAATTTGAAATCAATTCTAAAGATGTTTTTTAATTATTGTTGTCCGATAAAAAACAGAATTAGCTAAAAAAGCTTTGGTGTTGGCCTTTTTTATTGATCGCACTCTTTATTTTGAAAACAGAACCTCCTTATGGGTCAAAAAGGCTTAATTGCCCAATGTTTTTGGTTGTAATCTCTTCCCAATTAGCTTCTGGGTTTTTCAGGAATTTGAACAAATCGATATATGTCATCAAATGGTATCGTATGACGGACATCATATTGGAATAAGCCCAGTTTCTTTGGGCTTTTCTTTGGATCACAAGCATAATGAGCTGGATTATCAAACTGACCCAGATTTGTATTTCGATGGCATTTTGATTGTCTCCCAAAAAATACTTTAGCGGAAAGTTCTGTTTAAGCCGCTTGAACATCGTCTCAATCTGCCACCTATTTTTATAGATGTCGGCTATTTTGTCTGCATCAAGATCATAATTATTAGTGATGAACTCATAAACTTTTTGGTGCTTTTCGTGCCAAAAAGCGATTCTCCTCAGGGAAAAAGCGTTGCCGTTTTTGTCCGTAAGCCCTATTTTTTCGTCCTTTAGGACAGCATCGTCCACTTTATTGGAGATATCAAACTCTTCAAGGCTTGTATAGCGAGCATTGTCCTTTTGCCGAGTCACAAAGTAAACATCTTCCAGTGTCCATTTTTGGTATTGCTCATAATCCACATACCCTTTGTCAAAAACCACATAAGAGCCCTTCTTGAGTTCCAGGTCTTTTAAAAAGGTGTGGTCGTGCGTGGCCGCGCTTGAAAACTTAATCAGACAAGGAACGTCTTCCATGGCGTTTATCATAGTATGCATCTTGATACCTCCTTTCTTTTTGCCGTTGAGCGGGTTCCTTCCTACACCTTTAAGAATGTCGCTAAATAGGGGGATGGTCGAGGAATCAACGATTTTAAGGTTCTTCACTGCAGGTTCTAAGGGTCTGCTGTCCGATAAAAAGCGATGGTAACGTTTGTAGAGTAAATGATAAATATCGGCAAATACTTCAGAGCTTCTTCTCCTGTTAGCATCTGACAAGGTACTGCGTTTTGGAAAGTCCGTGAGTCCTAGATGGTTGATCTTTCCCTCGCAGGCAAGCATAATACTGGAAACCTCACGAAGTGAGCTACAGCCACTGATCACGGTAAATACCATAGTGGCCAAATGCTCATAGGTGGTAAACTTTTTGGTATAGCGATCGCTGTTGTGCTTTTTGGCTGTCCGATGAACATCTTTGGGCAAAATGAAATTTAATACCTGTTTGATTATGGGGTGTCCGCTAAAGTTTTTACTTTTATTCATATCTTGGATGTGTGATAACTTCAAGATACAAAATAAGCGGGAAATCCTATCTTGGAAATCCCGCTTTTTAAATCTTTTATCGGACACTAATGATTTTTAATATATAACAGTGCTATAGCTTAATACCATTCTAAAACTTAAATGAAAACCCTGTATAAACGCCAATAAAGAATGGTGTAAAATTCCCAGAAGTGTTATCAAACGTATTGAATTGGTATTTGAACATCGGTTCTAAATTTAAGTCAAACTTCTTCGAAAACTTGTAATTTAAACCCAGACCCACGTTGGCACTATAACTCGTGTTATTAATATTATTGGCTTCGCCTAAAAAAGTATTCGAACCATTTTCGCCTTCAGAATAAATGCCATTGTCACTTAAAAATAAGGAGCTAAAACCACCAATAACATGAACTCCAAAACGGTTTTGAGATAGGGCATATTGAATTTCTAAAGGAATTTCTATATAATCGAATGTTTGATGAATGGAAACATTGGTAGTCGATATTGTTTGTGGGAAACTTTGGTTGTTTTCGGCACTGGCAACCGATAGATTTGGCGTTGAACTTTTTACATTTTGTAAAGCACTCACGCCCGAGCCTCTAGATTCGTAAACCACAACGTTATTAGTGTTATAGCCTAAATTGACTTTATTAATTCCAGAACGAATTTTAATGCGGTTATTTACAGCATAACTTGTAGAAATACCATAACTCATGTTTACATCGCCCGTTTTTTGGTTATTGTTAAACTGTTGGTCTATAGACGAGCCTTCACCTAAACTGTTAAAATAAACCGGCGCCACATTTGGCGTAACACTCCATTTGCTTTCAGGTTTGGCATGAGCTATTTCCCCCTTGCTTTCAGCCATGGCTTCCTCAATGGTAAGGGTGTTTTTCTTATTAGCTTTGTTGTTAACTTCTGCAATGGCCTGATTGTTTTTAGACACATGAGCTATATGTTTTCTAGCCGCTTCTTTGTTAATTAAAATAGGCTCGCTGTGTTTGTCTTGTTTTTCAGCAGATGATGCTATAGCCGATTTAGTACTAGGGCTATCCGAAGGCGTTTTTTCAATAGGTTGTACTTCGGAAGGCGTCGTGTTTTTCGATTTGTTACTTGCGAAACTTGTTGTCGTTTTTACAATATACTTGTTTTGTTTTTCTGAATTTTTTGAAGCTACTGAAGTTGCGGTGTTTTCATTGGTGTTTGAAGTCTGTTCAGAAGTTTCTGTACGGTCGTTTTCAGAATTTGAATGTACTACCGAAGGTGCTTGTTCATGGGTGTTATTTATAGTGTTTTTTAATACTTCTGAAGCATTTTCAATCAGGTCATCGTTGGTGTCTACCACTTGAATGGTTGCGCTGTTGTTGTCTTGTAATAAAAAGCTGCCAATGCCAACAAAAAGTAATAGTAAGGCAGCCACACCAGCATAGCGCCACCAAATAGGAATGATGCGACGTTTTGTTTCTTCTTCGGTATTCAGTTTAGCCGCTATGTTTTTCCAAACGGCTTCGCTAGGAGTCGCTTCAAAATCTTTAAAGTGCTCTTGGAATAACCGGTCTATATGTTTCTTCTCAGCCATTATAATGAATGTAAATGTTCTGTGTTATGATAATCTTCAATCGTCGACTTTAAAATCATCCTAGCTCTGGCTAGGTTTGATTTTGAGGTGCCCACGTTTATATTCAACATGTCTGCTATTTCTTTATGTGAATAGCCATCTAAAACGTAAAGGTTAAAAACCAGACGGTATCGATCGGGTAATTCTTGAATAATTTGTAATAGATAATCGATGGAAACTGCGTCCTCATCAATCTCTACCTCAACATCTTCTATAGCGCTTTCGTTTACAAGTTCAAACACTTTTTCGGTACGGTAGCGTTGTAAAACGGTATTTACAGTAATACGTTTTAACCAACCTTCAAACGAGCCTTTATTTTTGTACTGTTCTATTTTATTAAAAATGGTTAAAAAGGCATCTTGCAGATTATCTTCCGCTTCTGCACGATTTCTCGAATACTTCAAGCTTATGGCGAATAACTTGTTGGAATACAACTTGTATAATTCGCCTTGGGCTATGGTATTTTTAGCTTTACATTTTTCTATGAGCAATTCTAAACTCAAATGGAACAGGTTTTTAAAAGTTCTTAAAGTTACTAAATAGTTATGGTGTTTCTACTACAGGAACCTCAATGACTAGATATTGGTCTTCACCGTCATCATCTTTTCCTTGCCAAAATTTAAAAACATACGAACCATTTCCAGTTACTACAAAATTGAAAGTATTACCTACCAAAATGTCTTCAGTCGACTCACAATTATTTGAGTCTATAACTAAATTGCTTGGTGCTACGGTACGTTCGTTATTGTGCTTTTTGTAATAGAAATTGTAAAAACTATAACATGAAGTAGGTTGGTAATAGAATACTTCTATCGGATAGGTTTTTCCCATTTCAAATTCGTCTGGAATATTTACGCTTTCTACGGGTAATAATTCAGAATGGTATGAGGTACCTTCATCTACACTACATGACGTAAATAAGGCTATGGTTAAAAAAAGTGCTATTAATCTTTTCATGACATAAATAAATTAGGGGGTATTATACATAGTTTCTATGTAGATACATTTATGCCAGGAAGGTTGCGTTAATAGCAAAAAAAAATCCCGAATTAACGGGATTTTAAATTTTATTTTTCTGAAATGATTTGTCGCACTTTAGCTTCGAGTTCATCCATGAGTTCGGGATTGTCTTTAATTAATGCTTTTACAGCATCACGACCTTGCCCCAATTTAGTTTCTTCGTAGCTAAACCAAGACCCACTCTTTTTAACGATTTCATGCTCTACAGCTAAATCTAAAATTTCACCAACTTTAGAAACACCTTCGCCGTACATAATATCAAATTCGGCCGTTTTAAATGGTGGTGCCACTTTATTTTTAACCACTTTTACACGGGTTTTATTACCTGCAATATCGCCGTTAGTTTCTTTAATTTGTGTAGAACGTCTAATATCTAAACGTACAGATGCGTAGAATTTTAAGGCATTACGCAGCAGCAAAATAATAAGCTTAATATCGCTTTTTAGAATACTAAATCGTCTAGAACATTTTTGCTTTAGGCGATTTTTTGTTTTATTTTAAGTTAAAGATTTTCTAGTTAAGAGGTTTTTTTTTGAAAAAACCTAAATGGTTTTATCATTTTTATTTTGTTTATGATTTTTCTTTCATAAACACAAGGAAAAATCTTGTCACGTTGTTTTTTTTTTATTTGCCACGAAAACAATTTTAGTGCTATTATTGATTTTCTCTCTCTCTTAATTTTTGGGGTTATTTGACGGTGATTTGTTGTGTGCAATTTAAACCAACTAAGACTGATAAATTGAATAAAATGAATTATTCTGTAGAGCTTTGAGTGGAATTAAAACTGTTCAGAGAATTTTTTAACCTAAAAAAAATGAAATGCCAGAAAAATTAGAAAAATTTCAGTTTGAAGAACTGGAACAACGGTTTGAAATGGGATGGGGTCCCAAAAAAGTGCATGCCAAAGGAACAATTGACGGAAAACCTGTTGAAGTAAAATCGCTAAAGAAGAAATAGCACAGTAATTTGTATAAATAAAATCGAAAAAGACTAACCATATGAAAGTTTATAAATATCAAATTTTAGTAATTTTAGTAATTATCTTAGCATCTTGTCAAAAGGAAGATTTTGATTTAGAAGAATCTAAGAACAGTATTCCATCATCGTCAAAAATTGAAGCAAATGTTCAAAACGGTAGATTTGTTTTCTCATCTAGAGAATCTTTTAAATCTAGTATAGAACAATTAAAACAGAAAACGGTTGAAGAAATTGGAAATAATTTTGAACATCATTACGAAGGGGGGGGTTTCGGTCGCATAAACCTATTGTTAATCCTAAAAATGAATTACTGAAAGTAAAACTTTCAAAGGAAATTATTCAAAAGGTAGAAATGGGAGAAACTACTTCACTTTACAAGAAAGAGAAAGGCAAAAACAACGGTGTAGAAGAAGAAGATTTTATATCAGACCCTTTATTAGGGGCTTTATTAAATGAAAAGGATGAAATTATAGTGAATGACACTATTTATAAATTTTCAAGAAGAAAAGGAATATTTTTTTCTCATGTAAAGGATTCAGCTTCATTATTTAAAGCCTATGATAAAATGATGAAAAAGGATAATAAAAATTCTTCACTTTTAAAAGCAGCTCCAGTTGAATTGGAATATCAATATTGTCAAGAAAGAAGTGTTAATGGGGGTGTTAGACGTATTTCTGATGAAGCTTTTGTGTATGTTGCTCCTGCTGAACTTGATGCATGTGAGTCAAATAATTTATATGTAAAACCAGTAACTACTCCGACAACGCCACAACTTTCAGATGAAGAAAAACTATATAATTTAGTTAATAATATGACTGCATGCGATGAAAGCACGCCTTTTATGCAAAATATATTAGGAAGAACATTTGTTTGTAGAAATTATTTTGATAACAGACGTCGTATCAAAACAGAGTTTTGGAGTCAGGATTATTTCTTTTATCAATCTGTTGGGGTTCAGGCTAAAACACAAACTAAAACACTGGGGGTATGGTGGGCTTCTGAATCAGATGAATTAGTGTTAGGAATCAATCGTATTTTATTACGGTATAATTTACCTCAACCCGAAATAAATTCTTATTCGCATCCAAATTTATTTCCTCCTAATTCATATCAAAGTCCAATTTATATGTGGGATGGGAGGTTTAAAGTTGATGTTTCAACATCAACTGGTGGCACATATTTCGTGGATACTAAACTGAATCTTCCTGATGGGGCACTACCTTTTTTTAAATTCGGAGAAAAAGAAATTTTAAATATTTATATTCCACGTCTTAATCAAATATCAGGGTTAGAAAATGGAGTGTCACTAAGTTCAAAAGATATTATTAATAATAGGACTATAAAACAACTGTATAAAATGGGAATCGATTTTTTAAATTCACCCAATGTTGCAAATAGCGGTGGTGCGAAAAAAGAATTTTCTGTAATATATCAGTATGATTATAACCGAATAGAAGTTATTTATTTTGGGGAAGTATATAGAAAATCTAATTCAAACTATATTAAAAAAACACTTTATAATAGTGGTATTAATTTTGAGATTTCGGCTGCGTGGGGAGATGTGAGTGGGTGGAGTTATAATCTTAAGCCTGTAACAAAATATTTTAGAAATTATACTTATTTTGATTTGGATTTTTACGCTGTTGCAAGACGTGGGAGCACTTGGAAAGGTAGTAGAATAGTCGTTAAAGAATAAATAACAAATAAATTTATATATGAAAAAGATAATTGCAATTACAATAGTATCTCTATTTTATATCAACAGTTATTCGCAAAAAAAATGGTATTCAAGTGCTGCAATAGAATTTTCTGTGCCAAGTAAAATAGAATATCATTACAATTTTAATAATAGTTCTACAGTTATTAATTTGGACTCCAAAACAGCTCTTGGAGCACAATACTCCATAAACTACTTGGTTTTTAATAAACTAAGTGTTGGGGCTTTAACAGGTATACAAAACCAATTTGGTGCAGATTTTTTTGCGTTCCGTATAGGAGGAAATTTAAAGTATTATTTTGTTGATGATGATAATGTTTATGCATACTTGCGTTATGCAAGAAACTTTACTGTAGATAAAGATAAATTTAAAAATGGAGATAATTTAAGGGGTGGAATAGGGTTTCCTTTTTTAAAGACAGATGATTTTAATTTAAACCTTAATGTGTTTTATGATATAAATTATTTCAATCTTGAAGACGCAGAACCTTTAATATTTGGAAATGAAAGGTCTAAAAATATTTTCTTTAGGTCTTTTGGTATAAGCGTAGGTATAAAATTTTAGGATCGTTTGAGACACTAGAAAGGCGTCTTAAACGGTTTATAATAACTAAAAAGCATTCTTTAATCGGAATGCTTTTTTTATCGCTATGCATATTACAAAAGATTTCAAGGGATTGTGAGAACTGAAGGTTAAACTTTTGTTAGTTAACCAGTTTCAGTAAATATTCCTCTTAGGTCCAGATATTCAGATCTCAATTCGCGTATAAGTAGTTCCGTAAATAGCAAAAAAAATCCCGAATTAACGGGATTTTAATTTTTATGATCCTGAAACGATTTGTCGAACTTTAGCTTCAAGTTCTTCCATGAGTTCTGGATTGTCTTTAATTAAAGCTTTTACAGCATCACGACCTTGACCCAATTTGGTTTCTTCGTAGCTAAACCAAGAACCACTCTTTTTAACGATTTCATGTTCTACAGCTAAATCTAGAATTTCGCCAACTTTAGAAACACCTTCACCGTACATGATATCAAATTCGGCCGTTTTAAATGGTGGTGCCACTTTATTTTTAACTACTTTTACACGGGTTTTATTACCTGCAATATCGCCGTTTGTTTCTTTAATTTGTGTAGAACGTCTAATATCTAAACGTACAGATGCGTAGAATTTTAAGGCATTACCACCCGTTGTGGTTTCAGGATTTCCAAACATCACACCAATTTTTTCACGTAATTGGTTAATAAAGATTACGGTACACTTGGTTTTGCTAATAGAGGCTGTAAGCTTTCTTAATGCTTGAGACATTAAACGAGCGTGAAGTCCCATTTTAGAGTCACCCATTTCACCTTCAATTTCACTTTTTGGTGTTAATGCGGCAACCGAATCGATAACCACAATATCAATAGCACCCGAACGAATTAAGTTATCGGCAATTTCTAAAGCTTGCTCACCATTATCTGGTTGAGAAATAATTAAATTGTCAATATCAACGCCTAATTTTTCAGCATAAAAACGATCAAAAGCATGCTCGGCATCAATAAATGCTGCTATACCACCGGCTTTTTGAGCTTCCGCAATAGCGTGCAACGTTAAAGTGGTTTTACCCGACGATTCCGGACCGTAAATTTCAATAACTCTACCGCGAGGATATCCGCCAACGCCTAAAGCAATATCTAAACCTAAGGATCCTGAAGGAATGGCTTCTACATCTACAATGGCAGAATCGCTCATTTTCATTACGGTTCCCTTTCCGTAGGCTTTATCTAGTTTATCTAATGTAAGTTTTAGTGCTTTTAATTTCGCTTCTTTTTCGCTGCTCATCTCTCTGTTTTTTACTAAAAATTGAAGGGCTAAAATACTATAAGTTTTATCATAACACAATAATAGTTTTCAACATAAATTCATGAAAAATAGAACCTTGTTCTTTAGAAAATTAAATAAATAGTGAGGTGGTACGCAACCTTTTTAACGGAGTTGTATCTTGTTTTTAAATAGGTAATTTATTTTACTCGTTTTAAAACTCATAGAAGTTTGACTAATTCAAAATTAAGCACTTAGACGTATGTTTAGGTGCTTTTTTTGTCTAATAAATGGCAGGGCACTTATAAAATTGTACCTTTGCAACTTTTAAAAATAGTCTTTAATCTTAAAAAATTAGTATAGCATGCAACTGTACAATAAATTAAGTGCCAAAGAAAGAGCCGAATTAATCGAAAAAGCCGGAAAGGATCGATTAACACTTTCTTTTTATCAATATGCCAAAATTGAGAATCCTCAAGCATTAAGAGATCACCTTTTTATCACTTGGGATCAATTGGATGTTTTAGGACGTATTTATGTCGCTACCGAAGGCATTAACGGCCAATTATCCTTACCTGCCGATCGTTTTAACGAATTCAAATCACATCTAGATACCATCGATTTCTTAAAAGATATTCGATTGAATATCGCTGTAGAGCAGGATAATATGTCTTTTTTAAAGCTGAAAGTTAAAGTGCGTAACAAAATTGTTGCCGATGGTTTAAATGATGATACTTTTGATGTAACCAACAAAGGAGTGCATGTGGCTGCCGATAAGTTTAATGCTCTTATTGAAGATGAAAACACTGTTTTGGTAGATATGCGTAACCATTACGAGAGTGAAATTGGTCATTTTAAAAATGCTATTACGCCCGATGTCGATACTTTTAGAGAGTCTTTAGATATTATTGAAGACGACTTAAAAGACCATAAAGAGGATAAAAACCTGGTAATGTACTGTACTGGTGGTATTCGATGCGAAAAAGCGAGTGCTTACTTTAAACATAAAGGTTTTAAAAACGTATTTCAGTTAGAAGGGGGTATAATAGAGTATACCCGTCAAATTAAAGAATCCGGACTTGAAAATAAGTTTATAGGCAAGAATTTTGTTTTCGACGAGCGTCGTGCCGAAAAAATTAGCGACGATGTTATTGCCTGCTGCCATCAATGTGGTGCGCCTGCCGATATTCATACCAACTGCGCTAACGATGCCTGTCATTTACTTTTCATACAATGCGATGCTTGTAAAGAAGAAATGAATAACTGCTGTTCTAACCAGTGTAAAGAAATTCATGCCTTACCGTTTGAAGAGCAAAAAGCCCTTCGAAAAGGACAAGCCAACAGTAACGACATTTTCAAAAAAGGTCGTGCCGAGCATTTACCTTTTAAAAAAGACTTAAGAAACATTTTTGAGACATTAAAAAAATAATTCATGGATGTATATAGATTATTAAAACTTAATAGGAAAATTAAAAGTTATCGCATTAAGTTTTTGGCACTTTGGGTACTTCATGTATTTAATAAGCGTTATTTAGCTGTCAATCTTGATCCTGTTTTGGCATGTAATTTACGTTGTAAAATGTGTTATTTCACAGACAAGGAATATGTTAAAAAACCAAAGGGTCAATTTAAACAGGAAGAGCTAGAGCAAGTCGCTAAAGTTATATTTAAAAGAGCCCTAAAACTTCAAATAGGCTGTGGAACAGAGCCTACTTTATATAAAAATTTACCTGAATTGGTTAGATTAGGTAAAAAGTATCACGTGCCCTACATTAGTTTAACAACAAATGCAAACCTACTAAACAGCGAAAGCATAGAAGCGTTGTTAAAAGCAGGACTAAATGAGTTTACTATCTCATTGCATGGGGTGACAAAAGAGAGTTATGAGAATTTTATGCAAAAGGGGAATTATGAAAAGTTTCATGAAGTTTTTAGGTCATTTCAGCAATTAAAAAAGCGTTTTGACTTTAAAGTAAGAATTAACTATACTTTTAATAAGGATAATTTTTATGAATTAAAAGAGTTGTTTAATTATTTCGATGGAAAAAGTTTTGATATTCTTCAAATAAGGCCTATTCGAAAAATTGGAGAAACCGAATACAACGACTTTAATTTAGATAGTGTTAGAAATGATTATCCTATTGTTATAAAAAGGATAAAACAATCATGTTTAGAAAATAATATAACATTGTTAGCTTCGGATGAAATTCCGAAAGTTGAAAATGTAAATAGTTCAAGTTTTATTTACGACTATACTTTTTGCTATGTTTCCCCAACAAGCTTTTGGAAAGACGATTTTAATTGGAAAGAAGAGTCTTTTAATAGTTATGCCAAAAAAATAGGCTGGGGAAAACAACTTTTCTCGAACATATTTAGGTCAAAAAGTGAATTAAGGTCGCGATCAAACCGTTTGAATTATGAAATTGAACTGAATTAAAGTTTTTTAAGTTAAGAAATCATGCAAAAAATTGAATTAATGGCGCCTGCAGGGAACTTTGAATCTCTACAGGCTGCTTTAGATAATGGTGCCGATTCTGTTTATTTTGGAGTTGAACAGTTAAACATGCGGGCTAGAGCAACGGTAAATTTCACTTTAGATGATTTAGATGAAATCGTAAAACGTTGTGAAGCTAAAAACGTAAGAAGCTATTTAACGCTTAATACCATCATTTATGATCACGATTTATCCATCGTAAAAACCTTAGTGAACAAAGCCAAAGAAGCGAATATTACTGCCGTTATTGCTATGGATCAAGCCGTTATTTCCATGGCTAGAGAAGCTGGCATGGAAGTGCACATTTCTACACAAATTAACGTGACAAACATCGAAACTGTAAAGTTTTATGCCATGTTTGCCGATACCATGGTGTTGAGTCGTGAATTGAGCTTACGTCAGGTTAAAAAAATTACAGAGCAAATAGAAAAAGATCAAATTAAAGGGCCTTCGGGAAACTTAGTTGAAATTGAAATATTTGGTCATGGTGCACTTTGTATGGCGGTTTCAGGAAAGTGTTATTTGAGTTTGCATTCCGATAATTCCTCGGCTAACCGTGGAGCTTGTAAGCAAAATTGCAGAAAGAAATACACGGTTATCGATCAAGAAACTGGTTTTGAAATGGAGTTGGATAACGAATACATCATGTCGCCTAAAGACTTGTGTACTATCGATTTTTTAAATGAAGTTGCCGATGCAGGTGTAAAGGTTTTAAAAATTGAAGGGCGTGGTCGTGCTCCTGAATACGTTGCTAAAGTGATTAAATGTTACCGTGAAGCCATTGATAGTATTGAAAATGGTACCTATAGCAAAGAAGAAGTTATAGAATGGATGAAAACTTTAGAAACGGTTTACAATCGCGGATTTTGGAGCGGGTATTACTTGGGTCAGAAACTAGGCGAGTGGAGTAAAGGTTCTGGGTCGCATGCTACACAAAAGAAAGTATATATTGGTAAAGGAACCCATTACTTTCCAAAAGCTCAGGTTGGCGAATTTAAAATTGAGGCTTATAACTTAAATGTGGGGGATACCATTTTAATTACTGGCCCTTCTACAGGCGCACAAGAAATGCAAGTAGAAAATATGTTTGTTAACGACCAAAAGTTAAGCGAAGGTAAAAAAGGCGATATGGTAACTCTAAAATTACCTTTTAGAATCCGTCAATCCGATAAATTATACAAAATTGTCGAAAATAAAGTCGAAGCCTAATGGTTGTAGTTACCCTTCAGCGTAAAAAGTGCATTGGTTGTAATTATTGTGTCGAATTGGCCCCCAATCAGTTTCAAATGTCTAAAAAAGATGGCAAAACCGTTTTGCTTCATGGGCAGGATAAAAAGGGCTTTTTTACCTTAAAATCTAACGATGAATTAATTTTTGATGCTTGCGATAATGCCGCCAAAGCATGTCCAGTAAAAATTATATCGGTTAAGCAAGTTTAGCGTGTAAAAGTTGTGTGATTAAGGGGTTGAGCACTATAATCTCATCTTCTTTTTTTAAGTCTTTAGAATAATCATATCTTTACGTCGTAAATGTTCTTGAAACTTGGTTTTAAAAACGTAAAGAAAATGTGTGCTTCACGCGAAAGCGGAAAACAAAAAAAGTATAAATCTTCATTCGTAATAAGTTAATTATTAGCGAATTCAATATATAATATATGGCTTGCGCAAGTTGCTCAACAAAAGACGGCTCTACTAAGGGCTGCAAGAATAATGGTACTTGTGGTACAGATAGTTGTAATAAACTAACGGTATTCGATTGGCTGTCAAACATGTCCCTACCCGGCGGGGAAGCCCCATTTAGCTGGGTTGAGGTACGCTATAAAAACGGCAGAAAAGAATATTATAACAATACAGAAAACTTAACTTTAAGCATTGGCGATGTTGTGGCTACACAAGCTAAAGCTGGTCACGATATTGGTATGGTTACCCTTACGGGGGAATTGGTGCGCGTTCAAATGAAGCGTAAAAATATACCGGTAAATGTTGAAGAAGGTCTTAAAATTTACCGAAAAGCAAGTCAGAAAGATATTGATATCTGGCAAACCGCTCGCGAGCGTGAAGAAGCCATGAAGGTTAAAGCACGACAGTTTGCGATCGATTTGAAGCTTCAAATGAAAATTTCAGACATCGAATTTCAAGGTGATGCCAGTAAAGCAACTTTCTATTATACGGCTGAAGATCGTGTCGATTTTCGTGAACTCATTAAGGTTTTTGCACGAGAATTTAGAACACGTATCGAAATGAAACAAGTTGGTTTTCGTCAAGAAGCCGCTAGACTTGGTGGTATAGGCTCTTGTGGTCGCGAATTATGTTGCTCTACCTGGCTAACCGATTTTCGTTCGGTGAGTACTTCAGCAGCGCGTTACCAACAATTGTCCTTAAACCCGCAAAAGTTGGCTGGGCAATGTGGTAAACTTAAATGTTGTTTAAACTACGAGTTAGATACTTATCTTGATGCTTTAAAAAGTTTTCCAAAATCGGATGTTAAATTATATACCGAAAAAGGAACCGCTGTTTGTCAGAAAACCGATATTTTTAAAGGCCATATGTGGTTTGCTTACGAAGGCGAATGGATGAATTGGCATAAGATAACCACCGAGCAGGCCAACGAAATCATTGAAATAAATAAGAAAAAAGAAAAAATTACAAGTCTTGAGGAATACGCTTTAGATTTGGTTGAAGATACTAAAACAGAATTTGAAAACGTTGTAGGCCAAGATAGTTTAACACGTTTTGATAATCCGAAACCGCATAAAAAACGTAGAAATAACAGACGTAAAAAAGGTCCAGCTCAAGGTCAAAAAAATACTGGAGGTGATAATAAAGCAACATCAAGAAAAAATACACCGCCGGCAACTAAAAATACAGAACCTAAAAAGCCAAAACCGAAACCAAGGCAGCGACCAAACCAATCGAATAAACCAAAGGTTGAGGGGGAAGTAAAAAAGCAAAATCCTAATCAAAATAGGAAAAGAAACCAAAGAAGAAAACCTGGTAATAACCAGAATAAATCTCAAAACACTAAAAATGCTGAAAAATAGAGTCTTATTACTTTTAGTATGTGTTTTTTTTAGTCTTTCATCCTGCGATTCAAAATATTATTTTGATGTGTATAAATCGGTGCCTAAAAAATGGCATAAAGATTCGGTTGTTAGTTTTAAAATCGATCCGCCAGATTCCATAAATCCCTATAATTTATTTATAAACCTTAGAAATACCAGTGCTTATAAATACAATAATTTATTTCTAATTGTCGAAATGGTTTTTCCGCACGGAAAAACGGTTAAAGATACCCTAGAATACAAAATGGCCGAACCTAGTGGTAAATTTTTAGGCACAGGATTTGGCGATATTAAGGAGAATAAATTATGGTACAAAGAACAAGTTGTTTTTAATGAGTCTGGGAAGTATAAGGTTAATATTCAGCAAGCTATGCGTGAAAATGGAAAGGTAAATGGTGTTGAAGAATTGGAGGGGATTACCGATGTTGGATTTAGTATAGAACAAAAGAAAATTAAAAAATAGAGGCATCTGCTGCTTTGCTTAAGCGAAGTGGTTTCAGGATGTAGTAATAAATAGTACATGGCAAAGGCAAAAAAAGAAACGAACAACGTTCAAAATTTTTCAAAGTACATCCGTTGGATGTGGATTTTGTTTTTAGCAGGATTACTCGCTGTAGTCTTCCTTTTTTTATTAGCATCATGGGGTGCCTTTGGCGCCATGCCCGATCATACGGTTTTAGAAAATCCGAAAACCAATTTAGCTACCGAAATTATCTCTTCAGATGGTAAAACATTAGGTAAATTCTATTTTAATGATAATAGAACACCGGTGAGTTACGACGAGTTACCGCAGCACCTTGTAAATGCCTTAATAGCGACCGAAGATGCCCGTTTTCACGAGCATTCTGGCGTTGATGCTCGAGGGACCCTTAGAGCCGTTATTAAGCCTGGAAGTGGTGGGGCAAGTACCATTTCACAACAGTTAGCCAAGCAATTATTTCATGGTGAAGGATCTAAGAATGTTATTGAAAGGGTGCTTCAAAAAATTAAAGAATGGATTATTGCCATTCGTTTAGAGCGTCAATACACCAAAGAAGAAATTATCGCGCAGTATTTTAATATTTATGATTTTGGGAATAATGCCGATGGGATTCGTAGTGCTTCAAGAATTTATTTCAATAAAGAGCCAAAAGAATTGGATGTTAAAGAATCGGCTATGTTGGTCGGGATGTTTAAAAATTCCTCACTGTATAACCCAAGACCCGAGCGTAACCCTATAGGTGTAAAAAACCGTAGAAATGTGGTTTTATCTCAAATGTATAAGTATGATTTCATTTCTGAAAAGGAAAAGGATTCGCTTCAAAAAACAGAGCTTGATTTACGTTATTCTCCAGAGTCGCACCGCGAAGGGATCGCCACATATTTTAGAGGTTACCTCGATGGATTTATGAAGGATTGGATTAAAAACAACCCAAAGCCTGATGGTAGTAAGTGGAATTTATATAACGACGGACTAAAAATTTATACCACGATCGACTCGCGCATGCAAACCTATGCCGAAGATGCTGTGCAACAACACATGCCAAGATTACAGGCCGAATTTTTTCACCAAAATACGCCAGATCGAAACCCAACGGCACCGTTTTTAGATTTAACTCCCGAAGAGGAGCAAGCCTTAATGCGGCGTTCGATGCGTCAATCGGAACGTTGGAGACACATGAAATACGATTTGAAAAAATCCAACGAAGAGATTGAAGCCTCTTTTAAGAAACCTATTAAAATGACCGTTTTTAAATGGGTTGATGGGAAACCTTCAGAGGTAGATACCCTTATGAAGCCTATGGATTCTATGCGTTATTACAAATCGTTTTTAAGAACGGGTATGATGTCTATGGATCCTAAAACAGGACATGTTAAAGCATGGGTCGGCGGTATGAACTACAGGCATTTCCAATACGATATGGTAAAGCAAGGTAGACGACAAACAGGTTCTACATTTAAGCCTTTTGTTTATGCTACAGCTATTGACCAATTGCATTTTTCGCCATGTGATGAATTTCCAGATACCCCGTTTTGTATTGAAGCAGGTAAATTTGGAAACCCAGAGGAGTGGTGTCCTAAAAATTCAGGCAATGAATACGGTGGTAAGCGTACTTTAAAAGACGCTTTGGCTAATTCTGTGAATACCGTTACGGCGCGATTAATCGATAAAGTAGGACCGCAAACCGTGGTCGATTTGGTTAAAAAACTAGGCGTGGAGGCCGATATTCCTGCAGTGCCTTCCATTGCCTTGGGTACTACAGATATTAGTGTTTACGACATGGTTGGGGCATATGCGACTTTTGCCAACCAAGGGGTGTACACTAAGCCTGTAATGGTATTGAATATTGAAGATAAAAACGGAACTGTTTTATACCAGTTTAAACCAGAAACTCACGATGTGTTAAATGCCGAAACCGCTTATGTAACCGTAAAACTTATGGAAGGGGTAACACAGTTTGGTTCGGGAGGACGATTACGCGGAAAAGGTCGTGATGCCTATAGAGCCGATTATAGAGAAATCGTAACCGGGTATCCTTACGAGTTTACAAATCCGATTGCAGGAAAAACAGGAACCACTCAAAACCAAAGTGATGGCTGGTTTATGGGAATGGTACCTAATTTAGTTACCGGTGTATGGGTTGGTGCCGAAGATCGTGCGGCGCATTTTAAAACCATTACCTACGGCCAAGGTGCCGCAATGGCGCTACCTATTTGGGGTATCTATATGAAAAGTTGTTATGCCGATACAGAACTAGATGTGTCTAAAGAAGATTTCGTTGCGCCAGAAAACTTGTCGATTAATGTAGATTGTT
This sequence comes from Tamlana carrageenivorans, assembly GCF_002893765.1. Taxonomy (NCBI): domain Bacteria; kingdom Pseudomonadati; phylum Bacteroidota; class Flavobacteriia; order Flavobacteriales; family Flavobacteriaceae; genus Pseudotamlana; species Pseudotamlana carrageenivorans. The sequence continues at coordinate 1,594,023 of NZ_CP025938.1, read as the reverse complement.
CAACCGTTTCTGAAGATCAAAATAATGACGATGAAGTTGATCGCTTAGACGAACTCGAGTTTTAAAAGGCATACTGAATACGTTTAGAAGCTGAAAGCATGAACGATAATTTCGTAAATGAATTTTTTGGTATAGGTATCTTTAACGGAAAGACTCCCGAAAACCTTGGTGTTTTATGGCGTTCTGCACAAAATTTGGGCGCTAGTTTCATCTTCACCATTGGAAACCGCTATGCTAAACAGGCCTGCGATACCCACAATGCGGTTAAATCCATGCCTTATTATCATTATGAAAACTTCGATGATTTTTTTAATAATCTACCCAAAGGTACCCGAATTGTTGGTGTCGAGCTAGACGATTCGGCTCAGGACTTAGAAACCTTTCATCACCCCAGACGCTGTGTGTATTTATTGGGAGCTGAAGATCATGGGTTAAGTAAAGAAGCTATCGAGAAATCACATCTCTTGGTCAAGTTTAAATCTAAATTAAGCCTGAATGTTTCTGTGGCTGGTAGTATCGTTATGTATGATAGAGGTATCGATAAGCCAAGAAGTTAATTTTTCGCGAATTCAAATATTTGTGGCTGTTTTAAAAGTCGATTTCACGTCAATCTGAATTTATTTTCAGATTCTTATAATCCTTAAATTTCAATGGCATGAGATGCTGTGTCAAGCTCAGGATGATGGTTGTTTTTGGTTTTTGGACACTCCCTACTTGTTTATACATCCTTAATTCTTAACAGTTACTTCCTTCTTCATTTCATTGAAATATTCGTAAATTTATAAGCATAAATATGACGAAATGATAAATAAAACGGTTTCTAGTGTCGAAGAAGCTTTGAAAGGGCTTTCTAGTGGTAATACACTCATGTTGGGTGGTTTCGGTCTCTGTGGTATTCCTGAAAATGCTATCGCACGCTTAGTGCAGCTTGGTGTGACCAATTTAACCTGCATTTCTAACAATGCTGGTGTCGATGATTTCGGATTGGGTTTATTGCTCCAAAAGAAACAAATTAAGAAGATGATATCTTCCTACGTTGGTGAGAACGATGAGTTTGAGCGACAAATGCTTTCGGGTGAATTGGAAGTCGATTTAATCCCTCAAGGCACTTTAGCCGAACGTTGTAGAGCGGCACAGGCAGGAATCCCTGCTTTTTACACCCCAGCAGGCTATGGCACCGAAGTCGCCGAAGGAAAAGAAATCAGGGAATTTGATGGTAAAATGTATGTGTTAGAGCATGCTTTTATGGCCGATTTTAGCTTGGTTAAAGCGTGGAAAGGTGATGCTGCTGGAAACTTAATCTTTAAAGGAACCGCCAGAAATTTTAACCCCATAATGTGTGGCGCCGCAAAAATTACAGTCGCTGAGGTTGAAGAATTACTGCCTCTTGGAACCTTAGACCCCAATCAAATTCATGTCCCAGGCATTTTTGTACAACGTATTTTTCAAGGAACAAACTACGAGAAAAGGATTGAACAGAGGACGGTAAGGGAGAGGCGATTAGAAATTTTAATGAATTGATTTGAAGATTTTTCAATTTGAAAATGTGGCAAGAAAGATTGAATTTAAAAGTTTTAGTTGAAAGAAACTAGATTTAGAAAAGAGATGTTTTTAAAAGATGATTTAATTTATAAATGAGGAACGATAGTGATAATTTAATAGTAAGATTAAGCTTTGATTTAGCCCTTGATGTTGTTTCTTTTTCCGAAATGATAAGAGAACAAAGAAAGTTTGAAATGGCTTCTCAAATTTTTAGATGCGGAACTTCTATTGGAGCTAATATTAGAGAAGCACAAAATGCAGAAAGTAAAAGAGATTTTATTCATAAGTTTAAAATTTCGGCTAAGGAAGCGGATGAACTTGAATATTGGTTGAAACTATGTCAGGCATCAGAGCATTATCCAGACCCAACTGAAAAATTATTAAAAAATTTAAAATCTGTTATTTTAATTATATCAAAAATCATTTCATCAAGTAAAAAATCTTAATTAATCTTCAAGTTTTCAAATCGAACATAAAGTTTAATTAACCAATTTTCAAATTAACACATTTTCAAATCAAATAAGATGTTAGACAAAACAGGTATAGCAAAACGCATTGCGCAAGAAGTTCAAGATGGTTACTATGTGAACTTAGGCATAGGGATACCGACTTTGGTGGCCAATTATGTTCGAGATGATATTCAAGTGGAATTTCAAAGTGAAAATGGTGTGCTAGGCATGGGGCCATTTCCTTTTGAAGGTGAAGAGGATGCCGATATTATTAACGCCGGGAAACAAACCATTACGACCTTGCCTGGTGCTAGTTTTTTCGATTCGGCATTAAGCTTTTCAATGATTCGAGGGCAACATGTCGATTTAACCATTTTAGGAGCTATGGAAGTTGCCCAAAATGGCGATATCGCCAATTGGAAAATTCCAGGGCGTATGGTTAAGGGTATGGGTGGTGCTATGGATTTAGTATCGAGTGCCGAAAACATCATCGTAGCCATGATGCATACGAATAAGCATGGCGATTCCAAATTATTAAAGCAATGTTCGTTGCCACTCACGGGTGTAGGCTGTGTAAAAAAGATAGTGACTAACCTAGCAGTCCTTGAAGTGACCGAACAAGGTTTTAAATTATTAGAACGCGCGCCAGGGGTGTCTGTCGATCAGATTATAGAAGCTACAGAAGGCAAATTAATAGTTGTAGGAAATATTCCAGAAATGAATATTTAGAGTTGTAAAATCCTACTTAATATAAGGGTGAAAATTACAAGGTTGTTAAAAAAATATGCGTTTTATCGATTTTATATGTTTTTAATCGTATAAATGGAATATATTATAGATATTAGTCTGAGTCAAAAAATGAAAATCTATAAATGATTTTCCCCAAAACTATCATAAATTTCAACCTTATGAACACTGCAACCAACCTACATGAAGTACCTACTAACCAAAGCAAATTTAGAGAATCTGTAAAAGATACTTATGAGTTTGTAAGAAGCTTATGTTATTTAACAAAAAAGATATTCATGTTATAATCCTTTTGGAATAGCATGAATAAGCTTTTTTGTATATGCTTTCTCAGGGTTTTTATAGATGATGTCTGCATCGTTTAACTCTTCAATTTGACCTTGGTTCATAACCAATAATTGATCTGACATGTATTTCACAACTGCTAAGTCATGTGAGATGAAAATATAGGTAAAATTGAAGTCTTTTTTAAGTGAATTAAGTAAGTTTAAAACCTGAGCTTGAACAGAAATGTCTAAGGCCGAAACTGATTCGTCACAAACAATGAGTTTCGGTTGAAGGGCAATGGTTCTTGCAATACCAATACGCTGGCGCTGACCCCCCGAAAACTCATGAGGGTACCGGTTGAAATAAACCTCCGACAGTCCAACTTTTTCCAATATATCAATCACTTTTTCCTTGCGTTCGGCATCCGAACTATAAAGTTTATGCACTTTCATAGGCTCCATTATGGCTTCTCCAACAGGGATTCTCGGATTTAAAGAAGAATACGGATCTTGAAAAATGATTTGAATATCTTTTCTGAGTTTTCTAGTTTCAGACTTTGACAGTTTTGTGATATCAATGCCTTTATAAATTATTTTTCCTGCAGTAGCTTTATCTAATTGAAGTATGGCATTTCCAAGAGTTGATTTTCCACAACCCGATTCGCCAACCAATCCTAAAGTTTCCCCTTCATATAGTTTGAAACTGACGTCATTTACCGCCTTAAAACGTTCTGGTTTGGAAAAAAATCCAGATTTAGAAAGGTATTCTTTCTCCACATTTATCACCTCCAATAATGGTGGTTTGCTGTAAATTTTTTCGTGATTTTTTTTGCGATCCTCTGGTGTAATGATGGTCTTGGAGATCTTGTCTTCTAAAAAGTCTTTGATGGTGGGTAATACCTCCAAGCGTACATCTAAAGCAGGTCTGGAATTAATTAAAGCTTTGGTGTAATTGTGCTCAGGGTTTTTAAAAATACGGGCTACCAAACCTTGTTCAACGATGTTGCCTTTATACATCACTAAAACACGATCGGCAATTTCTGAAATTAAGGCCAAATCATGGGTGATAAAAATGATGCTCATTTTTGTTTGAGCCTGCAGTTCTTTCAGTAAAATAATGATGTCTTTTTGCACCGTAACATCTAAAGCCGTAGTAGGCTCGTCGGCAATTAAAACATCGGGTTTACAGGCAATGGCCATGGCAATCATAACGCGTTGCTTTTGACCACCAGAAATCTCATGCGGATAGGCTTTAAAAACACGATCAGGATCTGGCAGTTTAACCATGTTAAAAAGGGCTAAAGTTTCTTCCTTGGCTAATTTTTTTGAAACATGAGTATGTTCTAATAAGATTTCTAAAACCTGGTTTCCACAGGTCATAGACGGATTTAAGGAACTCATAGGTTCTTGAAAAATCATGGCAATTTTGTTGCCTCGAATGTTTTCAAATGATGAGGACGATAATTCAATTAAATCACGGTCTTCAAAGAGGATAGAGCCAGAATTTATTTTAGCGATCTTTTTCGGTAGTAAACCTAAAATAGCTAAAGAGGACACCGATTTACCGGAGCCCGATTCGCCTACAATGCCCAATACTTCATTAGTATGCAGTTTATAGGAAATGTTATGAACCACTTCGTTGTCGCCAAATGAAACGCTTAAATTCCGTACTTCTAAAATCTCGTTATCTTTCATTAAATATGAATAATGTCATCATCAGTTAAAATCTCATCACCCCGTAATCGCAAAAATATTTGAGCTACCGCAATGGTGTCTTTTTCACAATAGGTTACAATACGATCAATTTCATGTTCTTTATAATACACCCGATAAACTTCACTGCCATCAATATCATCTTTTGGTGATGGGATGCCTAACACATGAGTGAGTAATTTTAAAGAGGTGTAACTTTTAAAATCGCCAAATTTCCAAAGTTCTAAGGTGTCTAAATGCGGCACTTCCCATGGTTTCTTACCAAATAAATTGAGTTTATGAGGTAATTCGATGTTATGGATAATCATGCGTCGAGCAATATACGGAAAGTCAAATTCTTTGGCATTATGACCACAAAGTAAATGCTTGGGTTCGTTGTAATGGGTGTTTAGTAAATTTTTAAAGTCTTTGAGTATTTTAACTTCATCACCAAAAAAAGAGGTGGTTCTAAATTTTCTTATGTCATTTTGAAAGTTAAAATAGCCTACCGAAATACAAACAATTTTACCAAATTCGGCCCATATACCAGCACGATCGTAAAACTCTTCGGCGGTATAATCGTCCTTTCTTTGGTATTTAGATTTGTCTTCCCAAAGGATTTGTTTGGTGTCGTTCAGTTCTGAAAAATGTTCCGTTTCAGGAACGGTTTCAATATCGAGAAACAAGATGTTCTCCAGATTAATCTTTCTAATCATGCTTCAACATTTTGTAAGCCTCATCAATATACGTTGAAATGTCTTCCGTGAAAACGGCATCGGTATGGCCATAATCTTCCGATTTTCTAAATCCTAAACGAACAATAATCACATTATCTTCGGGTTGTACGATAACATATTGCCCCAAATGCCCACGCATCATAAAAAAGTCTTTGTTATTTTGCTGTTTAAGCCACCAGCCATAACCGTATTCTGGAGAAGCTTTAAAACGAGGTGTTACCGATTTCACCACATAGGCAGAATCTAAAAGCTGTTGGCCTTCCCATTTACCGTAGTCTTTATAAAGTTTTCCGAAGCGTGCAAAATCACGTGCGTTACTAGAAATACAACAAAAGGCTTTAGCTAGTCGGTTTTCGCTATCATCTACCTGCCATAAGGCATCGTCGGTAGCGCCCATGGGTTGCCAAAAGGATTCAGAAAGATAATTGGAAAGCGTTTTTTTAGTCGCTTTTTGAATCACCATACCTAGCAATTCGGTATTTCCGCTTAAATATTTGAAAGCCTTTCCAGGCGCTTCAATCACTTTTTGATTTAAAATGGTTTCGGCGACATTATCGTCATAATTGGCTCTGGCGGTTACCGAAAACGGACTCGTATAATGCTCAACCCAATCTAATCCTGAAGACATCGATGCCAAATCGCCAACCGTAATGTTGCTATTAGCGTATTGCGGATAGTACTCACTTATGGGTTGGTCTAAGCTAGGAATATAGCCGTCCATAATAGCTTTGCCCAGTAATGCGCAGGTAATACTTTTAGCCATAGAAAAGGAGTTGGTTTTGGACGTTTTACCAAAGTCTTCGCGGTAATCTTCAAACCAGATGCTGTCGTTTTTTATAATAAGAAATGCTACGGTACCCCAATCTTTATTAGCTTTCGCTAATTTGTCGGTGGGTTTCACCGTATTGTAGTTTTTGTGAATGGGCCAAGGCAGACTATTGCTTGGCTTTTTAATGGTATCGTTATCAAAGTAAGGATAGTCATCAATAAAAGCGGTTTTATGTCCAGTTAAGTACACAATTCTGGCCCCTCTTAAAATATAGTCATAATCGAAAATGTAAAGTAATGCAATAATGGCTACAACAAGAATCGCAAGCCACTTAATAACTTGTTTAATGAATTTCATATAAAAAACTTTTAGTTGAAATAAATATAGGAAATATTTTAAGTTTTAGTGCCTATAACCGCTTTGAAAGCTTTTAAAACAAAGTTTGTTGCTTGTTAGAGCTTTCGTGATTGAGTAACCATTGTTTGCGATGTAAGCCGCCTGCATAACCAGTTAAACTACCATCACTACCAATGACGCGATGGCAAGGCACGATAATCCATAGTGGGTTTTTAGCATTAGCATGTGCTACGGCCCGAATGGCTTTTGGCTGCCCCATTTGCTTGGATAACTCTAAATAAGACAAGCTTTTTCCAAAGGGAATTTGTTCCAAATATTTCCAGACTTTCTTTTGAAAATCGGTGCCTTCGGGGTTTAATGTTAGCTGGAATTCTTGGCGCTCTCCGTTAAAATAAGCTTTAAGTTGCATCGCACAGTCTTGTAATACAAGAGGGATGATTTCGGTTCTTATGGCTTCGGAATTGCTTATGCTAACCGAATTAATGCCTTTTTCATCACCACAAATACGTGCATACCCTAGTGGCGTCTGGATGATGCAGCTTTCCATCTACTCTAAAGGCTTCGTTTTGTCTTCAAAAATACCGAGTTTTTTGGCGCGTACTTCCCAGCTTTTTCTGGCTAAAAGTTGGAGGTCTGATACGTTGTCACTTTCATCCATAATTTCTAGACCTAATAAGGTTTCAATAACATCCTCCATGGTCACTAGACCGCTTACAGTACCGTATTCATCGACTACCAGAGCCATGTGGTTTCGACTCGCGATAAGTTGTTCAAACAAATCGGGGATGGGTAGGTTTCTATTTACAATTATAATGTTGCGTTTTAGTTCGGAAAGTGTTTTGCTACCGTTTCCTAAAGCCATTTCTTTAAAAATTTCATCTTTAAGCACCAACCCTTTAATGTCGTCGGGTTGGTCTACAAAAACAGGAATACGTGAAAAGCGTAAATTGATATTTTGTTTGAAAAATTCTTCTACGGTGGTGTTTTCATCAACGGTTTTCATAACGGTTCTGGGCGTCATGATGTCTTTCGCGAAGACCTCTTTAAAAGTTAGTAGGTTTTTTATGACTTTACTCTCATTTTCTTGAAAAACACCTTCTTCATGAGCTAAATCGGTCATGTCTATAAAACTTTGGCGGGTTAAAACGCTACCATGACCTTTACCGCCTATAAGTCTGGTGGTAAGTTGTAGTAACCATAAAATACCTGTCCATTTTAATGGAAAAATTAAAATCGTTAGGGTTTTAGAAGTGAAATTAGCCAGTTGCTTCCAATAGGTAGCACCAATGGTTTTAGGAATAATTTCTGAAGCTACTAGAATTAAAAAAGTCATTATAGCCGATATTACACCAACGGTATTAATACCAAAAAGTTCAATTTTAAATGGTAATTTTTCGGCTTGTATACCCACCATCATGGCTCCTAAAGTATGTGCAATGGTGTTAAGAGTTAAAATGGCTATAAGCGGTTTATCGACATCTTTTTTAAGGGACTCTAAAGTGAGTGCGTATTCTTTTTGTTCACGCTTTTTAAGGTTGATAAAAGTAGGCGTGACGCTTAGTAAAACGGCTTCTAGTATGGAACATAAAAAAGAGAAAAAGATGGAGATGGTTGCCCAAAAAATTAATGTGCTCATTAACATGTGTTTTGTTAAAAGCTAAATTACAAAATCAAATTAGATTAAAATAAGCTTTTAAAAAAGATCGCATAGTAACGCGGTTGATTAAATGAACAAAAACTATTAACTTAGTCAAATGAGCTCTTTATTCACTGGAAGACATTTTGATGTGAATTTTAAACTTTAAAAAAGCATTCCGTTACAACATTCATGTTAAAAATTATGAAAGGATCTTTCCTATTTTCTTTGTGTTTATTTTGTGTACAACTACAGGCTCAAGCAAATTTGAGTGAAATGGAGCTGAAGTTAATTTCATTAAGTTTAGAGAAGAGCTACGTCTTAAAAGAAGTAGGATACGATTTATCAATTGATAGTATTACACATAAAGGAATTCGTCAAAATTTTATACCAACACTAGAGTTTGATGCTTCTTATGGTTATGGCTCAACACGAATTACTGCAGATGTTCCAACCATTCAACTTCCCATTACTGGGCTTAATTTATTTGAAGGCGATACCCAATTTAATGCTAAAGGAAATATTCTTAACGCAAATCTTACGGCAAAAGCCTTGTTGTTTTCAGGGCTTCAAGTTAGTTATGGGTCAAAAGCATCCAGCGAAAAAATAAAAGCGAAAAACTTTATGCTTTTTAAAGAACGTGCCGATATCATTAAAGATGTTATCGATACTTTTGATAAGATTGAGTTGCTTAACCAATCTAAGCATGTTTTAGAAGCAGGAATATTAAGGCTTAGTAAAGAAAAAGAACGGGTGCAAAAGGCGATTAACAATGGACTAGCAACACCTTATGATCGAGGTAAAATTACCGCAGCAGAACTTAATTTAGCTTCTGAAAAAACTGAATTATACGGAAATCTGAACCTCTTGTATTTAAAATTATCCATGCTTACAGGCGTTGAAATTTCTAAATTGGAAGCACAAAAATTTGAGTTAAAACCTTGGCTTGTTAAATCAAATAAAAATACGTTTGTAGATCGTCCAGAGGTTAAAGCTTTAGATGCCTCCATTAATGCTTACGATTATAAATTAAAAATGAATAGAAATTTGTTTTTACCCAAAGTACAAGCCCTAGCATCTTTATCATATACCAATTTATTTAATGCCGAATTCGATACACCATATACCCTTCCTACACTAAGTGATCCTGTGAATTTAGAGTTGAATAAATTAGAATTGTTTCCTGCTTATTTTGTTGGATTGGGTATGAAATGGGACATTTTTACTGGACTAAAACATGATAATGAGATTCAAAAAACACGTATACAAAAAAGCATTTCTGAAAACAAAAAGGCAGATGCTATTGAGAAATTAGAGCTGTTTAATAAGAAAGTTCTAGTGGGTTTTGAAGTTAAAAATCAACAAATCTTATATAAAGAACAGGAGATGCAAGTGGCATTGAATACTTTAAATTTAGCCATCAAAAGCTATAAAATAGGCCTAATTTCCATTTCAGACCGATTAAAGGCTGAGACCGATTATCAAGATGTTGTGTTTGAATATTACAAGCTTATTGCCGAGCAACGTATGGTGGCGTTAGAGTTATTAATATCAACAGGTAGTTTACAATTACAGAATTTGAACCCATAGAAACATGAAAAATAAAAAACAAATCTTCATATTGATAATTCCTATAGTGGTAATACTTGTTGGTGTTATCGCATTATATATTTTAAAACCCGATAAAGAATCGAACCGTGTTTTTGTGGGTTTATTTGAAACGGTTGAAATTAAAGTTGCTTCAGAAATCCCTGGCCGAATAGAATCCATTTACGTAAGCTTAGGTGAGCAGGTTGAAAAAGGTCAGTTATTGGCAACTATTGAAAGTGATATTTTGGATGCCAAAATTCAGCAAGCCGAAGGTATGTTTAATGCCGCACAGTCGATAAGCGAAAAGGCTAATTCTGGCGCTAGAAGTCAAGAAGTATTGGCCGCAAAAAACAGTTATAAAATGGCTTTAAGTCAGTATAATTATGCTGAAAAATCTTATAATCGTTTAAAAAATCTGGTAGCAGATAGCCTAGTTTCTCAACAACAAATGGATGAAGTCACCTTTAAGCGCGATGCCGCATTTGATCAAATGAATGCCGCAAAGTCTATTTATGACATGGCGACAGAAGGAGCAAGATTAGAAGATAAGAAAGCGGCTAAAGGACAAATGAATGCGGCGGGAGGTAAGGTTAATGAAGCAAAGGCGTATTATAAAGAATTAGAAATTTACGCGCCGGTTTCAGGTGAGATATCATCAAAATTGGCTGAAGAAAGCGAAGTTATGCCAGCAGGTTACCCCATATTTACCGTTCAAAAGCTTGAAACTATTTATGCGGTAATTCATATTAGAGAAGACTTCCTAAATGATTTTAAAATGGGTGCAGAAATTTCAGGTAAGTTACCCGCTTTTAATAATGATTCTTACAAATTTAAGGTGACTTATATTGCGCCCATGGCCGATTTTGCCGATTGGATTCCAACTGCCGATAAAGGCCGATTGGATATGAAAACATTCGAAATTCATTTAAAACCTATTGATAAAATTGAAAATCTACGCCCTGGAATGAGTGTTAATATTAAACTTTGAAATATTCTATAATAAACATAATTGTTAGAGAGTTTTTAATATTAAAAAAAAGACCAGCTGCCTGGGTTTTAATATTGGTAATTCCTACGGTTATATTTTTCTATTTAGGGTATATCTATAAAGAAGGTGGTATTGAAACCGTTAATATTGCGGTGTTAGATTTAGATCAATCTGCTTTAAGTAGAAAAGTGATTTCAAATGTTGAAGCGGCACCGAAATTAAAAATTATTAAGTTTTTAAATTCCAATGATAAGCTAGAAGATGTTTTTATCAAATATCCTGAGGTCAAAGGATTTTACGTGATTCCCGAGCATTTTGAAAAACAAATATTTAGAGGCGAACAGACTAAGCTTTTGGTTTACTCCAATGCATCAAATATTGTTTTTGGAAATTTAATTTATAAGGAAGCCGCAAGTTTTATAAATACAATGTCTGCCGGAATTAATTATAATGCTTTTAAAACACAAGGAATCCCAAACAAAAAAGCACTAAAAATGATTATGCCTGTAAAGGTTCATGTTAAACCATTATACAACCCTTATTATAACTATTTGTTTTATTTGATTCCGGGATTAACTACGGTATTACTTCAAATGTTGGTGTTTTTATTGGCTGCCCGTTCTATAAATTCTGAATATACGAATAACACATATAGTGAGCTTTTAAACCTGGCTAATGGTAAGCTTTTTAATATTATTTTCGGCAAATTATTAGCTTATACCATCGTAGGATTTATGGTTGGTGTTTTTATTTTTTCAACTGTACATCCGCTTTTAGGAATCCCAATAAGTCCAAGTACTCTGGCTTTTTTGCCTGTTGTTTTATTATTTGTTATGGTCAATGCCATGTTAGGGATGATGGTTTCAGCCATTTTTAAAAATGAAGCCATAGCTATGGATGTTTCGTTTGTATATAATTCACCTGCCTTTGTTTTTAGCGGTTTTACGTTTCCAATTATGGCCATGCCTGCATTTAATATGTGGTATGCACAACTTATACCATATACCCATTTTTTAAGCGCTTTTATAAAAGGAGTAGAAATGAGTACACCTTTTGTTTTTTTAACACAGCAAGTTATTTATTTGCTTTTGTTTTTAGCTGTGGGCTATATAGTTACAACCACCATATTGTTAGTACGACATAAAAAGAGTATGGTATGAAAAATTGGTTTTCTATTTTAAAAAATGAGCTTGCGCTTATATTTGAGGACAAAAGTATTTTACTAACATGTTTAGTAGCTCCCTTGCTTTATGCCTTTTTTATAGGCTCTATATATTCTGAAAAAGAGGTAAATGAAATTCCTATTGCAGTTGTAGATTACGACCATTCTAATCTATCCAGAAAGGTTTCACAGCTTATTAATTCATCTGAAAAAGTAAACATAAACGGTCATTTTTCAAGTTTGGAAGAGGCCATGTTCTATTTTAATAATTTAGAGGTGCAAGGGATTGTTGTTATCCCTAAGGGTTTTCAGAATAAAACCATGAATTTAGATGGTTCTCATGTTGAATTGATTTTAAATAACACCAAGTTTTTAACGTCAAATGAAATAAATAAAGCAGTACAGCAGGTTGTTTTAACAGTCGCTGGAGGCGTGCGAATGAGTTATTATGTTAGCAATAAAATACCTTTAGATATTGCGAAACAAAAAGCACAACCGATAATGCCGGTAATTAAATCAATACATAATGCAACCAATAATTATGGTGATTATTTATTGCCAATTTTATTGATTTTAATTTTACAACAAACCCTAATTATTGGTTTTGGGCAAAGTGTTGTTCATGAATTTAACCACGGCATGTTACAAGATATTGAGAGCTATTCTTTTTATGATTTTATGTGTGTTTTATCAGCGAAAGGCACTTATTATATCATGCTTTATGTGGTTTACTTTTTCATTTTTTACAAATTGATATTTTCGCATTTCTTTTTGGCTTTCAACGGATCTATCTGCTTTCACTTGATGTTAAGTGGTTTGTTTATTACAATCGTTTTATTATACACCATTTTGTTGGCAAGTTTTTTTAAAACTACCATTGGTTGGACTGAAATATTAGCATTTTCCACCTATCCCTTATTTTTAATTTCGGGCTATTCTTGGCCTATAGAGTCTATGCCTGAACCTCTTCAGGTAGTTACGAATTTGTTACCTTCAACACCTTTTTTTAAAATTTTTAATGCGTTGTCTAATGAAGGTGCACATCTAGTAGATGTTTCTAAAGAAGTCATGCACCTACTTATTTTATTAGCGCTTGGATATATGATGTTGTTTGTCCGATTTAAATTTTTAAAACGAAGAAAGCCTAAAGTAATAACTGGTTAGGTTTAGTTGAAAAATTAAAACAGCGGTATGAATTTTAGCCGTTTAAAATTTTAACCACATCTTTGGCAAAATATGAAGCGATAATATCGGCGCCAGCACGTTTAAAAGCGGTGGTAGTTTCCATCATAACTTGATCGTGGTCTAACCAGCCTTTTTCGGCAGCAGCTTTTATCATGGCATATTCACCTGAAACTTGATACACAGCTACGGGAACATCCACTTCGTTTTTAATATCTCTTAAAATATCTAAATAAGAAAGTCCTGGTTTTACCATGACGATATCGGCGCCTTCATCAATATCCATTTCGGTTTCACGAAGGGCTTCAAAACGGTTACCGTAATCCATTTGATAAGTTTTTTTATCTTTTGGAATATCAACTAAATCTACAGGAGCAGAATCTAGAGCATCACGAAAAGGACCATAAAAAGCTGAGGCATATTTTGCCGAGTAGCTCATAATCCCAGTGTTTATGAAACCCTCATCTTCCAAAGCTTCACGAATGCTTAAAATACGACCATCCATCATATCGCTTGGCGCTACAAAATCGGCACCAGCTGTAGCGTGAGAAATGCTCATTTCAGCTAAAAACTCGGCAGTATCGTCGTTTATAATTTGTCCGTTTTCAATAATACCATCATGCCCGTAAATTGAGTATGGGTCTAGAGCGACATCGGTCATAACCAACATATCAGGGCAGGCATTTTTAACGGTTTTAATGGCGCGTTGCATCAAACCATTTGGGTTTAAGGCTTCAGTACCCTTATTGTCTTTTAAATTATCGGGTACTTTTACAAAAAGCAACACCGATTTTAAACCTAGTTGCCAAAGCGCTTTAACTTCAGCTTCTAATAAATCTAAACTATAACGGAAGTAATTAGGCATCGATGGAATTTCATCTTTAACCCCTTTGCCTTCCACCACAAAAAGCGGCACTAAAAAATCGTTTGGCGTGAGTATGGTTTCTCTAACAAGCGAACGAATGGCTTCATTGGTTCTTAAACGTCTATTTCTTTTTAAAGGGAACATAGTTTTTTTATTTACTGAGTCCTAAATACATCCAAAGGTTGTTTTCTTTTACAAATGCCGATTTTTCATGAATACAGTCTACTTGACCATTTTCATAAAAATAGGCATTAAAAGTAACGGTGCCTTCAGAATCTTTTTCTAGGCCTTTTGTGGTTTCTAATACGTCTAATTTAATCCATTGTACCGATTTTGCCCAATTTACAATGGCTTTCTTTTCTTTAGGTTGCCTTGTTTTACTCTGGTGACTAGCCATTAAATAATCGCCATCGGCCAAAACAAAGGCACTATATCTAGAGCGCATAAGCTGTTCGGCAGTTTTAGCATGAGCTATGTTTTGATGAATTATTTCACAGCAGTCTTTATAGGTTTTTAGACTTCCACAGTAACACAACATAAGGGGTATTATTTAATATTTTGTTGAGATAAAGGTTTGTTCTCTTTTTTTTAATTCCAATCTATAGGGTTTTGTAAAACCGCTATTAATCTTTCTTCTTCACTACCAGGTTCTGGGTGGTGGTCATATACCCATTGCACATGCGGTGGTAAACTCATTAAAATACTTTCTATGCGTCCGTTTGTTTTTAAACCGAAAAGGGTGCCTTTGTCGTGTACCAAATTAAATTCAACATAGCGGCCGCGGCGAATTTCTTGCCAATTGCGCTGATCCTGGGTATAGGGAAGGTCTTTTCTGCGTTCAATAATAGGAACATAAGCCTCTAGGAAACTATCGCCAACCTCGGTAACAAAGTTGTACCAATCCTCCATAGACATTTCATCATTGGCTTTGCAATAATCGAAAAATAAACCACCAATACCCCGCCCCTCATTGCGGTGAGTGTTATAAAAGTATTCGTCGCAACGCTTTTTATAGGTTGGGTAAAACTCTGGGTTGTGTTTATCGCAGGCTGTTTTACAGGTTTGATGAAAATGCTTAGCATCTTCATCAAACAGGTAATAGGGTGTTAAATCTTGTCCGCCACCAAACCAGCTATCAATAATATTTCCCGATTTATCATACATTTCAAAATAACGCCAATTGGCATGCACGGTGGGCGCCATAGGGTTTTTTGGGTGAAGTACTAAACTCAATCCGCAGGCAAAAAAATCAACATCCCCTACTTTAAAATAGGTTTGCATAGATTTAGGTAATTTACCGTGTACGCCCGAGATGTTTACACCGCCTTTTTCAAAAACATGTCCATTTTCAATCACTCGGGTTCTTCCGCCGCCGCCTTCGGGGCGTTCCCATAAATCTTCTTGAAACTTGGCTTGGCCATCAACAGACTCTAATTTAGAGGTTATTTGGTCTTGTAAATTTTGAATGTATTGATAAAATTTATCCTTCATCTATAAATATATCTTCTTGTTTTATGTCAAGTACTAAGGTGTTAACACCTCAGGATCTTGATTTTGAGTTGCTTTCGAGGCCTGACTTTTAAGTAGAAAATAACCAATAATTCCTGAAATGGAAGAACCTATTAAAATCCCAATTTTTGCCGAGTCTATATATTTTGGTTGATCAGCAAATGCTAAACTAGCAATAAATACTGCCATAG
Source organism: Tamlana carrageenivorans (assembly GCF_002893765.1). NCBI lineage: Bacteria > Pseudomonadati > Bacteroidota > Flavobacteriia > Flavobacteriales > Flavobacteriaceae > Pseudotamlana > Pseudotamlana carrageenivorans. The sequence continues at coordinate 1,578,341 of NZ_CP025938.1, read as the reverse complement.
TAAAGCCGATACCCGCTAAAAACGACACCCCAATAATTTGGGATTTGGAAATATCGGTAGGGATGCTAACAACCTTTAATTTATTTGCCAATAGTACAAATACCGAAACCCCAATACTTTTGCCTAAAAGCAAGCATAGTGCAATAGTAATAACTAACGGCATATCTAAGCCTTGACTACTACTTAATATAACTCCCGAATTGGCCAGTGCAAATATAGGAATGATAAAGTAAGCTACCCAATCATGTAAATGATGTTCTAAATGCTGAAGTGGAGATTGGTATTTGTTTGTCCAAGCTTGTAGTTCGTCTATTTCTTCAATTTGTTCGGCAGACAGAATAGGGGCTTTTAATTCTGAAGAGGTTTTAATTTTTGTAGTGATTTCTTCTAATCTTGATAGGAATTGAGAAGTATCTACTTTTTGTCTAATGGGTACAGAAAACGCTAATAAGATACCTGCAAGGGTAGGATGAACGCCAGATTTTAGAAATAAAATCCAAATTGCAATTCCAAAAATGATCATTAAAAATTTAGAATAATACCCCTTATTAGATAAGAAATATAAAATAGCAAGAAGTCCTAGTGCAGCTCCTAAAAACAGCATTTTTATGGTGCCACTATAGAATAAAGCAATTACAATAACAGCACCTAAATCGTCTACAATAGCGAAAGCCGTTAAAAATATTTTTAAACTAATAGGTACTTTATCGCCTAAAACTTTTAAAATGGCTAATGAGAAGGCGATATCGGTAGCCATAGGAATTCCCCAACCGTGTATGGTCGCATCGGCATGACCACTAAAATATTGGTTTATAAAAAGGAAAAATAGTACGGGTATAATCATCCCTCCCACGGCTCCAACAAGTGGAAAAGCCAATTTTTTAGCGGAGTTAAGTGCTCCAATTAAAAATTCTCTTTTAATTTCTAAACCAATAAGGAAAAAGAACACAGCCATAAACCCATCGTTTATCCAATGAAGTAAGGATAAATTAAGTTCGAAACGGTCCGATTTGTATCCTAAATGGTAATGCTGTAATGCTGTATACCCCTCTGCAAATGGCGAATTTGCCCAGATAAGGGCTGCAATGGCAGCAAATAGGAGTAGAATACCACTAAAACTCTCAATTTTGATGAATTTTTGAAATGGGGATAAAAAGCTATTTTTTGTTTCCATATGTCTATTGTATTAATTTCTGATTTAGAACTTTAACGGTTTGGGTTGTAGCGGCGGTTACCGAAAGCGGTAATACTAAAATGACGCCTATAATCGGTATGAAAAGGCAAAGCATAAAAACGATGCCGTTTCCTATAGCCAATCCGCGATTTTCATGTACAAATTTGATGCTGTTTTTATAGTTAAAATGGCGTTCTAACGTGTAATCCATACTCCCGAATCCTGCATAATAGGATTGTAAAAAAAACAATAATATGGTCGAGAAAATATTCACAATGGGAATGAATTTCAATACTAAGATAGGTATTGAAAATATTAATTCTCGGGTTAAATTACGCATGTTAATGTGTATACCACGCCACAGTTGTTGTGCGAACGTGTTGTTTGTGAAATTTTGGTTTGGGTTATTGGTTAAATACACCTCAATTTTTTCGGAAACTGGACTCATAAAGGGCGCCGATAAGGCCATGACAATATGTTTAAAAAGAATAATGCCAATAGCAATTATAATTAACAGACCTAAGATGGTGCCTAGGGTTGTAAACGCAGTTTTACCCCAGTCCCAAATCCATAAATCTGAAACATAAGCACCTAAATTATCCGATAGGTTGTAAGCTATAAAACTAATGCCACATGCTGTAATACAACTAATAAACATAGGTATAATAAAGTATTTCCAGAGCTTTAGTTTGGATATTAAACTAAAAGCTCCAATGTATGCCTTAATACTGTTTAGTATATTTTTTAGCATGTATAATGCGGTTTGTTTTTACTTCTATTTTTAGGTTAAACGTTTAAGCAGGTTAAGCTGCTTTAAATATAAGTGTTATTTAGTTTGAAAAAAGTGGTTTAACGATACTCTTTTACAGCATCAATAAATGCTTTTGCGTGGTCTAAAGGTATATGTGGTAGAATACCATGACCCAGATTTACAATATATTTGTCTTTACCAAAGGCATCAATCATTTGGTGAACCATTTTTTTAATTTCAGCAGGTGGAGATAACAAGCGTACAGGATCAAAATTACCTTGTAAAGTGATGTTTCCTCCTGTTAAGTAGCGTGCATTTTGCGGCGAACAGGTCCAATCTACTCCTAAAGCCGATGCGTTACTTTTAGCCATTTCTCCAAGGGCAAACCAGCACCCTTTTCCAAAAGCAATTACTGGAGCATCGTCTTTTAAAGCTTCAATAATTTGATTGATGTATTGCCAAGAAAACTCCTGATAATCGGTTGGCGATAGCATTCCTCCCCATGAATCAAACACCTGAACCGCATTTACACCTGCAACTACTTTTTCTTTTAAATAAGCAATAGTTGTGTCGGTTATTTTCTGCAATAACTGATGCGCAGCAACGGGGTTTGTAAAACAAAATTCCTTGGCTTTATCAAAGTTTTTACTGCCTTGACCTTGTACACAGTAGCATAAAATCGTCCAAGGTGATCCAGCAAAACCAATAAGTGGAATCTCGTTATTTAATAATTCTTTAGTAGCCTTAATGCCTTCGAAAACATAGTTTAATGCCTCTTTAACATCAGGCACTATCACGTTGTCTACATCTTTTGGAGTACGTATGGGATTAGGTAAATAAGGGCCAAAATTAGGTTTCATTTGTACCTCAATGTTCATAGCTTGAGGAATTACCAAAATATCACTAAACAAAATAGCGGCATCCATGCCGTATCGTCTAATAGGCTGTACCGTAATTTCACTAGCTAGTTCTGGAGTTTGACAACGCGTGAAGAAATCATATTTCTCTCGAATGGCCATGAATTCTGGTAAATATCTTCCAGCTTGACGCATCATCCAAACCGGTGGACGTTCAACAGTTTCTCCTTTTAATGCTCTTAAAAATAAATCGTTTTTAATACTCATTTTCTTGTTCCGCAACAGCGGTAATCTTTTTGTCTGAAACTAAAAAGCGAGTAAAACTAATTGATAAATGATTGCTCAAAAATGATTTTTATCATTGTTTCTTACTTTATTGAGCGCTTATGTGCCGTCTATCTTTATGTTTAGCTTTTTGTGGCTTCTTGGTTTCTGTTTGTTATAAAATGTACATCTGTATAATAATACTGATGTGGTTAGTTTGGGTTCTTTAAGTTAGGACTACGGTATTTAAATGTTAGGCTTTGTAGTGGTCATTTACCAAAGCAATCACGCTTTCTACACTTGGTAATTTTGCTGCACGAACATCTTTATAATGTTTTCTAGCCGCTTTGACTGTGGTGTCACCAATACAGAATGCGATGACCTCCTGTTTGTTGTGCTTTACAAAACTATCAACACACGATGGGCTATAAAACATAGCGCTCTCCACGGTATCAGCTACTTTAAAGCCATCAAATTTAGTTTGATATGCTTCAACTTCGGTTATCTTAATGTTATTTTCTCCTAATATATTAGGAAGAACATCGAGTCTTAAGTTACTGCAAAAATAGGTGACTTCGGTACCATCCATATATTCAACTAAATAGTCGGCTAGTTTTTTAGCGTTGTTTTCGGTATGGGTTACTTTTCCGATTTTATTTTCGATTAGACGTTTGGTACGACGGCCTACACAGTAGATGTTTTTAAATTGTAATTCTGCTGCCGAATAATTTGTTGTTAGCGATTCTACAGCATTTTTACTGGTAATAATAACGTTTTCAATTTCGTTTTTTAAAAACCTCGGATGGATGCGATTAAGGCTAATTTTTATAAAATCGAACCCCTCGGCTACCGCTTGCTCATTAAATAGCAATCGTTGGTCTTCGGTAAAGGATTTTGTGGAAAACACATTGGTTTTTTTAGATGTTTTAATTTTGTCCATCAGGCGTTTTCCACCACGTTCGATAACAAAATCGGCACAATATTGGGCCATATCCTTATGTTCACCTAACTTTTTAACACGGGTAACATCGATACGTTTCGTACCATCTTCACTTAATAAAACCCCTTTAAAATGAATTTCTTCATCTTTAATATAGGCTAATGCCCCGATGGGAGCCGTACAGCCGCCTTCTAATTTGTTTAAAAATTCGCGTTCAATAGTGGTGCAAATTTCTGTTTCTTCGTGATTTAATGCGGCACAGGCTGTTTTAGAATAGTCGTCATTTTCTAAGGCCGTAATCATAATGGCACCTTGTGCAGGAGCAGGAATCATCCAATCTAAATTAAACGATTCTTCGGGCCTAATACCAATGCGGCCTATTCCTGCGGCGGCAAAAATGGCAGCATTCCAATCTTCATTATTTTGAAGTTTTTCGAGGCGCGAGTTTACATTACCACGTAAATCTACAACCGTATGGGTTGGGAAACGGTTTAGCCATTGGGCACGACGCCTTAAACTTCCTGTGGCAATAACCGCTTTTTTAGATCCTAAAAACTCTTCGTTGTTTTTAAAAACTAAAGTATCGTTTACATTACCACGTTTTAAAACGGCAGCTTGAATAATGCCTTTTGGTAACCTAGTGGGCACATCTTTTAAGGAATGCACCGCAATATCTATGTCGCCGTTAAGCATCGCGATATCTAGAGTTTTGGTAAATATACCGGTAATTCCCATTTCGTAAAGCGGTTTGTCCAAAACAATATCACCAGTAGATTTTACAGGAATAATATCGGTTTTATGACCTAAAGCTTCAAGTTGAATTTTAACAATATTGGCTTGCCATAATGCTAATTCACTATCGCGGGTACCTATTCTAATTATTTTAGACATTTTTTGCAGAGGGTTCTAACTGAAACACTTTTTTAATAAGTTCTAAACTGTCGTTTGTAGAAATAGCATCATCTTTTAAATGATGCGCAAAGTGATTTGTTATTTTTTGAATGATGTTATTGCTGATTAATTCGGCTTGTTCTTCATTAAAATCAGCATTTTTTTTACGTTGCGTATCTAATTCTGCAGCAGCAAAATCGGATAACTTATGTTTTAAAGCCTTGATGGTAGGTGCGAATTTACGGGTTTCTAACCAGCTATCAAATTCGGCTTTAATTTCTTCAATAATGGCTTCCGCCGAAGGGATATGTGCTTTTCGGGCTTCTAGGGTCTGATCGGTAATTTGCGATAAGTGATCTAAATGCACTAAAGACACATGGTCTAACTCCTCAACATTAGAGTCGACATTTTTAGGAATGGATAGGTCTAATATTAAAAGAGGTTTTTTCGATTGGATAATATGTTTATCAATCGTAGGACGTTGCGCGCCAGTAGCCACGATTAATACATCGGTGCCATTTATCTCCTCCTGTAAATTAGCATAATCTTTAACTATTAAATTAAATTTCCCTGCAATTTGTTCGGCACGGGTTTTAGTACGGTTTATTAAAGTGATATGCTCATTTTTAGTGTGTTTTACTAAATTTTCGCAGGTGTTTCTGCCAATTTTCCCCGTTCCGAATAACAAGATGTTTTTATCTGAAACGTTTTCAATAGTGTTTAAAATGTATTGTACCGAAGCAAAAGATACCGATGTTGCACCCGAAGAGATGTCGGTTTCCGTTTTTATACGCTTACTCGCTTGTATAACAGCATTTACTAAACGCTCGGTGTAATTATTCAATAAACCGTGTTTTCTAGAAAGTTTTGTGCTTATTTTTAACTGACTAATAATTTCAAAATCACCTAAAATCTGACTATCTAATCCAGAACCTACACGAAACATATGTGAAATAGCTTCGCTATTTTTATAAACGTAAGCTACATTTTGAAATTCTTCAAGTGTTCCTCTGGTATTGTCGCAAAGGAGTTGAATAAGTTTAAAGGGGTGTTCTGCAAAACCGTAAATTTCGGTACGGTTGCAGGTAGAAGTTACGATAAGGCTTTCAATACCTTTGGCTTTAGCCTGGGTAAGTAAGGTATTTTTCGCATCGTCGTCTAAGCTAAAGCGTCCTCTTATTTCGGCATCGGCTTTTTTGTAGCTTAAGCCTATGGCATAAAAGTATGAACTTCGTGTACTATTTTGGTTATGCATGTATGGTAGCTGAAAATATGAAGCAAAAATATGTAGCTGGGTTTGTAAAAAATAACGCTTAAAGAACTATTAGTATCGATTGTGGTTTTTTAGCGACGTTTTTTAAGATTATTCAAGAAATATGCTATTTTAGTAGTAAAATAGGCGCATTAGAACCTGTTAATTTAGAACGAATCTAAATAAAACAACTATGAATCACGATTTAAACAACGGTAAAAGTGTCGCGATAAGTACTTTTAATGAAACGGAGGTAGAAGATGGGGTTATCGTACTTACTTTTAAAAATGAGGCTAACGAAGTGCAATCGGCTGTAAAAGATATAGATAGTGATTATATTCAGTTTCATTTTTCTGTGAAAGGCTCAAGTCAGTTTTTATTTAATGAAGGCCGTTATAAAATTAATATTCTAGAAGAAAATTCGCTACTGCTCTATAATCCGCAGCGCGATTTGCCTATACATTTAGAAATTAATCCGCACTCATGGATGGTTTCTATTTTAATTTCTATTAAAAAATTTCATGGCTTCTTTTCTCATGAAGCCGATTATATAACTTTTTTAAGCGAAGACAATCGCGATAAAAAATATTATAAAGATGGGGTTATTAGTCCTTCTATGGCTATTGTGCTTAACCAACTTATCAATTATAATTTAAATCAATCTATAAAAGCGCTTTATTTTAAAGGTAAGGCTTACGAGTTGTTAAGTTTATATTTTAATAGGAGTGAAGATGCCGATGTGGAACAGTGTCCGTTTTTAGTTGATGAGACTAACGTGATTAAAATTCGTAAAGCCAAAGATATTATTGTTGCGCGTATGGCAGAACCTCCAAGTTTACAAGAGCTTGCCGATGAAATTGGTTTAAGTTTGAAAAAGTTAAAAGAAGGATTTAAGCAAATTTATGGCGATTCTGTTTTTAGTTTTCTTTTCGATTATAAAATGGAAGTGGCTAGAAAATTATTGGAATCGGGCGAAAATAATGTGAATGAAGTAGGTTTAAAAGTAGGGTATAGTACATCTAGTCATTTCATTTCTGCTTTTAAAAAGAAATATGGTACAACACCAAAAAAATATATAATGTCTTTAAATTAAATTTAAATGTGAGGCCTATGAAATATTTAACACCAGAAATCGCAGCATTTTATGAGCGAGAGTCTAGAAAATCTTTGGTACAATCTAATACCTCTTGTGGCATCTTTCAAACTTGTGAGTATGACTCAAAACATCAGGAAGCTTATCAACAATACTTAGAGCGTCAACTTCGTAAAGATTAGGGCCTCTAAAAAATCATTTTCTTCATTCATACAAAATTAATATTTCATTAGTGTCCGATAAAAGATTTAAAAAGCGGGATTTCCAAGATAGGATTTCCCGCTTATTTTGTATCTTGAAGTTATCACACATCCAAGATATGAATAAAAGTAAAAACTTTAGCGGACACCCCATAATCAAACAGGTATTAAATTTCATTTTGCCCAAAGATGTTCATCGGACAGCCAAAAAGCACAACAGCGATCGCTATACCAAAAAGTTTACCACCTATGAGCATTTGGCCACTATGGTATTTACCGTGATCAGTGGCTGTAGCTCACTTCGTGAGGTTTCCAGTATTATGCTTGCCTGCGAGGGAAAGATCAACCATCTAGGACTCACGGACTTTCCAAAACGCAGTACCTTGTCAGATGCTAACAGGAGAAGAAGCTCTGAAGTATTTGCCGATATTTATCATTTACTCTACAAACGTTACCATCGCTTTTTATCGGACAGCAGACCCTTAGAACCTGCAGTGAAGAACCTTAAAATCGTTGATTCCTCGACCATACCCCTATTTAGCGACATTCTTAAAGGTGTAGGAAGGAACCCGCTCAACGGCAAAAAGAAAGGAGGTATCAAGATGCATACTATGATAAACGCCATGGAAGACGTTCCTTGTCTGATTAAGTTTTCAAGCGCGGCCACGCACGGCAACGCTTTTTCCCTGAGGAGAATCGCTTTTTGGCACGAAAAGCACCAAAAAGTTTATGAGTTCATCACCAATAATTATGATCTTGACGCAGACAAAATAGCCGACATCTATAAAAATAGGTGGCAGATTGAGACGATGTTCAAGCGGCTTAAACAGAACTTTCCGCTAAAGTATTTTTTGGGAGACAATCAAAATGCCATCGAAATACAAATCTGGGTCAGTTTGATAATCCAGCTCATTATGCTTGTGATCCAAAGAAAAGCCCAAAGAAACTGGGCTTATTCCAATATGATGTCCGTCATACGATACCATTTGATGACATATATCGATTTGTTCAAATTCCTGAAAAACCCAGAAGCTAATTGGGAAGAGATTACAACCAAAAACATTGGGCAATTAAGCCTTTTTGACCCATAAGGAGGTTCTGTTTTCAAAATAAAGAGTGCGATCAATAAAAAAGGCCAACACCAAAGCTTTTTTAGCTAATTCTGTTTTTTATCGGACAACAATATTAATAATTAAAGACTTACATGACCCGTTGTGCATTATGATTTAAAAGAAAAAAGTTGTTCATCTTACTGAAAATCAGTAAATTGATTTAACCACAAATCATTAATAATGAACAACTTGAGTGCAAATTACGAAAGAATATTGGAAGTATTAAGAAAAATATCGAAAGAACAACTTTTAAGTTATCAAAGACGACAACCAAAGCTTAGTGATTTAGAACTTATCAGCTTGAGTCTTACTGCCGAATTTATGGGAATAGATAGTGAAAATGACCTTTTTAGAAAACTTCCAGATTCCCTATTATCAAAAATAGAGAGAAGTGTCTACAATAGAAGAAGACGAAAACTAGTTAATAAGCTCAACAGTATCAGGTTAAGCTTAGCTTCCCATTTTAATGAATTTGAAGATTATTTTGTAGTAGATAGTATGCCTTTAGAAGTTTGTAAATTATCACGCAGTTCTCGTTCAAAGATTTGTAAAGAAAACACTTATGCATTTCCAGATAAAGGTTATTGTGCAGCTCAAAGTTCTAATTATTACGGTTATAAACTGCACGCTGTTTGTTCTGTAAATGGTGTCTTTCAAAGTATCGATTTGAGTCCAGCATCTGTACACGATATTAATTATCTTAAAGATATTAAGATGCAAATAAGCGATTGTACATTAATTGGTGATAAAGGCTATTTATCAGCAGAAATACAGCTTAACTTGTTTGAAACCTGTAATATAACGCTAAATACACCTATGAGAAGCAATCAAAAAAATTACAAAGTACAGCCTTATATATTTAGAAAAAAGAGGAAAAGGATAGAAACATTATTTTCACAACTTTGTGACCAATTTATGATAAGACGCAATTATGCTAAAACTTTTGAAGGTTTTAAAACAAGAATCGTAGCTAAGATAACTGCTTTAACAACTATTCAGTATATCAATAAGTTTATTTTTGGGAGAAACATTAATAATATTAAAATTAGCATTATTTAAAATGCACAACGGGTTATAGGTATTTAAATTCTACAAAAGTTATAATTTTTAAAACAAATTATTGGTTTCAAACCAATTTATTTCAATACAAATAAAGCTTTTATTTTTTCGATTAAATCTTAAAAAACCACAAAGGGGAAATTTCTAATTTTCATAAGTTATGGATAGCCCAAAAAGCATTTTATAATTTGTATCTCACTATTTCGTATAGTGTTTTTTTATATTATTTAACCGTTTCGTATTAAACATGACACCTACAAACAAATCGTTTCTGAACAAAACTTTAAAAGCTATTTATAATGGAAATAAAAACCATTAATTAAACTGTTTTATAATTTTTTGGTGCTTCTTTAAAAACACAATAGAACAATAAAGAAGTATGGAAATAATAAATAAAAGCCATAATGAAGTATACAAACCTCGAAAGATAAAAATTGTACTTACAGGGTAAGTAATAACACTCAATAGTTGAGTTTTAGCAATAAAACTATAAACTGTCTTTTTTCTAGACTTTCTAATTTTATTGAACATAATAATTGAAACAATAGAAAATAAAAGTATAATTCCGAAAAACACACAAGTTAAGAATGTGGATATTTCTACTTCATTATTTATAACAGGCAGAAATAAGCATGCTAGTGTGCAAATTATGAAATACTTCAAATATATTTTTTTTGCTTTATCAATAACGAGTTTAGGTGCAGAGAACGTTAATCCAAACAGTAAACTACTGCTATTACTAAAATAAGAATTCCATTTTTTAGTAACCTGGAGAAAAGCATATTCGAAGTCAACTCCAAGACTATTCATTTCTTCTTCTATTTGCAGTATTAAATGATCCAAAATTTCAAATCTCAAATCAACATAAACCATCCCTTTTACATCAAGGAATTTTTCAATCTGCCTAATTTCATCTGTCGTTAATTTCATAATTATCCCATTCTAAATTTAGGGTTTACCAAAGCTCTCATTGTTGCGATATATTGTTCTAACTCACTAAGTTTATTAGCTGTTTCTTTTGTACCCGACTCCGTAAGTTTATAATATTTACGCATTCTATTATCAACTTTTAAAACCTCAACATCCAAATAACCTTCGGATTCTAATTTATGTAACGACGGATAAAGTGCACCCTCAGTAATTTTAAGTTCTCCATTTGTAAGCTCTTTTACCTTTTGAGTAATCTCATAACCATACATTCTATCATTCTCGTTTAGAAGCTTCAAAATTATAGTGGTTAAACTTCCTTTATATAAATTAGATTTTTTCATAACAATTCAAATATACATAATTTCCTTATACATAATTAAATTAGGTATAAGAAAATAAAACATTTTAACGAAAAAATATCCTAAATACCTACTTATAGAAAACACCACAAACCAAAAATTAACCATTTTACTACGCGTTAATTTTCTTAAAAAAACATCTTAAATTTTAAAGGCTTCACTATTTTTGCTAAAAATTAATTTACATGTCATCATTCCATAAACTTTCAGTAAAAAATATAACAAGAGAAACTTCAAAAGCCATAAGTATTTCTTTTAATATCCCTGAAAACCTTAAAGAAATTTTTCAATTTAAAGCGGGACAATACATCACTTTAAAAACTGAAATTGATGGCAATGAAGTACGTCGTGACTACTCGTTGTGTGTATCGCCTAAAAGTGGCGAAATAAAAGTAGCTATTAAAGAAGTTCAAGACGGCACGTTTTCGGCTTATGCGAATTCAACTTTAAAAGTTGGAGATACTTTAGACGTAGCACCTCCAAAAGGTCGTTTTGTTTTTGAACCTAATGACTCTAAAACTAAGAACATCGCAGCTTTTGCTGCAGGAAGTGGTATCACACCTATTTTAAGCATTATAAAATGTGCTTTAGAAGAGGAAGTTCAAAGCAAAGTTATTCTGGTTTACGGCAACAAAACGCCTAAAGACACTATGTTTTTAAACGAACTTTTAGAGCTACAACATACTTATAAAGATCGTTTTTCTATTCAATTTGTTTTCAGTCAACAAGACGAAGAAGATGCCATTTTCGGTCGTATAGAAAAAAGCACGGTGAACTATGTGATGAAAAATGAGCACAAACACATCGATGTCGATGCGTATTACCTATGTGGTCCAGAAGCCATGATTCACACGGTAAAAGACGTATTAACCGAGCATAATACAGAAGCTTCTCGTATCCATTACGAGCTTTTTAAAGCAGCTAAACCCGTTGAAGTTAAAACTGAAGACGTTGCTAATGGTACTTCAAAAATTTCGGTTACGGTTGATGATGAAACAACCACCTTCGAGATGTCTCAAAAACAAACCATTTTAGAAGCGGCTTTAGATGAAGATTTAGACGCACCATACTCTTGTCAAGGCGGAATTTGTAGCAGCTGTTTAGCACGTATTACGGAAGGTGAAGCTACTATGAGGCAAAACAATATTTTAACAGAAAGTGAAGTTGCTGAAGGCTTAATTTTAACCTGCCAAGCGCATCCTACAACAGCGACTATTGCCGTTGATTTTGATGATGTTTAGGTTGGGGTTCTGAAGTGAGGAAGTTATGTGAAGTTAAGGAGTTAAGGAGTTAAGAAAGTAAACTTTTTAATTTTGCTACTACGGTTTCTGGAGAAATACTGCCTGCGGCATGCTCATAGCCTTCTGGATATTTATTACCATATACTGAGGTTGGCACTTTCGGAAATTGTGTTCTATCGGCACACAACGCGTTTTCTTCTGGCTGATTAAAAGGTGCAAAGCCTGCATATGGATGTGTAACCCCCCAGACAGTAACTACCTTTATCCCCAACATGGCAGCTAAGTGCGCATTGCCAGAATCCATAGAAAGCATGACATCGAGATTAGAAATGATATCTAACTCCTCGTCAAAGGTCAATTTGCCCGCAAGATTTATCGTATTTTCAAAATGATTTAAGGCTTCGCGATCTGCTTGGCCTCCAAATAAAATAACTTTATAATGCGGTGTTAATTGCTGCACAACCGTTTTCATTAAATCTAAAGGATATACCTTACTTTGGTGTGCAGCAAAAGGGGCTATACCAATCCATTTTTTAGAATCATGACCTAGCAGTTTTAATAACCTATTATTTAAAACGACCCGCTCCGGAAAGATCGGATTTGATAAATCGATAGGAAAACCAAATTTCTGAAAAACATCTGCATAGCGCTGATATGTTGTTTTTAAAGGTTCAAATTTTTCACCTGAAATCAATAAATGCTTTTCCTTGCGACCTTTATCAAGCGCCACAAAACGTTTACATTTTAAAAACTGTTTTAAAATTTTACTTCTTAAAACATGGTGTAAATCTGCAACCGCATAGAACCCAAATTCATTAAGTTCTTTTGCCAATTTCAAGAGTCCGAGTACGCCTTTATGAGCTCCTTTAACATCGGCCGTATAGACCTTTACCCGTGGAATGTCTCTAAAAAAAGATTTAAAAAAGCCTCGTGTTAAAACCGTTATTTCTACCTCAGGATATTGCTTAACAACTGCACGTAACACAGGTACAGACATAGCAACGTCTCCCATAGCAGAGAGACGTATCACTAATATATGTTTTGAATTTGGCATCTCAACTTTAAGGATGAGAAGGCAGTCTAAAAAGTGTTAAAATTCGTCATTCTGAATTTATTTCAGAATCTCATCTTACTGAAAATCAATCATTATGAGAACCTGAATCAAGTTCAGGTTGACGGAAAACTTAATTTTTAAACAGCCTCTTATTTCTGAGAACGAAGTACTGGGTTTAACTCGTCGTCATTATACATTTTCATTTGCTTATAAACTTTCATGTACTTATCACCGTTAGCGATATCATTTAAAAGCGTATCGATAGCGGTAGACAAATCTACGCGTTGCTCAAGTAAAATGTCTAATTTTTTCTGACAAGCTGCTTTGTGCTCAGGAGAAGCGTCTTCACGAGTTGCTTCTTCATGCATATGGTATACTTTTAAAGCCAAAATTGATAATCTATCAACTCCCCAAGCAGGACTTTCGGTATTAATAGTGGCATCATCTTTAACTTTTACCTCTTTATATTTTTCTAAAAAATAGCTATCGATATACTCTACCATATCGGTTCTATCTTGATTTGAAGCATCAATTTGACGCTTCAAAGTTAAAGCGGCTACTGGATCAATTTGCGGATCACGAATAATATCTTCGTAATGCCATTGCACCGTATCAATCCAACATTTTCTATATAATAAATGCTCTAATAAATCACTTTCTGGATAGGCATTTTCAAAAGGCTGATCAACCGTATTTATTACGTGATACTTCTCTATAACTTCTTGAAAAATAGCATTTGCTTTATCTGTAAACATAGTCTCAATTTTTAAAATGCAAAGATACTTATAATTCACTAACTTTACTAAAGAATACCTAATTTGAAGCCATGGAAATTCACAATTTATCAAAGCAAAACTCCATATTAAATAGCTTCCTTTCGGAACTAAGAGATGTAAACATTCAAAGGGATGCCATGCGCTTTAGGAGAAACATTGAACGCGTAGGGGAAATCTTAGCGTATGAAATGAGCAAGAGTTTAAATTATCGTTCAGAAAACACACAAACACCTCTTGGCACAAGCTCAGCTAAGCTACCCCAAAACGAGATTGTTTTATGTTCTATTTTAAGAGCTGGCATACCACTTCACAATGGTTTACTAAACTATTTTGATCGTGCTGAAAATGCTTTCATTTCCGCATACCGACAACATAAAGAAAACCCTGAAACTTTTGAAATTGTGGTAGAGTATTTGGCTTGTCCGAGTTTAGAAAACAAAACACTTATTCTGGCCGATCCTATGTTAGCCACAGGCCAATCAATGGTCGCTACTTTTGAAGCCCTAAAAGCTTTTGGAACCCCAAAAGATATTCATCTTATAAGTGTTATTGGCGCAAAACCAGGTGTGAATTTTGTAAAAAAACATTTTGGGAAACACACTAAATTATGGATTGGAACCATAGATGACAAGCTTAATGAAAAAGGTTATATCATTCCTGGATTAGGCGATGCCGGCGATCTAGCTTTTGGCGAGAAACTACAACATTAACAAAATAAATGGCACCAGAATAAGTATGGCTAAAAACAATTCTTGAAACCATTTTTCTTCAATGGTTTCAATGTAACTGGCCAAAATTATAGCCAAAGGCGAGAAGGCAAATAAAAACTCACTACCGTTCTTATTTGGGGTCACAATGACGATTAAAAATCCGATAACCGCAGCAAGAACAATAACTTTAAAGGACACTCTAAAAACTTTTTTCTTCTTTTTTATATTATTTAAATAGAAGAAAGCCGACCAAATTCCAAAAGAAACTAATAAGGTTATGGCTACTAAATAGGTTATGGTATTATACGGACTAAAGTCATAACTCACTACCGCTGCAGTCCTATTAAAAACTTGAAAGTAGTCGTCGTAGAGCACAATTGAAGTTGCCGAACCTATTAAAAATACAGCTAAAACCCCTAAAAAAGGAATAATCCAATGCCTGAGGTTATTATCGATATACAAGGCTAAAGACAGCAGTATTAAAGCAAAAAATAGAATAGACCAGAAATAAAACAAGGTAGCCATGGCAATCCAAAAAGCCGCATCAAACAGTTTCTTTTTAACCTCCTTTTGCGATCGCAAACTGATGATGCGTCGTAAACTCAATAACACAAAAAAGTTAGCATAAATAACGTTCGCATACTCTGTTGTTGGGGTTAGAAACAGCAAAAACAAACTAAAAAGCAAGATTTCGAAGTGATTACTTTCGGTTAAACTGTTTTTTATAACAATAAAATTTAAGAGTAAAATGGATGCGAAAATGGTTAACAACATCCCAACTTGTTTTAGGATAAACAAGTAATCCAAATTTTCAAACTGTATATTTAATCGAGGTATCGCAAACGCTAGAAGCGTTATAAAAAATACAATAATGAAATTTATTGGTCTAGATTTATTAAAAAAGCTTGTTAACATTAACTGTTTTTGTATTTTTGCTTCGTAAATATACTAACTATATAGGGCTTAACACCCCATAAACAAACTCAATATGAAAGATTTCTTTTACGCGATACAAGATTTATTTGTAAACGTTCTTTTAAAACCTTTAGATGCGATTAGAGCTTTAGAGCTTGAAAACTGGTTTTTAGCCAACCTTGTTTCTTGGATCTTTATTATCATTGGTTTTGTTGCCATGGTATACTGGATGATCCAATTAAAAGGTTTCAACGATAACAACGAAGAAGATAAAAGCATCTCTTCACACTCATATTTATAAAAAAATTTGGTTTCGATTTATAAATCGAAACCAATATCTTTACGATAATTCATCTTATCAAAATGTAGTTTTTCTATATTTTGGTAAGATTTTTTTATGGCCTCTTGGTACGTATCTCCGTATGATGTAATCGCCATCACTCGTCCTCCAGAGGTTACAATTTTTCCGTCTTTAATCACAGCACCGGCATGAAATGGGATAGAATCTTCAATCGCATCAACACCAGTTATTTCTTTACCTTTCTCGTAAGCTTCAGGATACCCTCCAGATACTAACATGATGGTTGTCGCAGCACGATCGTCGATTTCAAGGTTGATTTTATCCAATGTTCCTTCTGCCATAGCTTGAAGGACATCTACAAAATCATTTTTCAATCTTGGCAACACCACTTCAGTTTCAGGATCACCCATACGTACATTGTACTCAATCACCTTAGGATCGTCACCTACTTTAATCAATCCGATAAACACAAAACCTACATAAGGTAAATTATCTTTTTTGAAGCCACTAATTGTTGGCTTCACGATACGCTCTTCAATTTTATTTAAAAACTCATCGGTTGCAAAAGGTACTGGAGAAACAGCTCCCATACCACCTGTGTTTAAGCCGGTATCACCCTCACCAATACGTTTGTAATCTTTGGCCGTTGGTAATATTTTATAGTTTTCACCATCGGTTAAAACAAAACAACTTAATTCGATACCATCTAAAAACTCTTCTATAACCACTTTAGTACTTGCAGCTCCAAATTTCGCATCAACCAACATGCTTTTTAGTTCCGCTTTAGCTTTATCTAAATCATTAAGTATTACCACACCTTTTCCTGCTGCTAACCCGTCTGCTTTTAAAACATAAGGTGCTTTTAAAGTTTCTAAAAAAGCATAGCCTTTTTCAACAGTTTCGGCTATAAAACTTTCGTAGGCTGCAGTTGGAATGTTATGACGGTATAAAAACTCCTTTGCGAATTCTTTACTTCCTTCTAACTCGGCAGCTACTTTTTGCGGACCAATAACAGATACGTGTTTTATGGCATCATCATTTAAGAAAAAATCATGAACACCTTGTACTAAAGGATCCTCAGGACCAACAACCACCATATCGATGTTGTGCTCTAAAACCAAAGCTTTTATAGCAGGAAAATCGGTTACACCAATATTCACATTGGTTGCTATATTTGCAGTTCCTGAATTTCCAGGTGCTACAAAAAGATTTTCACATTTCGGACTTTGAGCAATTTTCCAAGCAAAAGTATGTTCTCTTCCACCCGAACCAAGAATTAAGATATTCATTGTATTGATTTTTAGATTCTCTTTAATTTGATATGTATAAGAATAGCTTCATTATACCATTGCAAAAATAAGGGCTTTTTAGAATTAGCAACGCTAGGGGCTGCTTTTTTTCTTAATTTTTACGCTAAACTCCAAAAAAATATCAATTATATTTGGTTTTGTTTTTTCGCTTTACGCATATGAATTTATTTAAATTTTCTTTACAACTCAAGGGCTTTCCTTTAGAAAGCGCCATGCGTGAGCTTAAAACCATTCAGGAAAAGAGCACTTCGGATTATAAGGGTTATATTGAAAGCAAAAAACAAGACATTGTAAACTACCACCTGAAGCACAATCCTTTTTATAAGGCATTAGCTAAAACGGGTAGTATCTTCATTTGGAATGATCTTCCGGTGATGACTAAAAAGGATTTACAATGTCCTTTAGGTGACCGATTATCGACTGGATTTTCTAAAAAAAATATTTACATCAATAAAACCTCGGGATCGTCGGGAACGCCATTTGTATTCGCCAAGGATAAATTTTGTCATGCCCTAAACTGGGCCAATTTTATAGATCGCTACAATTGGTTTAACCTGGATTTACACCATTCTAAACAGGCCCGTTTTTACGGGATTCCTTTAGACAAAAAAGGATATTATAAAGAACGTCTAAAAGACAAACTTAGCAACCGGTTTCGATTTTCTGTTTTTGATTTGAGTGATCATCAGTTCGAAAAGAATCTTAAAATCTTTCAATCTACCCAGTTTGACTATATTAATGGATACACAAGTGCCATTGTACAGTTTGCTAAATTTCTTCAAAAGAAAAACATCATTTTAAAAAATGCTTGCCCCTCGCTTAAAGCTTGTATTGTAACTTCGGAAATGCTTTTTGAATCGGATAAAACGCTATTAGAAAGCCAATTTGGAGTGCCAATCATCAATGAGTATGGCGCGGCGGAATTGGGCCTTATTGCTTTTCAAAACAAAAACCACAATTGGGTTGTTAATCACGAAGATTTATACATAGAAATTTTAGACGATGATGATAACATACTACCATACGGACAAGTTGGACGTGTTGTAATAACGGCACTCTACAACAAAGCACATCCATTTATTCGTTATGATTTAGGCGATTTAGGAGCTTTATCTGAACGCAGTACACCAGGAAACCTTATTTTAAAAAGCTTAAATGGCAGAACTAGTGATTTAGTGAAACTCCCTAGTGGAAAAACCGCTGCAGGTCTCACCTTTTACTATGTGACTAAAACCATAATTGAAGATGGCAGCGCGGTAAAGGAATTTGTTATTGAGCAACTTAAATTAGACACTTTTAAAATCATTTATGTTAGTGATCAACTTTTGGCTGAATCGAAAAAGCAAGCTGTTATAAAAGCGATTTCAAAGTATTTAGAACCTCATCTCACGATTATTTTTGAACAAACCCAACGCTTAGACCGTTCGAACCGCGGCAAACTGAAACAGTTTACGTCGTATTTATAGTTTTGAAATGATTTGTGTTTTTCTTAAATAAATTATGAACAAAAATAATTTATAATAAACTACAACCTTTGCTGTAAAGCCGTTTTTATATGCATTCTTTTCATTGAAAAGGTATTCGAGTTTTCATTCAAAAAATCAATGATTATTATGCCTTTTTCAGCAATTTTAGTTTTTTCAAACTTAAGATCTACATCAGACGATTCAATTTTTAAAATGATTTCATGAATTAATTCTGCTATTTTCTCGATATGAGACTCGTGAAGATTCGATATGTTTTTGATTACATCAGAAGCACTCATTTCAGTAATGTCTTCTAAGGACAGGTCAAACTGACTTTTTAAAGCATTGTTTACTTCATCTATACCACCTTTAGCGCTATTTGGATTTAACCCACTAATTTTCTCTACCAAACCACTTAACATTAAAGTCAGTCTCTGAATTTCACGCTTTATTAAGTCCTTTTCAACTTCCATATATCAATTTATATACATTAATTTCTGATAACTTTAGTCTGCTTCGATTTCACCAAAAAATGTTCTTTTAAAAATATCAGCATACAGTAAAGTGACTTCATTTTAGAAAAACCTAAGCCTTTGTGATACACCAAATAATTATGTTTTATTAATTCAACTTTATTTGAAGAAATACCATTTTTTCTAACACGATAAGAGGCCAAGGCCTCCGAAATACCCAATGCTGGTTTTCCAGACTGTTTAATCGCAGCAAGCCACAGTAACCAATCTTGGCGCTTTCTTAAATCTGGCGAGGTCATTTTGCCGAAACTATTGGCGTTGTACACCCCTGTTAGATTCCCAATGTAATTGCTTTTTAAAAGCTTTTGGTACGATAGCGTTTTCAAGGCCACGACCATTTTATGCATTGGCGATCCGCTTTCATCCATTAAATCGTAACTAGAGAAAGACACATCACAGTTATGGGTTTCCATGAATTGAATTTGAACTTTCAATTTATTAGGTTTCCATATATCATCGGCATCTAAAAACGCGATATAATCGCCATTAGCGTAATCAATTCCTTTATTTCTGGAAACAGCCGCTCCAGAATTTTCAGAATTTATTAATAGTTTGATGTTGGAATGTTTTTCTAAAAAGGGTTGAACAACCTTTAGCGTATCGTCTTGAGAATTATCGTCAATTAATATCAGCTCCCAGTTTTTATACTTCTGATTAATAACACTGTTTATCGTTTCTGAAATAAAAGCTTCAGAATTAAACATGGGTGTTATAATAGAAACCAGCGCTTCCATAGCTATATTAAACCACTATTAGTAGGCTTTTTCTTCACCTCGAACAGCATTTAAAAAGGTTTGTATGGCAATTTTGATATCGAGTAATAAGGACCAATTCTCTACATAGAAGATATCGTACTTCACACGATTGATAATATCTTTATCGGTTTCTACCTCACCTCTAAATCCGCTTGTTTGAGCTAAACCTGTAATGCCTGGTTTTACAAAGTGACGTACCATAAACTTATCGATACGTTGCGCATACATGTTTGTATGACTTACCATATGAGGTCTTGGCCCCACAACCGACATTTCACCGAAAAGCACATTAAAAAACTGTGGCAGCTCGTCGATACTTGTTTTACGAATAACAGCACCAACCTTGGTAACTCGCATATCTCCTTTGGTGGCTTGATGTAAATGAGCCTTTTCATTAGGCCGCATCGATCTGAATTTGTAACAATCAAACTCCTGGTAATTAAATCCGTTTCTAGATTGCTTAAAAAATATAGGGCCTTTAGATTCAATGCGGATTAAAATGGCAAGAATAGGCGTCAACCAAGACAAAACCCCTATAATAATAAAAGTAGAAAATAAAATGTCAAACAAGCGCTTTATAAACTTATTTACAGGCTCTTGCAAAGGAATATCCCTGATAGACAAAATAGGAATGTAGTCGTAATACTCATACTTAAGGCGTTTGGAGTATATATCCTTATTATCGGGGATAAACTTTAATTCTCTTAAATTATTATCGGCGAAATCAATTAAATTGTTTATCTGTTTGTTTGATAATTCGGCGACCGAAAAATAAATCTCATCAACGCTATTTTCTATGATATAATCGTAGCATTTTTTTAATGAAAATGATTTATCATTAACATCAAATTTCGCTTTAAAATTATAGCCGTAATCGGTTCGACTTTTAAACGTTTTTATGAGTTGCCTTGTTTTATCGGTATTTCCAATGACAATCACATTTCTAAAATTACCTCCTAAAACCGTACGGTATTTTTTGAGTAAATAAGTTGAAAATAATTTAAAAAGAGAAATGGAAACAAATACAGCAAGCAAATAAGCTCCTAAAGTCAGTCGACTTATATTGGGCTGTTTAAAAAACCCTATAAAAGCGTAAAGCACAATAGCAAAAATGATAATTTGTCTAAATAATAAAGGAATAATTTGAATTAATCTAGTTTGGCGTTGTATCTCATAAAAATGGTTTTTTATAGCAATAATTAACCACAACAATGAAATATACAAGCAGAATACATAAGCATTAGTTAAATTAATATCAAAATAAAAAACCGCTATGTTTATGATTACTAAATCTATAAAACCGAAGAGTGGCTTTATTAATCCAGAATATCTACTTTTTTTGTAATCCACTTAATTTATATGGTTTTAAAAGTTTTGATAAGCATAACATTATATATTATACCTTAATCGCAAATTTAAGAGAATAATTGAATATCGAAGACTTATTTTAGAGATATAACGAAATGAAGAATGAAGCTTTAAATTAACATTTCCATCCGTTTTAAGATAGTTTCGGTTACAGCGTCAAGGAGTACCATCTAGAAAATTAAATTATCTCACTGATAGAGACAAAAATCTAATTACAGTCAAGAAACTGAAAACACTTTAATTTCAGAATCCTTTAAAATCCTTGTATTTAGCAAGTACAAACGTTTTAATTTCTTCCTCAAACCTTTCCTTAGAAAACCTTTTTGCATGTGCTCTAATATCGTAATAATTAAATGACAGTGTCTCAAAATCCTTTAAAGCCTTAATAATACTTTCTTCTTCTTGCTCATAAAAAAAGACCCCTGTCTTTTTATTTATTACAGTTTCTAAAACACCTCCTTTTCCAAAGGCAATTACTGGAGTTCCGCATGCTTGAGCTTCAACTGGGATAATACCAAAGTCCTCTTCAGCAGCAAAAACAAATGCTTTGGCATTTTCCAAATAGGTTTTTAATACTTCACTTTTAATAAATCCTAAAAGTTCAATGTTGGGCTTGGCTATTTTTTTAATTTTATTAAATTCAGGACCGTCACCAGAAACAATTAGCTTTTTATCTGGCATCTTATTGAAGGCTCTTACAATTAATTCAATTTTTTTATAGGGTACCATGCGTGATGCTGTAAAATAGTAATCTTCCTTTTTATCAACTAATTTAAAATTATTAACGTCTACAGGTGGATAAATGACAACACTTTCTCTGTTGTAAATTTTCTTTATGCGTTTGGCTATATATTTTGAATTAGCAATAAAGTAATCTACCCTATTTGAAGAAACAACATCCCAAGTTCTCATTTTATGCAATACATATTTTGCATAAATACCTTTTAAACCCTTTAAATTTGACTCTTTTAAATATTGATGATACAAATCCCAAGCATAACGCATAGGAGAATGACAATAACAGATATGCAATTGATTTTGATTGGTTAATACGCCCTTTGCAATTGAGGCTGATGAGCTTAAAACCAAGTCGTATTCTTTTAAATCAAATTGTTCTACCGCATAAGGAAACCATTGTAAAAATTTTCTGTGATTTGATTTAGCCGTTGGTAAATTTTGTATAAAGGAGGTTTTAACACTTATATTGTTACCTATAAAAATATCATTCCTATCCTTTTTATTTAAAAAATCAATAAGAGCATAATGTTCAAAATCACCCCAAATCGTATTAAACGACTTAAGCACTTTTTCTGCCCCTCCATTAATGTAATACCAATCATGAATTAGCGCTTTTCTCATGGCTTATGAACAGTGATACTTTTAAAATTAGAAAAAAAACAAGAAACCCAATGATAGGATAAACACCAGATCCTCTTATATAATTAAACATTAGCAAAAATACATTAATTATTAAGATATAAACTAATAGAGGACGCCAAACAATACTGATTATCGCTTTTTGAAAAATATACTTTTGAAAGATCCCGAATAAAAACATTAATAATATTGAAAACCAACCAAAATCAAGGAAAAGACCACCAAAAAAGGTAATATAAACAAAGTTTCTAGGGGATGTATTTATCGTGGGGGTTTTTAAAATTTTTGTAAAAACATTAAACGTATAACCTCCATGAGCCAAGGGTATTGGAGCCGATTTGATAATATTATTAAATTCAAAAAACCCATGTGTTAAATACTGTCCAACATGCAGAGTGGTTAAGGCAACTCTTTTATTGATCTCCGGTGTTTTATCATCTAAGATATAATCTTTAACATTTTGGTTTGGTTTTAAAAAATCGTTATAACGAGCATTTAAAATTTCCTCATAAATATTTGTACTATTACTAGCCTCTCGATCAAATAAAATAATGTTTGCTATACTAAATAGAACAACAATACTAAATAATCCGAATAAAACTTTTTTTAGATTAAGTTTCAATCTTGTAAAAATAACTATAGATATTATTATTATAATTACAATATCAAAAAAAGGCTTTCTAGTACCTCTTAAAAGGGCTTCTAGCAAAGGAAAAAGTAATAATATATAACTTGCGAAAGTTACGGGTTTGTTTTTTAGACTTAAACTAATACAAATTATAATTGGAAAAAAATAAAGTGATTTCAAAACCGAAGCGACTGCAAAAAAAACATATTTAAAATCCCATATTCTAAAACTTAGTTCCCTATTAGCCCTGTAATTATTCCCTAACGACATTTCTCGAATTAGTAACAAGTCAATATATCTTAAAATATAACAAACCAATACTATTTTGATTATTAATTTAACGATCTGAATAGACCTTTCTTCTTTAAGTATTGTTAGTTCCTTTTTAGTATTTATAAAATTAAAACTAATGAAACCAAGTACTAAACTTCCAACGTTGAATACAATAAATAAAATAGTTTTTAAGCTTATAGCTTCTTCCATATTTACAGGTAAAATTATAAACGTGGTCCACCAAATAACTAAACCTACAAGTAAGCTTAGATAAAACAATTGATTTGTTTTTAAATACAACATCGTTTAAACTTTAAATGATAAAAATAAACACACAAATAGAAACAGCATAAATCGCTAAGAGTGAAACTATAGACTTTTTAAATTTTATTTTTTTCTGATATAAACTAAAATATTGAATTAAACATGCCATAGTAATTACAGTAAAATGAACGAGTACAAGCGTTTGTAAATGCATTATATCACGCAAGAAATATAAGACTACTACCGAAAGGATAATTAGAATTAAAAATTTAATATTATTTTTTGATGCTAACTTTTCTCTATCAATAATACTAGAATTTAAGGCACTAGCTATCCACATGACCATTTGAGCAGATAATAAAAAGTAAGTGCCTTGGTTTAAAACAAAAGTTTCATTAAAATAGTTTGAAAAATATTTTACCACAAAAGGTGAAACAAAAAAAATAAAGACAGATAGGGTATATATTAAAACAAAAAACATACAATAATACTTATCCAAAATATTAGGATTGAGTGTATAAATTTTTTTAAAGAAGGTGATATTTATAATTTGATAAATCATGACTACCACTGCAGCAAGTCTGAAATAAAACGCATAAATACCTACGGTATTAAAATCAAAAAAAAACTCAACTAATATCCTCCCCGAAGTTGTAATTAAGAATATTAAAAATGTAGAAATTAATAAGTGTATACTAAATTTCAAAATAGCTTTATACTTGTTAAAGTCAATTAGCGCCCTATATTTTATAAAGGTATAAATTGCATAAACTGCATAAACTAATGCATAAAACAATATAAAATAACTTATAACATTAATATTTATTTTAACAAAACCCGAAAATGATAAAACAAATAGTAACAGTAATACGAGATATATTCCAGAATCTAGAATCACTGCCCATAAAGATTTTTCATGTGACTTTAACTGTGTTGAATAAAACACCTGATTAGCAATTATGAAAGAAACATTAAATGCTAAATAAAAATTAATATTAAGCTGAAAGCAGAAAAATAAAATTTGATTAATGATTAACGGTACTAATAAAATTATACTATGTAGCTTGAATGAGGTTTGTATATCTAATCGCTTTTCTTTAAGCAAAAAATAGGGATATGCTCCAGGAACCCCCAAATTAATTACGGTATTTACGACCATACCTAAACCAGCAAGGGCATATTCTAACACGCCAAAATCTTTACTAGACAACACATCAGCCAACAATAAAGGAACAAGATAAACGGTTGCTTTTGTGAATGAAAATACTACTCCAAATATGGCTTGCTTTTTTATAAAGTCCTTATTACTTTCATAGAATTTTTGCATAAAACTTTGTTTGCTTTTAATTCTTAATCCTATTATTGCTCCTTTGCTTTTCATACGCTAGAAACAAAGGTAAAATAAAAGAAAAAATAAGTACCCCATGTTGGCGATACAAATAAGACTCAACCATACTACCTAAGAAAAACAATAATATAACATAAGTAAAATATGGACTGGTTAAAGAAAGCTCTTTAAAAAAGTATAAAAAGAACAAAAGAAAACAAACCCCTCCTAAAATCCCAGTTTTGCAAAACTCTGATAAAAATTGATTGTGATTATTAAACTTCTGCTTTAATCCGGTTTTAAAATTTATCCTTGTATAAGTCTCTAACAATTTATCTTTAAAGTCCCCTGTACCCACTCCAAAAGGAAAATTTTCTTTAATTATTTCAATCGAACTCATATTTAAAATTACCCTTTGCTCCAAGGTATTATTCGCAAAAGTCACACTATGTTTTGTTTTTATGATCTCATAATTGAAGTCTGTTGTTTTTAATAAAATGGATATCTTTTCATTTATTTTTGGCGTTAAAAAAGCCCCAAATCCAATTAAACCACATGTAAGTATTAGTATAACTATTTTAAAGTAAATGGGTTTGCCTTTAAATGCAGTAAGTGTTTTAATAAAAATTAATAGTGATAAAAAAACTAAAATAGTAATGTTTCCTAGTAGAAGTGCAAAAAACAGTAAAACACTTCCCAACAATAAACAAATAGGCAAATTAGTCTTTTTTAGTTCTATATCATGGATAATTTTTAGAATTGGAATAACTAAAATGAACGAAATATAAAATTGACTTATACCTAGCCTATCATTTAAATAATAAAGTACAAAATTATTATATTGACGTTGATCAATATAAATGTGAATAAACAAGAAAACCAATAGCTGAATAACAACCCAAATAACTAAAACCTTTAATAGAAAATCAAATAGTTTTATATCTATTTTTTCTACACTAACCACTAAAGGTAAAAATAATATAGGAACCATTACAGACAACCTTTGCACACCAAACTCTACATTTCTAGTATAAAGCATTCCTATGCACTGAATTAAAAAGAAAACAAAATATAATACAACTAATTTATTTCGTTTTGCTTTATAAAATTTCTGTTGAATAGCACTTTTTTTATCGCAAAAAAAGAATAATAATAATAAAAAAACGCTAATAGCATTTACAGCAAAAGATATCATGAACGTATAAAACACAACACCCAACAACACGGTATAAATACTATTTCTGTGCCTAAAAAACTTAATTACCATCTGTAGTTTCTAACCTTTTAACCAAAACATTTGTTAGTACATTATCTAAAACCATAGGGTCTTTATAGGGTGTATCAAAAATAAGTTTATTTATAAAAGTGGGATGGTTAGCCTTTCCTTCATCAAGCTTTAAGGGAATGCCGTGAGGTGAGTTTTTGGTAATAATGGTAACCTCTTCAAAAACACAATCATTACATCTGTTAATCCATAGGCCTGAGAGTTCTCTTTCTTCTCCTTTAGTTGAGTCTTGCATACCCTGTCATAAACTGCGTGGTACCTTGACCATAACTATTTATGGTGATTTTTTTAAAAACATTATTGCTCCCTGTAATATAGGCTCCGTGCCTGTCTGAAGATTCAATGTAAACCTCATCTATAGTAATGTTTTTTGGATTTTCCCTTAATCCATCCAGAGCTAATGCCGCATGGTTATTCTGGTAATACTTAGTTCCCGACCCTAAATCTTCTACCCTTAAATACTTTATATGCAAACTTTCTGTCCCTTTATATATATGGCAGCCCCTGCTTCTTAATTTGGATAAATGTTTTACGGTATCTGTCCTTATAATTATGGAATCCGCCTTTATATTATGGCTATTATAGGTATCAAACCTATCATAGAGTATTAGTGTACCTTTAAAATTGATGTTGGAAGATTTTGCACCCTTATCATTTGTAATATGAACTAAGTTAAATTCAGCTTGATTAAAATAACAAGAAATATTTTTTCTAGAATCTAAAATTAAATTTAGGCCGTAGTAACCTTTCGGAAAATTAAGCGTTATGTTATGAGCTTCAGCAAAATCTAATATTGAAGTTAATAATGACTTACCTGTTCTGGGGTTGATTCTATTATTAATTGAATCTGGAAAAACACCATATCGTCTTGAATCCCCTACTTCATATTTATCATTAACCAAAATATCTATTTCCTTTATTTTATTGCTAGAATTGGTTTCTGACACATAAGCGTTGTTTTGTGCTCCAACAAATAAAATAAAAAGGCTAAGACAAAGTGTTTGTATAATTTTTTTCATCCCTAATTATTTTAAAATCTATTAAATAAAAATATATTATCAACCAATAAAATAAGCTAGCTAAAGCTCCTAGATGAAAAGTTTGTATCATCATACAGATAAAAATTAAGCCAACAAACATGTAATGCCCTGTTTTAAATCTTAAACTTAAATAAGTTATATATACAGGTGGAAGAAAATAAAATAAAAATCCAAAAAGACCATTATCTAATAAAAGCATTAGCCATCCATTTTCGGCACTATTTCCTATTACACTTCTAAAATAACCGCTATTACCAAACAACAAATGAACAAGGTTATAATCAAAATACATGCTAATGCCTTCGGTCCAATAATAGAATCGTCCTTGGTTAGATGGGTCACTAAAATCTAACGCGCCCTTTAACCGTTCCAATGATGCACCCGTAACAAAATAATTAAGAGCAAATACACATCCCATTAAAATAAAAAATACAATTATTAATCCCTTTTTACTTAAAAAAAATTTGATAATATTATATTTTTCTGTTAAACTAAATATTAAAGCTAAAGCACAAACAATCATGGCTAGCCTACCGTTTGATAACATTGCTAAAACAATTGAAAGCACAAGTATTTTTAAATTTTTTCTATATAACAACGCCAAACCTATTGCAAATTGAGCAAGAGCCAATGGACCTTCAAAAAGTGCTTTAGCCCTAAAAAGTCCCCAATTACCTCCGTAAAAGGTAGGATCAAGAGCTTTTATTCCCCATTGAGTATCTCTATAAACCGCAAAAACATATGTTTTTGTAAAAAACTCATATATAGCCAAAACCAAAATAATTAAGACTAAACCTAGTAGTGCCTTTTTTAAAAATTTCACACCACAACTTAAAACTATAGTCGTTGTTATTAGGGTAAAATAAACATTAATCTCACCTAAGGATAGCCAAAAAAAGACTGAAATAAAAGCGATTGAAAGGCCCAAAAGAACGTAAACAAAAAAGGGTTTAGAAATATCTAATTTAGGATAAAGTAATATTTTTATAAAAAAAACACCTAAACCTATTAACAATACTATATTTCTAAAACCTGTAAACCCAACTAACCCTTCAACTAAATATGAAAAGTTTAATGCAATTAAGATTAGTACAATTGAAAATTTACCAAAAAAATTAGAAATAGATTTTACGTCTATCATTATTTTTAATTTATCTATTTTTGGTATAAACAGGTTCTACAAGATTTTTGATTTCAACTTTTTTAAGCTTTGTGGTCACTTTTTCCATATCTGCATCTAAATATCTTAGAGCTTGCCCCACATACATGCCTTTCTCTTTTAAATCTTTTGAAATGACACTTCCAGCACCTATATGTATAGCATTTGCAACCTTAACCCCTGGATTAAAAATAGATCCTGAGCCAATGTAAACATTATCTCCTATCTGGATTTGACCATCAATTCTAACCCTTCCCGAACCTGTATCTGCATGATAATAGCCATGAGTCCATATTTGGGAACGGATTCCTGCCAAAATTGAAAAATCTCCAAAAATTACTGATTGAGTTAGATCAAGGTGGTGCCCTGTTGTTATTTTAGTTAATTCTCCTAATTTTAAAACTGACTCTCCATAAGTGACTCCTAGCTCTCCTCGTGTTATATAATTCTTATTCCCTATTGCCGCACTTTTTTTCAGCACAAGTTCAAAAGGGCCTTTCAGAATATTTAAATAACCTATTTTAGCTTCACGTTCAAGCATTAAAGACTTGTTTAACAAGAGATTGAAATGACCTATCTTTACATTATCTCCAAAATATATTTGGTCTGCTTTTATAAATGAAAAACCAATTTTAACTTTTTTACCTACTTTATACCCAAAAGCCCTTAGCAACCAAACACCAAGGAATGAGGGCAAAAAAAACACTAATAAACTTAAAACTAATTTCAATTTTTATTTATTTAAAATGTGATTAAATGCTAAAATTACATTATTAATATTCTCCTTTGAAACTGAATAATCACTATAATAAGGATCTGAAATTACTCCTGTATAACTAGTTGCATTTAACAAATTTAAAAAATCAACTTTTTCATCCTTGGATAGTGTAGGGAAAGTATCGGTTTTAATTTTAGAAATTGATTCTTGTAAATCGCTAAAACTTTTTAGAAATAAACAATTTTTGGCTTTATTAAAAAAAACATCCACCAAGGTAAAAACAGGCTTATTTGAAAATATACATTCTAAAGCTATAGTGCCGTTTACTGTTATAAACAAATCTGAACTATTAAAAATTGCATCCATAGAAACACTGTGATGGAGCATTTTTACATTTTTAGTTTCATTAATAAACTTTAATAATTCTATTGAAAGCTCATATTTTGATTTTGGGTTAGGTTTTACGTACAGCAACTGATTGCCTTCTAAATTAGCTGACAATTTTTTTATTGTTTCTAATTGATCTCTCTTTGGTCTTCCCCAAACATCTATATTCGCTTCTGGTTGCAAATGCATAGGGTACACAACAGAAAATTTATTTTTGTCTAATTCAAATACGGAATGTTTATCCCAATTCTCTATATTATTTTTCTTCTGCTTCTCTATTCTATATTTTACAATTGGATTGGGTGTATTAAACCTTTCACCCATAGCATAGCCTTTGAGTATTTTAATTTTGTCTTTTAATATTTTTATTTTTTTAAAGCTTGTCTTCTTCATGTAATCTGGTTTCGAAGACCTACTCATTATTTTTTCAATAATAGATAAGGCGTCCTGCTTTAAAATTTTTTTGTGCTCTCCTAAGTAAGGAAAGACGGTATCATACAAATAAAAAGAGAAGCGTCCTGCAGGGTATCTGCACGAAGTGGGGTGTAGAAATAATATTTCCTTATCTCTACATATTTTTATCGTTAACAATTCATGGAAAGCAGTGCTTTCTCCAAAAACATAATTTGGCTTAATCTCTTCTACTATTTGTTCTATTTCGTGATAATAGTAATAAAAGTAAGAAAGTTCTTTTTTTTTAAAGTAATTTATTTGCCTATCCGAATTTATTATGTCAGCTATATCAACATTATTTTTTTTTTGGTAAAACTTAGGGGGAAATTTAATTGTTTTAATATCCCCTGTTTTAGGTAAAAAATTGGGGTTTTGTACTATCCAAAAAATTTCATGACCTAATTTTTCTAATTGGCAGGCTACTAAATCAAAAAAAAATGTCTTATATCTATTTTCAATAAATAGTATTTTCATTTTATAAGCTTTCAATAATGTTAAGTGAAAGTGGCTCCCCTCTTTCTGTATCTGCAATGAATTTTTTTCCTAAAATCTCATTATAATATTTTGGATGCAAACCATAGCCGGGCCTTACAGACCTAATATTTTCTTGGGTTATAACATCTCCTTTTTTTACATCTTGGGTAACAAAAAGTGAACGAGAAAACTCTCGGCTTCTTATTTTTTTTGGAGTCATGTCATAATCTACTTTTCCTATAAGACTTTCAGTTAATCGAACAGCATCTACCATTTGTTTAAATTCGTTCTCATCTAATGAAAAATGTGCATCAGCTCCTCCAATTTTTTTATCTAAAATAAAATGCTTTTCTATGACAGTAGCTCCCAAGGCTACGGCTACCATTGGTGCCTCAATGCCCATAGTATGGTCAGACAGTCCAGATCTTACTCCAAAACGTTTTGAAATATCTGGGATAGTTAGCAAATTTGCATCTTCGGGCGCTGCAGGATAGGCCGATGTACATTTTAAAATGGTTATATTATTATTCCCAACAGCTTTACAAGCCCCAATAGCTAACTCTATATCTTCTACTGTTGCAATTCCTGTTGAAATAATCATAGGTTTTTGCTTAGACGCTATATATTGAATTAATGGAATATCTGTAATTTCAAAAGAAGCCACTTTATAAATTGGGGTATTCAGTTCCTCTAAAAAATCAACAGCTGTGTTATCAAATGGTGATGAAAAACAAACCAATCCTACTTCTTTGGCTACATCATAAAGCGGTTTGTGCCATTCCCATGGCAACGACGCATTTTTGTATAAATCGTATAGGTATTGGCCGTCCCATGCAGTTCCCTGACTTATTTTAAAGTAATCGGTTTTTACATCTAGGGTAATGGTATCAGCAGTATAAGTTTGGAGTTTTATCGCGTCTGCCCCAGCTCTTTTTGCAGCTCTAACCGTTTCTTTCGCAATATCTAAACTCCCTCCATGGTTGGCAGAAAGTTCTGCTATTATAAAACATGTATCTTTAACCATCTTCTTTTTCTAATTTATATACAAAACTAACACATCCACTTATTATTTCATCCTTAAAATAGGTATATCTTGCACTTTCAAATGCTTTGACAGATGCTTTGTTATCTTTTTTGATATATGCTAAAATAGGCACACTGTAAATTTCGAAATATTTTTTTGCGGAGGCTTTTAAAAATTCTCCTGCTAGTTTTTGTCCTCTATAAGATTTTGACACTAAAATACCAACTGTCGCATAGCTATCGTCAATTTCAAATCTTACAATACCTGCTGGCTCATTGTTTATTAATGCTATTAAAAACAAGGTGTTCTCGTCTCTAATTTTCTTGTGAAACCATTTTTTATGGTTTTCCAATTTTATAGGTTCAGAATTATAAGAATTTTTTCTTACTAAGACATCATTGGACCAATTAAACACTTGTAAAACATCTTCTTCTATTGCTTTTCTAAAAGAAATAGTTAGTCCATTTATTAATCCTAAAAGTCTAACCTTACTATTTCCATCAAATAAGCTTTTTTGATGATCTATATAGGTCTGGATTGAATTACTTTCTATAATTAATTTTACTTTTTGTTCAAATTCATTAACTGAATAGTTTCTAAAATCTTTACCTTCAAAAATGGTTCTTTTTTCAGACAAACCCTTATAAATGTATTTTTGATTTCCCACATAATACCCACTTAAAATAGGCATTTTAACACAAGACAGCTCATACAATATGGTGCTTGCTGGTGCAATAGCAAAATTACATTGTTGCATCACTTTAATCAATTGTTCCTCTGATAGGTTTTTATATGTTTTTAATTTATCAGAATGCTTTGCTTCTAGAGCAAAAATATCTTCATGTTTATAAGCACCTCCTAAAACGACATGGGTAGTTTTAAAATTTGAAATTTGCAACAGACCTTTAACGGCTTTTATGGTTAAATTATATGGATCTGCACCACCAAAACATACAAAAGCCGTATCAATTGTTGTGATCGTTTTATTCTTTGTCGCTTCGTCTAAAAATAAAGGTCTTAACAAAGCATATTGAGTACCTAGTGCTAACTTAGTATAAGGTTCTTTTGTATAATGCTTTTCTCGAATATATGGAGAATGATTCACAACCAAATCTGCATACATGTGATCTTTTACTAAATCATCAACATAAACCAAACGGTAGCCTTTTGCTTTTATTTCTTTTTGATATGATGTTGTAAACTGGTAACCATCGGCAATAATGATATGCGTTTCTGGAAATAAGTTAGCGGCTATCCACTCTGGCTCCTCCTCAACACCTATAGCTTTTGGAATAATTACAGTAGGATATGCTTTAGGAATAACATCGTTTGTTGATGATTCATGCGTTAAAAACACAAACTCATATGAATCTTTAACAATTTCAACCAGACTGAATAACCTATACAAATGTCCTAATCCATTTGTGGAATTTCCATCAGCCCTAAAAATTATTTTTTTTGCCATCACTTTTAATTCAATCGCTTGAATCCTGAATGACATACGGGACCCTCTAATAAATCATGGATATTTTTATTTCCTACTTCACATTCGGAAATAGTTTTATAAACACCATCCAAAGCATCGAAATACTCTTCTATATTCTTGTCTTTATGCGCTGTACAAGCGTAAAAGTTAGTACTTGCCAAAAAGCCTTTTTTAAGCATTTCTTGGGTTACAAATGTTTTGTATTCATTAGCACTGTCGCTGTTAAAAGCATAAGTGCTTAATGCTGGTATTCCAGCAACAGAAATGGATAGATTATGTGTTTTGGCCAGTGATTTCCATTGATTTTGCATTTTTTTGCCTTGCTCGGTAATAATTTCCCAAGATTTCATATTCTCCATAACTTCAAGGGTTTTTAATGCTGCCGTTGGCCCAATACGTTCTGTCCAAAAGGTACTGCTTATAAATGAAGTTTGAGCCGCTTCCATTACTGATTTCTTTCCTACCACAGCGGTTAGAGCATACCCATTTCCAATTGTTTTGCCATACATGGCAACATCAGGTTCTACTCCGTATTTTTGGTATATACCTCCATAAGTTTCCCTAAAACCAGATGTGCATTCATCAAAAATCAATACGATATTTCGATCGGTGGCCAAATCTCTAACTTTTTTTAAAAAATTATCTTCGGGTCCAAAATTTCTAACTACTTCCATTTTAATAACACCAATATCATTATTATCAATGATAGACAACAATTCTTGATAATTATTATAACGGAAAGGATATACAGTATCCTTTAAGTTTTTAGGTACACCTTGTGGGTTTAACCCTGGTAAAAGGTGCCCAGAAAGATCATCGCCGTCATTGTGGTTTACAGACAAGTACCAATCGTGCCACCCATGATAGCCGCAAATAGCCACTTTATCTTTTCCAGATGCCGCTCTTGCAATTCTTATAGCAATAGAATTAGCTTCGCCACCACTTCGGGCAAATCTAACCATATCTGCCCAAGGGTTAATTTCGACCAATTTCTCGGCTAGAGCAACCTCTTCCGGACAGCTTAACGTACTCATATTGCCATTTTTAACAGTTTGTAAAACAGCATTATCTACCTCATCATTACCATAACCAAGTGTATTGGTACCAATCCCCATAATACACATATCAGTATATTCCTTACCATCAAGATCCCAAACCTTACATCCTTTTGCTTTCGAAAAATAGGATGGCCAGTTTTCTGGTAAAAACATCTCTGGACGTTTAGATAATAACATGGTTCCTCCTGGAATTAATGTTTTTGCTTTTTTATATAGCCGCTGTCCTGTTCCTTTATTCATGGTTTTAAAAAATAATTCTGAATTCAAAGTTACTGGTTATTTTTATCTTGATTAACAGATTTTTGATAACCTTCGTTTCTAACAATTGTACTATTAAGTGTTTTAATTTTCGGATTATTTAAATAATAATCTGCGTATGTTTTCCAATCTTGGTCAAAGCCTAGCTCATTTACAATATGTTTAATCACTTCAAGGTCTTGAAATTCATCAACCGTTAAACGAACATGGCTGTAATTATCTCTTAAACCATGGTTTTCAGATTTAAACACTTCACCTCCTTTATAGCTTGAATTATTCCTAATATATGGCGTTACATGTTCTCTGTCTGAAATTAAACTCGCTTCATTCCATGCCTTCTCTAAAGCCCAAAACTTAAACACTTCTATATCTTGCCCATCAGGATAACGCTCCTCAATAATATTTGCGTAATAATCTAAGTTTTTAGTTTTGGCTTGACTAATGACTTCATCTAAAAGTTTTGGGTCGATAAGCGGGCAATCTGATGTAAGTCTTACAACAAAGTCAGGCTTAATATCCTTTACTGTTTGATAAAACCTATCCAATACATCATTTTCACTTCCTCTATAAAAGTTTACTCCCAAGTTATTGGCAAGATCTTCAATGACATCATCAACCTTTTTATTTGTTGTAGCAATAAAAATAGAATCTACTTCTTCGGCTTGCTTTATTCGATCTATATGAATTTGCAAAAGTGTTTTCTCTTTAACCTTTAGTAAAACCTTGTTTGGCAATCGTGTAGAACCTGATCTTGCTTGAGTAACAACTACAACCTTCATTTTAATTCCAATTTGACGGGTTTAATAACTCTATTTCGCTTATATCGAAGCTGTCTATAATATCATGGGGTACCTTTTGCTTCTTTAAAGTAATATTAATATTATTCATTAATTGTTCCGATGTTTCAACACCAATAAGTACGTGTTCAATGTACTCTTTTTGCAGCACATACTGTAATGCCAACGTCTCAATAGTTAAATTATATCTTCCTTTAATCACATCTAGTTTTTCAAGATATGGTTTTAATGATTTTAGCTTTTCTGGTAATAATTTACTTTGCATAAAAAATAAGCCTTGTAAAAATACTGACCGAGTATGTACTTCTATATTCTTTGATTTTGCATACTCTAAAAGTTCTTTTCGTTTAGATGCATTGTCAAAAAGATTAAATGGTATTTGTATAAAATCAAAATCAGAATAGTTTATCAAAATATCTTCAATTTCCTCATTAGTATAAAGCGAAATCCCTGCTTTATTTATAATCTTCTTATCCCTAGCTTTAAGTAATTCAGGGTAAAGCACTTCTTGTTCTTTAAAACTGTGGTAGTTATGAAACATATAACCATAAAGATGGTCTACATTTAATGTTTTACAATTAGTTTTAATATGATTTAGAAACTGATTTTTAGAAACAAATGTATTGGCCGCTAGTTTCGTAATAATTTCAAATCAATAGCGTCCAAAACGCTTAAAAAGAGAAAGGGATTTTGTATCTCAAAATATTATTTTTGAGTTGCACAACAAAAAATAACCTTTCTCCATGACAAATATAACATTGTTCTCTCAGATAATCTCCAAATTAGACCGTTCTAGTTTTTCTAAACTTGTAAAAGCCAAGGGAACAGATAAACATCAAAAAGGATTTAATAGTTGGACACATTTAGTCTCCATGTTGTTTTGTCAATTTGCAAAAAGTCAATCCGTCCGAGATATAAGTAATGGACTTCGCTCTGCCACAGGAAACCTTAATCATTTAGGCATACAGAAAGCACCTTCTAAATCAACGATAAGCTATCAAAACAAACATCGAGACTGGACGCTTTATCGAGATTACTACTATGTTCTTTTAAAAAGTTTTGGACAGCACCCTCACTTAAAACGTGTTAAATTCAAAATTAAATCCAAGATATTTCTATTAGATTCTACAACGATAAGTCTATGTTTAAGTCTCTTTGATTGGGCAAAATACAAAACCCACAAAGGAGCTGTAAAAATGCACACCTTGCTTGATTATGATGGTAATTTACCGCACTATGTAAATATTAGCGATGGTAAAACAGCAGATAATAAAGGAGCTTACGATATTCCTTTGATTAGCCGTTCGGTTATTGTCGCAGATCGATTTTATAATGATTTTTCGTTACTTAACGTTTGGGACAGCAACCAAGTGTTTTTTGTAATTAGGCACAAAGAAAACATCCAATTTAAGAGTATTAAAGAAAAAGAATTGCCAGAAAATAGACATCATCATGTTTTAAAAGATGAAATCATTGAGCTAACAGGGGCTAAATCAAAAACAAAATACCCAAAGAAGCTACGTAGAATAGCTGTATGGGACGATAAAAATAACCAGGAAATAGAACTTATTACCAACCAAATGTCTTGGACAGCAAACACAATTAGCCAACTCTACAAAGCTAGATGGGATATTGAGATATTCTTTAGAGACATCAAACAACAGCTACATATTAAATCGTTTATAGGAACTTCTGAAAATGCCGTAATGATACAAATATGGACGGCTCTTATTACTATACTCATCCTAAAAGCCTTAAAAGCAAATGCAAAATATAATTGGTACTTGTCCAATTTAGTAGCTTTTATAAGACTTAACCTTTTTGTCAAAGTGGATTTGCAAAAATGGATTGATAGCCCTTTTAACGAGCAGCCTCCCCCCAAACAAAATTATACACAAGGGGTTCTTTTTTGAAAAAGATAAAAAACATGGCTAATTACCAGTAAAATCGTTGACTTTTGATTAGATCAAAAATGTTTAGGACAGGATTGATTTCAAATGACTTATTTGAATTATTTTTTAAGAACTCACCTATAATTTCATGAGAATTCCCATAGCCTTCAGCTGTATCTAGTATTTGTATACCATTATCAAAAGCTGTATTTAAAATACCAAATGCTTTGTCTAATGAGGGCTGTCCTATCTGATTGTTAATACCATAGTTCAACCCTAATTGAACTGTTCCTAAAACAAGTTTACTATTCATTCTTTTTCACCATTCTAACAGAGTTACATAATTCACCCCCATATACTCCGCTGCTTTTTACAACTTTTTCTAGCTTAAAGCCCAATTTTCCATACAATTTAATGGCCGATAAATTATTCTCAACAACTCCCAAGGTTATTTGGCATAGCTTTAATTCGGTAAGACAATAGTTTAAAACAAGCTTCGAAGCATCTAAAGCATAACCTTTGCCCCATTCTGTTTTATCTCCCATCATAATACCATACTCTCCTGATTTTTTATTTTTATCAATAGGGTCTATTTTTATATTTCCAATATGTTTATCAGAATGCTTCAAATGTATTGCCCAAAATAAAATATCCTTATCCTCCTGCTCCTTTAAGTAATTAGCTAAATCATCAATAGTATAATTGCCTCCTGTTTCTAAATATCTATAAACATCTATATCATTCATCCAATTAACATATGTCATTGATAAATGAAGTAAAGAAAGTGGCTTTAAAATTAATCTTTCGGATTCTAAAACTACTGCCCTCATGACGAAAAAAGCAATACTTTTTGTATAACAAAGTCAACCTCTTCATCTGTCAAACTAGGATACATAGGCAAACTTATACATTTAGAGTAATAGTGCTCTGATTGACTTAAATCGGCATCACCATAGCCTATTGTTTTATAATATGGTAAAGTATGTACGGGAATATAATGGATTTGAGCATAGATATTTTGAGTTCTTAAAAAGTCGTACAAACCTTTTCTATCATCAACCTCTATGATAAATAAATGGTGGGCATTGTATGCGCCTTCTGGCACATATTGAAACTTTATTTTCCCCCTAAAAGCTTCTTTATAGGCATTTGCTATCTCATTTCTTCTGGTAACACCTGAATTATTTTTGGCCAGTTGTGAAATACCTAATGCCGATTGAATATCGGTCAATCTGTAATTGAATCCCAATTCTTGCATTTCATAATACCAACCACCATGATTTTCTGCCATGTCATCTTTAGTAATACCATGCGTTCTTAATAAAGCAAGTTTTTTATAAAGGCTTTCTGAGTTTGTGGTTATCATTCCACCTTCACCGCAAGCTATGTGCTTTACAGGATGAAATGAAAATATGCCTATATCGGCATAATTACCATTACCACACATTTGTTTTTCACCTTTTGAATCTGTAAAATAACCTCCAGGTGCATGGCATGCATCTTCAATAATCCATAAATCGTGTTTATCAGCTAAAGCTCTAAAAGCTTCCATATCCACAGGAAGTCCGGCAAAATCCACAGGTATAATACCTTTAAAAAATCCTTTGGGTTTACTTTCAATTAGTTTTCTGGTGCTTTCTAAACTTAAGAGGTAGGAATTGGGATCTATATCAGCAAACCATACTTCACCGTTTACGTATTTTACACAATTCGCAGACGCAGCAAAAGTTATTGGCGTTGTAATAACGCGCTCACCTGTTTTCAATCCTAATGCTAAAACAGCTAAATGTAAACCCGCTGTTGCATTACTAACAGCTACAGCATATTTAGCACCTACATAATTAGCAAAATCATCTTCAAATTCCTTTATTTTTGGTCCTTGAGTTAAAAAATCAGCTTTTAATGTATTAACAACTACATCAATATCATCTTGATTAATAGATTGCCTTCCATATGGTATCACTTTATTCCTCATTACACTTCAAAAGTAGCATCAACATGCTCAGTAATTAACGACCTTAAACTTTCAATAGTTTCCCATTCTTCATTTTCACCAGAGTTATAACTAAACCCTAATGGTACTTTTCTAGCATTGAAAGTACTTATAAACTCATCTATTTTCCAGGAATGTGTAGCAGGAATTATAGTATAATATTTACCCAAATCATAAGTGTAAAATGAATCAGAGGGTGTTATCATCTCTTCATGAACCTTTTCGCCTGGTCTTATCCCTACAACAGGTTTGTCACAATCTGGACCAATAGCTTCAGCTACATCTAAAATCCTATATGATGGAATTTTAGGCACAAACAATTCACCTCCCCATGCATGCTCTAAGGCGTGCATAACCATATCAACCCCTCCTTGAAGTGAAATATTAAATCGTGTCATATTAGGATCAGTAATTGGCAAAGTATTGGATTCTTTCTTTTTATTAATAAAGAAAGGAATCACTGAACCATTTGACCCCATAACATTACCATAACGTACTACTGAAAAACGGATAGGATTATCTCCTTTGATATTATTTGCAGCAATAAATAATTTATCTGAAGTTAATTTTGTAGCACCATATAAATTAATAGGTGCACAAGCTTTATCTGTAGATAATGCAACTACACGCTCGACTTTTGTATCTAAACAAGCATCAACAATATTTTGTGCACCTCCAATATTAGTTTTAATACATTCTTCCGGATTATATTCTGCAATAGGGACATGTTTCATTGCTGCCGCATGAATTACATAATTAACACTTTTAAAAGCGCGCACTAATCTTTCCTTATCTCTAACATCACCTATAAAAAACCTTATTTGAGGATATTTTTCTATAGGATATTCTTGAGCCATTTGAAATTGCTTCTGCTCATCCCTTGAAAATATAATCAACCTTCTTACTTCTGGGTATTTTATTAAAATATGTTTTGTTAATGCTTTACCCAAAGATCCAGTACCCCCGGTAATTAATATAGACTTTCCTGTTAAATCGAACATTTAAATATTTTTTACAAACAATTCACAAAAATAACACAATTCTGTGTTCAAACAAGATTAATAACAGCTATTACTTAACAACAACCATATTTTAACAAATCAAGGTTTTTAGTTAATTCAAAACACCTAATTATATTAGAATCTTTAACAAGCTATCTTTCCAATTTGGAACTTCTAGATTTAGCAGCCTTATTAACTTTCTTTTTTCAAGAGCACTATACTCAGGGCGCTTTGCAGGCGTTGGATAAGACTTAGTAGGAATGGCATTCAATCTTATATCCAAATTAGAATATTCAAAAATAGCCTTAGCAAAATCATACCAAGACACCTCCCCTTCGTTACTATAATGATACAACCCAAATGCAGAACTTTTTGAGCTAATTATTTCAAGTAAAACACCGGCCAAATCACCTGCATAAGTTGGGGTGCCTTTTTGATCGGAAACGACCGAAATTTCATCTCGTGTTTCGGCCAATCGCAACATGGTTTTCATGAAATTATTACCATGCTTGGAGTACAACCACGAGGTTCTAATGATAAAATGTTCTTTTAATAACTTTTGAATTTCAACTTCACCTTGCAGTTTTGAAGCTCCGTATACACTAATTGGGTTTGGAGTATCATCTTCGGTATAGGGCGTTGTTTTTTGGCCATCAAATACAAAATCGGTTGAAACATGCAATAATACCACTTGGTTTTCTTGACAAACTAGAGCTAAGTTTTTCGCACCTTCAGCATTCACTTTAAAAGCTTTTTCTATTTCTGTTTCTGCTTTATCAACAGCTGTGTATGCAGCACAATTGATACAGTAATCAAGGCAATAATTGTCCTGAAAAAATGATTTTAATTGCTCCAAATCACAGATATCTAAAGAAGTCGAATCGGTGTATATAAAATTTAACTCTTTATACCGATCTTCCAAATCTTTGATACAACTTGCTAATTGGCCATTAGAGCCGGTGACTAAAATATTCATTATAAAATCACATTTTCAAAGTTAGGAAGGACTTGATCCTTTTCTGAAATAATAAATTCAGAAGCCTCTAATTGCCAATCAATATTTAAAGTCTTATCGTTATAAATAATACCGCCTTCTGAAGCTTTATTATAAAAATTATCACATTTATAAGCAAATAAGGCCGTTTCACTTAAAACTACAAAACCATGGGCAAAGCCTCTAGGAACAAAGAGTTGTTTTTTGTTTTCTGATGATAACACCACTGTGTAATGCGCTCCATAAGTTTGAGATCCCTTTCTTAAATCCACAACAACATCTAAAACCGCTCCTAGAATAACGCGAACTAATTTTGCCTGGGCATGCTCACCTCGCTGAAAATGCAACCCTCTTAAAACCCCTCTGGTAGAAAAAGACTCATTATCTTGAATAAAATCAACCTCAAGCCCTGTTAATTGATTGAAGGTTTTTTGATTATAACTTTCTAAAAAATAGCCGCGTTCATCTCCAAAAACGGTAGGTTCTATTAAAAAACAGCCTTTTAATTTCGTTTCTTTTACAATCATTCGTTGTATTCGTATTCTCTATTAATTTTAATTTATACAAACCCGATAACAATACTTTGTAATAGTTGTATTGATAGGGCTTTATTTCTTTTTTAGTAGACCCAATAAGTTTTTACCGTAGCCACTTTTAAGCAAAGGCTCTGCTAAATCTATAAATTGTTTTTCGTTAATATATCCCATTTCAAAAGCTGCAGCTTCAATTGCGCCTATTTTTAACCCTTGTCGTTCTTCGATAACCTCAACAAACTGTGAGGCTTGCATAAGCGATTGAAAGGTTCCAGTATCCAACCAAGCAGTACCGCGATCTAAAATACTTACACTAAGCTTTCCTTGTTCAAGATAAACTCTATTAACATCTGTGATTTCTAACTCGCCGCGATGGCTCGGCTTTATATTTTTAGCAATGTCTACAACCGAATTATCATAAAAATAAATCCCTGGTACAGCATAATTTGACTTAGGCTGTTCAGGCTTTTCCTCTATTGAAATGGCTTGTCCCGCTTCGTCAAATTCAACAACACCATAACGTTCGGGGTCATGAACTCGATACGCATAGATAATACCTCCTTCGGGATTATTATTGGCTTGCAAAAGTTTTGCTAAACCTGTCCCATAAAAAATATTATCCCCTAATATTAAAGCCACTTTGTCGTTACCAATAAAATCTGCACCAATTATAAAAGCTTCGGCTAAACCATTAGGCTCTTCTTGTACAGCATACTCGAAACTACAACCATACTTTTTTCCATCCCCCAATAAATCTTTAAACAACGGTAGATCTTTAGGTGTGGATATGATTAAAACCTCATGAATACCCGCGTACATTAAAGTAGAAAGCGGGTAATATATCATGGGCTTATCGTAAATTGGCATAAGTTGCTTACTTACCGATAAAGTTAAAGGATGTAATCGTGTTCCCGAGCCGCCTGCTAATATGATTCCTTTCATTTTGTTTATTATTGTGATGTTATGGTGATATAGGCTTTTAAACTTCTAATATCTAATATTTAACTTTTACCTTTTATTGCCCTTCGACAAACTCAGGCTGACACATCTCCCTTAATTACTCCTAATTATATTGTTTTTCGTAATATTCTAAATACGAACCGCTAGTAACATTTTTTAACCAAGTTTCGTTAGACAAATACCAGTCTATCGTTTTTTCTAAACCTTCTTCAAAAGTGACTGATGGTTTCCAACCTAGTTCCTTATTAATTTTAGAAGCATCAATAGCGTAACGTAAATCATGTCCTGGTCTATCTTTAACGTAGGTAATTAACCTTTCTGATGTTCCCACTTTTCTTCCTAATTTTTCATCCATTTGTGCACATAAAAGTTTCACTAAATCGATGTTTTTCCATTCATTAAATCCGCCAACATTATAAGTCTCTGCATTTTTCCCTTGGTGAAAAACCAAATCGATAGCTTTAGCATGATCCTTAACATACAACCAATCTCTTGTGTAGTTACCATCACCATAAACAGGCAACGCTTTATTTTGAATGATGTTATTTATAAATAATGGAATGAGTTTTTCTGGGAACTGAAACTGACCGTAGTTATTAGAACAGTTAGAAATCACATACGGTAAATTATAAGTTTCACCATAAGCCCGAACAAAATGATCTGAACTGGCTTTTGAAGCCGAATACGGCGAATTTGGGTCATAGGATGTCTTTTCGGTAAATAAGCCCGTTTCCCCTAAGGTTCCATAAACCTCATCGGTACTTACATGATAAAAACGTTTGTCTTCAAAGTTGGATTTCCATAGTTCTTTACAGGCATTTAAAAGCACCATAGTTCCAATAACGTTTGTTTTCACAAAGGCTAAAGGATCGGTAATCGAACGATCGACATGCGATTCTGCTGCTAAATGAATCACAGCATCAAACTCTTTTGAATTAAAAAGGTTGTTTATAAAAGGTTCATCAGTGATATCTCCTTTAACAAAGGTGTAGTTTGATTTTCCCTCTATATCTTTTAAATTCTCAAGGTTCCCTGCATAAGTAAGAGCATCCAAATTAAAGATGTGATATTCAGGATAATTTTTAACAAAAAGCCTCACCACATGAGAACCAATAAAACCTGCACCTCCAGTAATTAATATATTCATAACTTAATATTTCTAATTCATTTTTTGATGTAATTAGGTCCTTTACAAACGGTGTTAGCTTCATAAAAGTCTAAAAGACATTTAAAACATGAATACAAAGACACAAAATTTAATCTAAATCATAAAAAAAACCTCAGATTAATGAAT
This sequence comes from Tamlana carrageenivorans, assembly GCF_002893765.1. Classification (NCBI taxonomy): domain Bacteria; kingdom Pseudomonadati; phylum Bacteroidota; class Flavobacteriia; order Flavobacteriales; family Flavobacteriaceae; genus Pseudotamlana; species Pseudotamlana carrageenivorans. The sequence continues at coordinate 1,534,355 of NZ_CP025938.1, read as the reverse complement.
TAACCTGAGATTTAAAAATCATTTATAATTAATTATAAAAACTTATTTTTTACTTTCAGCCTCAAGAAACTTCCCTAAACCTAAAAATGCAAAAAACGCAAATGTTAATCCAAATAAAACTAGAGGGTACACAAATTTCTTTTTATCGGTCCATTTTCTAATATCATAACCAGTTTGAGGGAATCCAGAAATAATATTAAGAACACCAAACTCTTCAGCTTTTCTTAAATTAACTTCACGTCTTAACTCTTCCAGATGTAAACGTTTTTCAATCACCTTGGATTCGTCCACTAACAAACCATTTGAATCACTATCTCCTGCCATATAAAGGTTGGTTCCCGACCCCTGAACAGGCTCCTTACGCGATTCGTTTATTCTAATTTTTAAATATTCATTAGCTAAGGAGTCTGTTTTTTGAATTTGACTTAGCAACGCCGCTTCCTCCATTTCTAAATTCCTTTTGTTTGCTAAAACCAAATTTTCCAAATATGGATTATCAATAAGTTTTTGTTTTACTCCCGGTTCTATCGTTTTAAATATGGATTTATCGGTTGCCCTTACCCCTATTTGATGAATCGGATAGTTTGTAGCCGTTAAAGACTTCACATAACGATCGTATGTCATTTCTGTTCTTGATAAAGAATCTAATTTAGTATAAAAGCCTGAATACATTTCGGCAACCTGGTTCTCATCTATTGAAGGACTAATAAAAAAACCTTTTAACTTTGCTGCTTGAGAAGGCTCTATATTCAGTATAGATGCTAAACGCAAAGAATCCTGATCTGAGGTGAGTTGATCTAGCTGCTTAACATTTTCATAAACTTGTCGCGCCGAATTAAAATTAGTTTCAACATACATGTTAGCACCATAAGATTTAACTGTTTTAGAATCTAGATAGTAACCAATACAAAACCCAATAATTATAGCTAAAGCGTACCAAATTTTACATATATAAAAATGCGCCAGTAATGCTATAACCAACTTATATATGCCTATAAAAATACTTGCAATAAACTTAAAAAATCGTTCGAAACCTTTCCCGATAACCTTAAATAATTGCCCTAAATCAACCTCTTCAGATTGCTGTGGCTTCTGCTCTTCGTTACTCATAATAATTTTTTAATTAAGTATTTGTTCTAATATGGTTTTTGTTATTAAATATGTTGGTTTCACTCCAGAAGCTCCTAAACCTCCAGAAGCTAAAGTTGCCCCTGTTTCTAAGGGATTATCACTAGCGTAATAAGCATATCTTACTTTTACATTTTCGGCAATATTTCCTCTAACTTTTGACGCCGCCTGTATTGCTTTTTGATAATGTGCCCCTTCCATTTCTAGTCCTATAACACGCCAGGTAGAATTAAAAAAGAATTTTAAAATATCCTTATTTTGAAGTGATGTACCTAATACTGTAATCATAGAACCTTCGTAAACCGAAATACCTTGCCCTGCTAAATCTTCCTTTTTAAGTTCATTTTTAAACGGGTAATTATCGGCAGTACCTTCAAAAATGTGTGCAGACGGAATCATGATATCCCCTTTACCTCCTTCTAAAATTCCAGCTTTACCCATAATAGATACAGAATCTACATTTAAATGAATTTCAGATTCTTTTGCTTTATACGGCTTGAGTAACTCATCTATAGTTTCATAGGCTTGCTCACCGAAGGCATAATCCATAACAAGAATAATAGGTTGCTCATCTTTTAAAATGGATTCAGAAGCTTTAACACCTAACTTTGAAGCATCAAATTTAGCCGTATCAAAAAGCTGAACATCAATATTAGCCCCCGAGGTATCCTTGATATAAATCATGCCATTTTGCAAAGCTTCTTTGGAAATTTTATGTCTTGAAGTTTCGTTTTCTGGCTGACTTAAAGATTCGTATACTTCGAAAATATCTTTTTTAGAATTCTGTAATTTTAAAGCTTCTTTAGCAAAAAACGAATTCATCACGCTATGCATATTAGCGCTAATAATATGAATAGGACGGTTTAACAAACCTACTTTAAAAAGCGTTTCTTTTATGGTATCAGCCCATATTTCGCCATGAATATGATGACCAATACGTTCTCTTAAAACCGGACTAAAGGTTATGGTTCTTTTATCGTGATTGGTAAGCTCCTCAATAGCTAATTTTCCCAACCAATATACAATATGCAAAAAGCGTTCGGGCTGAGATGGCATCGCATAAGCGCTATAAATCGTGTTTATTTCATTAAAAGTACGCCCTAAAATATTCGCAGCATGCGTAATCGCTACTTCGCGCTGCTCCCGAGACAGCTTCTTTTTAGAAAGCACTGCTGTTTCTAGTTTCACCCAATCCCTTGTAGTAGCACCGTCTTCATCAATTAAAACACGTCGACCAATTTTATGAGATTCAATAAATATAAATGTAAGATGGGTTAATATATCGTAGATTTCCGATCGACCTCTAGTAATCTCAATGTTGATCTGCTCATCGTCAATGCGGTAACAATTACGACGACGCTTTTTAGGAACTATGGATTCAAAATGTGAATTTGAATAACCTTCATCACTAGTTAGATTTATAAAGGTACACTCTTCAATGCCTTGAGGTAGGCGATCAATAACATATAACAGACCTTCCAGTTCGGCCTTTTCGTCACCAACCGACCCATAAATCTCGGGTCTTAAAAGCAACAAAGCCTCCCTTAAGGTCTCTCCAGAAATTCCCATAGGCTTATAAAACCCACGATTAAACAGGTGACGCATCGTAATATACATGCGCTCAATCGCATTAGAACTCTCTTGCGCCCTTGTTCTTGTATGAAGTTTTTTTCCTGCCATAAAATCGGTTAAATGCGCGTCAAAGATAACATTATTGCTTGAATCTTAATCTTGAAAACCTTGAACAATTTTTCTATCGTTTGACAACCTTGGAATTTTATTTTGACCACCCAATTTTCCTTGCGACTTCATATAGGCTTGAAAACCGCCCTTCTTAACTTTTGTGATTTTTAATGGTTGTAACACTTTGCCCTCAATCAAGTCAAAGTAATACGTATTTTGTTTTTGCAGAGATTCATCTATTTTTTTCGCTAAAGCGGAAAGATCTTCAGGTTCATTTTCAAACTCAACAAACCATTCATGGTAAGGCAATCCTGTTTCTGGTGTAATTTCGGGAGCTACGGTAAACTCGGAAACCCGAACATCGGTACCAGCAGTGGCTTCTTGCATGGCCTGTTCTACTTCTTTACCAATAACATGCTCGCCAAAAGCTGAAATAAAATGCTTAATACGCCCTGAAACAATAACACGATACGGTTTTGTTGAGGTAAACTGAATGGTATCACCAATATTATACCCCCACAAACCGGCGTTAGTCGAAATAATCATTACATAATTAACGCCTATTTCTACGTCTTTAATAGTGAGACGCTTTGGATTTTCATTAAAAAACTCATCGGCTTTTATAAATTCGTAAAAAATCCCAGAATTTAGTAAGAGTAACATGCCCTTTTCATGCTGCTTGTCTTGGTAAGCAAAAAAACCTTCACTGGCTGGATATAATTCTATGCTATCTACTTTGCGCCCTATAAGATTTTCAAACTTTGCTCGATAAGGCTCATAGTTAACTCCTCCGAAAATAAAAAGGTTGAAATTTTTAAAAATATCCCCTATTTGTTTTCCTGTTTTTTGCTGAAGTTTTTCAAAATACATTTGAACCCATGATGGTATGCCTGAAATAATCGTCATATTTTCATGAAGCGTCTCATCTACGATAACATCGACTTTAGTTTCCCAATCATCAATACAATTCGTTTCCCACGACGGCAAACGGTTTTTTTGAAGATATTTAGGAACATAATGCGCTACAATGCCCGACAACCGTCCTAATTTCACTCCATTTTGTTCTTTAAGTTCAGGGCTTCCTTGTAAAAAAATCATTTTACCATCTACAAACTTGGTTTTCCCTGTTTCATGAATATACATCAAAATAGCATTTCTTGCTGCTTCTACATGATTGGGCATACTTTCCTTGGTTAACGGAATGTATTTAGCCCCTGAAGTTGTTCCAGAGGTTTTGGCAAAATACAGTGGTTTGCCTTTCCAAAGCACATCCGATTCTCCTGCCACCACGCGGTCTACATAGAACTTTAATGCCTCATAATCCCTAATAGGGACACGTTTTACAAAATCGGCATGACTGTTAATACTAATAAAATCATGATCGCGACCAAAAGCGGTACTTGTAGCCTTGGCGATAAGATCCTGAAACACCATTTCTTGTGTTTTCACAGGGTTGTTAGCCCATTTTTGAACTTTATTGTATATAATTTTTGCAAAGGGTTTTGCTAAAGCAGATTTTATTGACATCATTTATTTAAAATCGATAAAGTTTGTGGGATTAATGGGGTATCCATCGTTCCAAAGTTCAAAATGCAAATGTGGTCCTGTTGATAATTCTCCAGTATTTCCTGCGGTAGCGATAACTTCACCTGCTTTTACTAAATCGCCCTGCACTTTAGTTAAAGCCGAACAATGTTTATAAATAGATATTAAGTCGTGACTATGTTCTAAAATCAACACATAACCTGTACTAGCCGTCCATTCTGAAAAAATAACAACGCCATCGGCAGTGGCTTTTATTGGTGTATCCTTCGCCACAGTAATATCTACAGCATAATGCTTGTCTTTTGTATTATACGATGCACTTATCGCTCCACTAACAGGCGGAAACAATACAAAGTTGGTTGACGATGTTGCCGATTCGAACAAATTGTATTTATCTTCTTTATCTACTTTCTGACGCAAAATAGAATCCTCGGCAATCGGATTTAAATCCACCTCACTAGCTTCAATTTTAACAGCATTAATTATAGAGTCTCTATTAAAATCGACCTGACTCACATCGCCTGTTAATACTTTTTTTATAGAACTATAGTAGCGATCATTCATAAGAATGACCTGTTGTAAAGAATCGGTTTTATAACTAAGTTCGGTGGCTTTCTTTTTCAATGCTGTAGAAGAATACCCTGGAATATATTCGCGCAATGGCGTTAGTGCGATAATAAGATAGGTTACCGAAATAAAAAACACCGCAACAAGTGACCCCATAACAAATACGTTTAAACGCGTCAATTTGAAAGACAAACGCTCTTCAAAAGTATTTTCATTAAGAATCACTAACCGGTATTTATCCAGTAGTTTTCTTATTCTTCTTTTTTGTTTCTTTTTTGTTTCAGCCATGCGCAGCAAAAATAAATAGAATTTATGAGATAGTACGGTTGTTACAGTCCAAGAAAAGACATATAAATGCTAAAGTTATCCTTAAAACGATATTATTAAACATTAATTATTAACTTTGTTTTTTAAATTTACAAGCTATGAACTTACATATGTTACCATTAGCCATCGGACCTTGGCAAATAGCCTTAATTGTGGTGGTTGTTTTACTTTTATTTGGAGGTAAAAAAATTCCTGAATTGATGCGTGGTTTAGGTAGTGGCATCAAAGAATTTAAAGATGCTAGCAAAGAAGAAGAAGAAGACCCTAAAATCGAGAAAAAAGACTAAAAAAACTCTTCAAAAAAACACAAAAAGACCAGTACAACACATGTACTGGTCTTTTTGTATTAAGGGGTTTTCATCAATGAAATTTCATTAAAAAAGCCCTTATCATTTATTCAATTTTAACCGAACGGATAATTGATTCCAATTCTAACATGTAGTTTCTTTTCTCAACTGAAGGCGCAAAAGAAAAACCTTCAATAACCACCCAACGGTTGTTTTTGCTGTCTTCAATAGCATAATTGATAAACGGTCCGCCCATAAAAGCATTTTTAACATCCCAAATACCTCGAGTTTCTAATGCTGGTTTGTTATTTATAGGCGTCTCTACTATAAATGGAGCATAGGCGTCTTCTGTAACCATATAAGACCCTTCTAAAGGCCCTTGAATGTATGCTTTTCCAATGGAATCTCTAATTTTAATAATTTGTTTTACCACACTATCGTTCCTTTTAATGGCATCAAAAGGCAACTCATAAATCATTAAATTATTTGTTCCTGTGGTAATATCTTTTCTAAACCAGAAAAAGTTATCGGTTTCGGTAGCCTTTCTATAAATTGAAGCAAATTGTATACTTAAGCCTAACTTTTCCTTTATAGACTTAAAAGTATGTGGCGATTTTTTCATTTGACGTTGACGCTCGGCTAATTCTTCTTGTCTAAAAGTGTTTATAATTTGAGATTCATTTTTAGTGAGCTCTTCTATAATTTCCTCTCTAGTCGTTCCAGAAACAACAATCACTTTTTGTGGCTTAGCGTATACATTGCTTAAAACCTCAAAACCTTGCTCCTTATTAGGTTTAATGATTAAAACCGTTCTGTTTTTTGTGGCAAAACCGGAAAAAACAGATGGTGGAATCTGGCTAATACTAAACATAGGTTCGTCTTGTGGTAGGCCATAAATAGGTTTTGTTAATACCGATCGAATGGCATCACCCACGCGACCATCCCAATAATCATTTTCGGTAACTACCGATACGTTATTAATGGCTCCTGAAGCATCAGGAAGAAATTCATCATCAGCCTTTTTTTCAGTTTTCCCACAAGAACTAAGTAACAATAGAACGATTACTGAACACATCATGTTTCTCATAATACAAGTATCTTTTTTTTAAATTATCCTTTTGAAATTTTTAATTTCATCCCAGGTTTTAATTTAGTCCCACTAATACCGTTCCAATCTATAATATTTTGCACAGAAACTCCTGAAAATTTTTGAGAAATACTCCAAAGCGAGTCTCCTTGTTTTACAGTATAGGTTGATACTGGACCAGATAAACGCTTTGTTGTAGCGGCTTTATTTGTACTTGCTGTAGCACTCTTGGTGCTCGTATGTGGTCTTTTAGGATATATGGTTAAACGTTGTCCGATATCAATATTGTTACTTCTTAAACCGTTCCAGCGCTTTAAGTCACTTATTCGAACACCATATTTTCTAGAAATTTTACCAAGATAATCGCCAGATTTTACACGATAAGTAATTTTATCACTGGCCTTTGAAAATTGAGGCAGTGGCTTTTCGCGTTTATTAAATTCAGCTTTTGCATAAGCATATATCTCATCTTCATTATTTACAAAATCACCTATCACATCAAGTGGTAAACGCAATACATAATCTTCTTCTTTTAAATACGGAATAATATCTAATTTATAAGATGGGTTTAAAAACTGAAGCTCTTCAATAGATGTTCCTGTAACTTCAGAAACCTGATCGAGTGTAATCATATGCTTCACTTTTACGGTATCGGTTTGAAAATAAGCAATTTCGGGCTTGACCTGTTTAAACCCATGTTCTTGAGCATATTCAAAAATATACATATTCGCTAAAAAGGCCGGCAAGTATCCAGCAGTTTCTCTTGGTAAATTATGACGAATATTCCAATAATTTTGATACCCTCCCGAACGACGTATAGCTTTGGTAACATTACCAGGCCCCGAATTATAGGCCGCTAAAGCCAGATCCCAATCACCAAATATCTTATAAAGTTTAGACAAATATTTGGCTGCTGCCTCGGTAGACATAATGGGGTCGCTACGCTCATCAACATAACTACTTACATTTAAGCCATACATTTTACCTGTAGTAAACATAAATTGCCATAATCCTGTTGCTCCTACTCTAGATTTCGCCCTAGGTTTTAATGCCGATTCTACAACGGCTAAATATTTTATCTCTAATGGGATATCGTGTTTGTCTAACTCAGCCTCAAACATTGGAAAATAAAAAGCACTTAAATTGATAAGTCTTTGTAATGTTTTGGGCCTGTTTTTTAAATAAGATTTAATTACACTTTCTAAAGCTGGGTTATATTCTACATTAAAAGGTGTTCTTGCATTAAGCGCCTTTAAACGAGCTTTAAGTGTATCGGTAGGCAATTCTGTATAAATTACAGGCTCATAATCGAGCTCTGCAATCGATTTAGAAATCGTGTCGTACAGATTATTATTAAACAACTCATCATGCCATTTCGCATCAAATTGTGCGGCCAATTCGTGATCTTTTAAGTTTTTTATAGAAAAACTATCTACAGCAACCCTTTTTGCAACGGCCTGCCTGCTATCCAATAAAGTGTCTTTAACAACAGTACTCCTAACTTTAGAGCTGTCTTTTATAATATGATTTTGAAGAGAAATTGAATCTGGCACTTGAGAAAAACCTGTGCCTATATTTAGAAAAACTAAAAGTGTAAAAAAACGAAATGCCATATAATCTATATCAATACTTATTGAACGATAATATGGCAAAATTCGTGTATTTTACGCTAAACTAAAAACTTAAGCGCTATTTATTCTAAAATGGCAGCAATTCCTGGTAAGGTTTTACCCTCTAAACTCTCAAGCATGGCTCCACCACCTGTACTTACATAACTTACTTTATCTTCAAATCCGAATTGCTTTACAGCAGCTACCGAATCGCCTCCACCTACAAGTGAAAAAGCTCCGTTTTTAGTCGCTTCTGCAATCGAATTTCCTAACTCTATAGTACCATTTGCAAAAGATTCCATTTCGAAAACCCCTAACGGACCGTTCCATAAAATGGTTTTAGACTCCTGAACTACTTTATCAAAAGCTGCGATAGATTTTGGTCCGGCATCTACACCTTCCCAACCATCAGGAATGGCATAAATATCAACAATTTGTTTATTAGCATCATTACTAAAAGCATCGGCTGCTACAGTATCAACAGGAATATGAACTTGTACGTTTTTAGCTTTAGCTTGTTCTAAAATCTCCAAAGCCAAAGGCATTTTATCATCTTCACAAATAGAGTTTCCTATTTTTCCGCCTTGAGCTTTAACAAAAGTAAAGGCCATTCCCCCACCAATGATAAGGTGATCTACTTTGTCTAAAATATTTTCGATAATGGTAATTTTAGAAGACACTTTAGCACCACCAAGAATCGCTAACACTGGTTTTTCTCCAGTTTGCATAACTTTTTGAATACTTTCAATTTCTTGTGCTAATAAGCTTCCGAAACATTTTTTACCTTCAAAAAACTGTGCGACAATGGTTGTTGAAGCATGCGCTCTATGTGCTGTACCAAAGGCATCATTCACATAAATATCACCTAATTTTGATAATTTTTCGGCGAAAGCCTTATCTCCTGCAGTTTCTTCTTTATAAAAACGTAAGTTCTCTAATAATAAAACTTGACCTGGTTCTAGGCTATTAGCTGCTGCTTCAGCCTCATCACCAATACAATCGGCAATAAACTTTAATTCTACACCTAAAACTTCCTCAACCTTTCCAACAATATGTTTTAATGAAAACTCATCCTGAAATCCTTTTGGACGCCCTAAGTGCGACATTAAAATACAACTCCCTCCATCTTCTAAAATTTTGATTATGGTTGGTTTTGCAGATACAATTCTAGTGGCATCTGTAACCTCAAATTGCTCATTTAATGGCACATTAAAATCTACTCGAATTAAGGCTTTTTTATTTTTGAAATCAAAATCGTTTAACGTTTTCATAGCTCTTTATATTAACTTTTAAAAATTTGTCCTACAAATGTAACTAATTAAAGAGTGTTAAAAAATGAGTTTTTTCACGAAAACGTTTGAATTTTTAAGAATTTAACATCTTTGCAGAAATAATGCTTTAAGCTGAATGCTATATGCCTTATGCGTACAGCCTATAGCGTATAGCTAAGACATGTCAGCCGGAGCGTGTCGAAGGCCATTTTAAGTTAGAAGTAAAAAATTAAATAGTAGAAGTAAAAATTTTGTTATCTTTATTGTTTGGACTATTGACTATTGACTATTGACTATTGACTATTGACTATTGACTATTGACTATTGACTATTGACTATTGACTATTGACTATTGACTATTGACTATTGACTATGGACTATGGACTATTGCATAAAGCCTAAAGCAAACACCTTACTCTGTAAACTGGTACCCTGCAAACTTCCCTAAAACCTCATCGAAGGCAGCAAAAACATCTTCGGAATGGTCTGAAGTTACCATTTTCATTCGATAATCTTTAAAATGCGGAATACCTTTAAAATAATTGGTATAATGTCTTCGAGTTTCAAAAACACCTAAAGTTTCTCCTTTCCAATCGATAGCCATTTGTAAATGTCGGCGTGCAGCTTCCACACGTGCTTCTAAAGAAATTGGGGCTAAATGCTCGCCGGTTTCAAAAAAGTGTTTCACTTGCTTGAAAAACCATGGATTTCCAATACTAGCACGCCCAATCATACAACCATCTAAACCAAATTCATCGCGCATAAGCATCGCTTTTTCTGGAGAATCCACATCACCATTTCCAAAAACTGGAATATGCATTCGTGGGTTGTTTTTCACCTCCCTAATAGGTTTCCAATCGGCTTCACCTTTATACATCTGGGCTCGCGTGCGCCCATGAATGGAAATAGCTTTACAGCCTACATCCTGTAAACGCTCGGCAACCTCCACAATTCTTATCGAGTCATGATCCCAACCTAAGCGGGTTTTTACGGTAATAGGAATATTGGTGCGTTTTACCATTTCGGCGGTAAGTTGCTCCATAAGACACACATCTTTTAAAATACCTGCACCCGCACCTTTACTTACTACTTTTTTTACGGGACAACCAAAATTAATATCTATGATATCGGGTTTAGATTCGGCTACAATATCTATGGTTTGTAACATGCTATCCAAATTAGCTCCGAAAATCTGGATCCCCACAGGGCGCTCTTTCTCATAAATATCTAGCTTCATAACGCTTTTAGCCGCATTACGAATTAAGCCTTCGCTAGAAACAAATTCGGTATATACCAAATCGGCCCCCTGTTCTTTACACAAAGCTCGAAAAGGTGGGTCGCTAACATCTTCCATAGGTGCTAAAAGCAATGGAAAATCTGGAAGTTCTATGTTGTCTATTTTTACCAAATTGAAATAATTGGGCGCAAAAATACGTCTTTTTAGTTAAATATGAGGTGTTTAGTATGCATGAAATTGCTAAAAATCTAATCTTAGGATATTGAAATTCATTCTAGATTTATTATCTTACAATACATTAATCCGCTCATTATGAAAAAATTACTACTCCTCTTCTCCCTCCTTTTTTTATCAATTTACGGTTTCTCACAAAATAAATGTGGTGTCGATGCGGCATTTACAGAAAATCAAAAAAAAGAATTTTTTAAAATACATTCTAAATCTGCACAACTTAAAAGTGCAGCTGTAAACCCAAGTCCGAGTAATATTCAAAGCATTCCTTTGTCTGTTTATTTTGTTAGAAATACGGATGGCAGTTTTTCTGAAAACAAATCTATTGATCCGTTTTACAAATCGATTATAGAAACCAATCGTATTTTAAGCCAAATAGGCATCCAATTTTATATTGAAAATTTCACCTATTTAGATAATAGTGCCTGGTTAAAACCTAACCGTGGAGACGCCAACCACACGGCACTTTTAGCCAACAAAACAGCAAATACAGTTAATGTTTGGATAAATGATGGATGGGCAAATTTTCCTGGTAATTCTGGTTTTGGTGGGGTTTCTGGCGTAGAACTCTATGATATTACAGAAGCCACCGTGCCTCATGAATTTGGGCATTTTTAACCTTAGCTCACACTTTTGATACCAGTGCAGGTGTCGAGCTTGTTGATGGAAGTAACTGTAGCACGGCGGGAGATAAAATTTGCGATACGGCTGCAGACCCTGGAGCAGACCATATAACTATTACCGATTGTGTAAACGCAAGTAATACCAAAGACCCTAATAACCAATTGTATAATCCACCCGTAACAAACATTATGTCTTACTACGGCGGGTTTTGTGGTTTTGAGTTCACTCCTGGCCAATATAGCGCCATGGTTGCTGGTTTCGAGCAGTGGCATACAGGATATATAGGAAATGGCCAAACAACCAATACGCCTACAGCCATGAAAATTACTAACATGGATGGTTACGATGAACTTTCATGGACCAACGGCGCCAACCAAACAGGGACTTTAATTGAATATTCTTCTGATGGCGGAACATCCTGGAATGTGATGCTTGGAACTTTAGCTTCAGAAAACAAAATTATTCTTTCTAATGTTTTAGCAAGCACAAACTATAAATTAAGAGCAAGACACCTAAACAGTAAAACGTATTCTACCATTTTAGATTATACGCCGGCCGCAAATCATCCTGAAAAACCATTAGTGGTAAACAGAGATTTAGACTTTTTACCTGGCATTGGTGAGTTTACTGTGGCAAATACTTCGATTAACAATACATCGAACACTAACAACACATTTTCTATAACAACATATCCAACTACTCCCGAATTTTTTACTGGAGGCACCTATAACGCGACCTTAAAAATTATGACAAATACTTCTGGGTCGGGAGGCAACGCTTTTTTTCTTATTTATTTAGATGAAAATGGCGATGGAGACTTTGACGACCCCGGTGAATTAAAATTTCAAAACCCCGACAACCAATTAAAATTTACGGTTAACACATCTTTTACAGTTAGTACCAATGCTACCGAAGGGTTTACGAGGTTAAGAGTAAGGAGTACTTATCAAAGTTCGACCGCAAGTCCAACCTTTTATTATAACTTTAGTGAAACTGAAGATTACGTGGTTAAACTTGTTAAGGAACAACCTCCTGCACTGGCTGATACTTATAATAGCACGACAAGTCAAGTTGAATTAACATGGACAGACCCTGCAAATACAAGTAAATTTGATATTGAACGCAGCACAGATGGTGTTACTTTTACAAAAATTGCAAGTACTACCGATGGCACTGTAAAAAACTATAACGACACAACTGTACCTCCAAATACACAGGTAGAATATCGTGTAAAAAAGGAAGCTGGCACAACTTATAGTAACGTAGTTTCAATTAATACACCAAACACCAGCACCAACTACTGCCCTCCCATGAGCACACTAGGATGTGAAAACAACTACGGCATCACTAAATTAAGCATCCCGGCTATTGGTTTTGAAAACGATAGCAGTGGCAATTGCGGAATTACCTCTGCAGGATATTCAGACTATTATAGCACAAAAACCATGAATTTAACGCCTGGCAGCACTTATACCATAAATAGAGAAAATACGGGTTATGGACCACAAGGGTATTTCGCTGTTTTTTTAGACAGCAATCAAGACGGCACTTTTAACTATACCGTCGCAAACCAAAGTTCGGCATCCATTCAAATCACCATCCCAGCCGATGCTACGAATGGTGAAACCAGAATAAGATTTAGATCGTATTTTAATCCAATAACCGATGCTTGTGCCGATGCTAATTTTGGCGAAACCGAAGATTATAAAGTTATTATTTCTGGAGGAAAAGAATCGCCTGTTATTAATGCAATGGCCAACAATGCCACCGACACTTCATTAGATTTAAGTTGGGATATTCCTTCTGGAGCTAGTCCGACAGGATTTCAAATAAACAGTTCAACCGACGGCACAACCTTTGCACCGTTAACAAGTCTTGGAGCTTCAATAAGAAGTTATAAAGCATCTGGATTAACAATAAATACGAAATATTACTTTCAAATTATTGCCACGGGCTCACAAAACTCCGATCCCAAACTGGTTTGGGGTACCACCACAGGTGCGCTTGAGGTTGAAGATATCATGGCTCAATCGGTTAAAATCTATCCGAATCCCTCCACCAAGGGAAAAATTCATATAAAAACGACCAAAGCATTAAATTCAATAAAAATTCTAGATTTAAGAGGCGCTTTAATTAAAGAGATTAAAAATCTAAAATTAAATACCCAAAACGAATATATTATTGAAAATTTAAGCAAAGGTTTCAACATCTTATTATTAAATGCGGAAGGCCAAAACATCGTAAAAAAGGTAATTATAAATTAAATTCCTAGGCCTTTTTTAGAAGGATTCTATTTATTCTGAAAAAGGCTTAAACAGACTTCCTGACTAAGCTGTTAAAAACAATAGATATAAACCGATAAAACGTCTATATTTGCAAATTAAATCTAAGTATTAGATTCTTTTATGAAGCACATTAGAAATTTTTGCATTATTGCACATATAGATCACGGTAAGAGCACCTTAGCCGATCGATTATTAGATCATACAGGTTCGGTAACCGCCAGAGAAAAACAAGACCAATTGTTAGACAATATGGACTTGGAACGCGAGCGTGGTATTACCATTAAGTCGCATGCCATCCAAATGGATTATGAATATCAAGGTGAAAAATACGTTTTGAACCTAATTGATACACCGGGTCACGTCGATTTCTCTTATGAAGTTTCTCGATCTATTGCTGCCTGTGAAGGCGCTTTACTTATTGTAGATGCCGCTCAAAGCATACAAGCACAAACCATTTCTAATCTGTATTTAGCTTTAGAAAATGATTTGGAAATTATTCCAGTACTTAATAAAGTTGATTTACCCAGTGCAAACCCAGAAGAAGTAACCGATGATATCGTAGATTTATTAGGCTGCGATCCAGAAGAAGTGATACATGCTAGTGGTAAAACAGGTTTTGGAGTTGACGATATTTTAGCTGCCATTATAGAACGTATTCCGGCGCCAAAAGGTGACCCTAATGCGCCTCTACAGGCCTTAATTTTCGACTCGGTTTACAATACGTTTAGAGGTATTGAAACCTATTTCAGAGTTTTTAATGGTGAAATTAAAAAAGGACAAAAAATTAAATTCGTTGCTACCAACAAAGAATATTTTGCCGATGAAGTTGGTACTTTAAAACTAACTCAAGTAGCCAAACAAAGTGTAAAAGCGGGTGATGTTGGTTATCTAATTACAGGTATTAAAACAGCTAAAGAAGTAAAAGTTGGTGATACCATTACCGATTTCGCCAAACCAACTACCAATATTGTTGAAGGTTTCGAGGATGTAAAACCAATGGTTTTCGCTGGAATTTACCCTGTTGATACCGAAGATTACGAAGAGCTTCGTAACTCTATGGAAAAACTGCAGTTAAACGATGCGTCGTTAGTATTTGCTCCAGAAAGTTCGGCGGCTTTAGGTTTTGGTTTCCGTTGTGGTTTCTTAGGCATGCTACACATGGAAATTATTCAAGAACGTTTAGAACGTGAGTTTGATATGACGGTAATCACTACGGTTCCCAACGTATCTTACCACGCGTTTACAAACAAAAATCCAGATGAAGCTTTTGTAGTAAACAACCCTTCCGATTTACCAGATCCTTCAACCGTTAACCGAGTAGAAGAACCTTATATTAAAGCAACCATAATTACCAAAGCCGATTTTGTAGGTAATGTGATGTCGCTTTGTATTGAAAAACGTGGTAACATTATAAATCAGACCTATTTAACACCAGAGCGTGTTGAATTAATTTTTGAAATGCCTCTTGCAGAAATTGTATTCGATTTTTACGATAGACTCAAAACGGTATCTAAAGGCTACGCGTCATTCGACTATTCACCAATTGGTATGAAAGTTTCAAAATTAGTGCGTTTAGACATCTTATTAAACGCCCAACCTGTTGATGCGCTTTCAGCATTAATTCACGCCGATAATGCACAAACCATCGGACGAAAAATGTGTGAAAAATTAAGAGAATTAATTCCGCGTCAGCAATTTGATATTCCTATACAAGCTGCTATTGGTGCTAAAATTATTTCTCGTGAAACCATAAAAGCCTTACGAAAAGATGTAACAGCTAAATGTTACGGTGGCGATATTTCGCGTAAACGTAAATTACTTGAAAAGCAGAAAAAAGGTAAAAAACGTATGCGCCAAGTTGGTAATGTTGAAATTCCACAACAAGCATTTATGGCTGTTCTTAAATTGAACGACTAAATTCCTGCCTTCGCAGGAATTCAATAAAAACCATTTATCATTTTAGTCTAAACTAACTTGATAAATGGTTTTTTAATTTAAATGTTTTTTCTTCAACAAAAAGTTAAACCCCTAATTACAGCTAGTCACTTTTTCTAAAGAATCAACATAAGCATCATAATCTACCATTACTTCAACACCCTCTACAATAGTGTTACCGCTTTTACTTTTGCAAACCATTAAAGCGGGCATCGTTTCACCTTGAAATTCATAGGCGTCACAAGAAGTACAACTTCCTCGAGTTTTTTCGCCCTCATCAGACGAGCAAGCCAATACAGTAATTGATGAGATTACGGTACCAACAAGAATAATTGTTTTCATAAATATTCGTTTTTTGATTAATGAATATCGAATGTATTATGATATTTTTGAAAGAAAATACATTTTAACATGTAAGCACAAAACTTTAACAAGTAGGAATAAAATTACGTTAAACTTTTGTAAGACAACAAAAAAACTGTTAAACAGATTATTACAATCTCCAAGAACGCGTCATAATAAAAATAGCGATCGAGATTATTTTAGAAAAATACTAAAAGCGAAATATCTCAAAAATTCATACGGATTTTACTACATTTTATTAGTGTAACATTTATATTCTTCTAATAATGCAATTTTTATCACAAATTTGAAAATAGCTCATTTTATACATGAATATTTTTGTAAGTTTATAAGCGAACCCAAATACCCATGATAATTATTCATAAATGACTATTATTCATATAAGTGCCGAATGTTATCCTATAGCTAAAGTTGGAGGTTTGGCAGATGTTGTTGGTGCATTACCTAAATACCAAAACGGATCTAACATAAGATCTCAGGTTGTTATGCCTTTTTACGACAATGCCTTCACAAGAGAAAATTCTTTTGCACCCGTATATAATTCTAGCGTAGCATTAGGAGACACCACCTACCCTGTAAACATTTTAGTTTTAGACGAAAAACCACTAGATTTTGATGTGTTTTTTATCGATATCCCTGAGCTTTTGTTTAAAGACTATGTGTATGCTTCATCGGATACCGAACGCTTTTTGGCTTTTCAAATCGCAACTTTAGATTGGTTACTTACATGGGATACTTATCCAGACATTATTCATTGTCATGACCACCATACAGGACTAATTCCTTTTATGCTGCAAGAAAGTTATAAGTATCAATCATTTAGAAAAACACCTAATCTATTAACCATACATAATGCCCAATACCAAGGTTGGTTTTCACATAACAAAGTGAATTTAATTCCTCCTTTTAATTTCGACCATGTTGGTTTGTTAGATTGGGGGGGCAACATTAACCCTTTGGCAGCCGCTATAAAATGTGCTTGGGGAGTAACTACGGTTTCACCAAGCTATATGGAAGAGCTCAAACAACAAGCAAACGGTTTAGAGCACTTATTAAGTAGCGAACATGAAAAATGTGTTGGAATTTTAAATGGTATTGATAACCACGAATGGAATCCCGAAACCGATACATTCCTTATAAAAAACTATAGTGTTAAAACCGTAACTACTGGTGCTAAAGCCAATAAAAAGTACCTCTGTGAACGTTTTAATCTAAACCCTAAAAAACCACTTTTTGCCTTTATTGGGCGCTTGGTTTATGAAAAGGGGTCCGATCTATTTCCAGAAGTTTTTAAACAGGCTTTAGAACATTATGACATATCCATTTTGCTTTTAGGCTCGGGAGATCCTGAAACTCAAAATCAGCTTGAAGCTTTAAAACCACCGTTTGAAGGTCGTTTTAATGCCCATATTGGATACGACGAACGATTATCGCACATCTTTTATGCTGGAGCCGATTTTTTACTTATGCCTTCTAGAGTCGAGCCTTGTGGCCTAAATCAAATGTATGCCTTACGTTATGGCACCATTCCCATAGTACGACGTATTGGCGGACTAAAAGATACCGTTACCGACATTAGTGCGGAAGGTGGCTTTGGGATTTGTCACAACAACACCAGTGTTCCTGATATTATTACAGCAATAGAAAGAGCATTGATTCTATATAAAAACCAAAAAGAATACAAAACCATACAAACTAAAATCATGGAAATAGACCACTCTTGGGATGTTTCAGCTCGTGATTACATAAACTTATATAATTCTCTAATAAAACTAAATTAATATGATTAACAACAAGGTTTTATCCATTATCCTAGGTGGTGGACAAGGTTCTAGATTATATCCCTTAACACATCAAAGATCGAAACCCGCAGTACCGATAGCTGGGAAATACAGATTGGTAGATATCCCCATTTCTAACTGTATAAATGCCGATATTAAACGTATGTTCGTATTAACCCAATTTAATTCGGCTTCACTTAACCGTCATATTAAAGACACCTATCATTTTAGTTTTTTTAGTAGTGCTTTTGTAGATGTATTAGCCGCAGAGCAAACCCCAACCAATAAAGGCTGGTTTCAAGGTACTGCCGATGCCGTAAGACAAAGCATGCACCACTTTTTAAGACACGATTTTGAATATGCTTTAATTCTATCTGGCGATCAACTCTATCAAATGGATTATGCTGAAATGATTGCAGCTCATGAAAAAAGTGGGGCAGAAATCTCGATTGCAACCATACCTGTTGATGATAAAGATGCTCCAGGTTTTGGTATCCTTAAATCTAATGAAGATAGTATTATTACCTCATTTATTGAAAAACCAGACCCTAGTTTATTACCCGAATGGACATCGGATGTAAGTGAGGAAATGAAACAACAAGGCCGACACTACTTGGCGTCGATGGGAATTTACATTTTTAATAGAGATTTATTAGTAAAACTCATGGCCGACGAATCGACCAT
Source organism: Tamlana carrageenivorans (assembly GCF_002893765.1). Classification (NCBI taxonomy): domain Bacteria; kingdom Pseudomonadati; phylum Bacteroidota; class Flavobacteriia; order Flavobacteriales; family Flavobacteriaceae; genus Pseudotamlana; species Pseudotamlana carrageenivorans. The sequence goes on along the minus strand of NZ_CP025938.1, from coordinate 1,515,710 downwards.
AGATTTCGGTAAAGAAATTATTCCTCAATCTATTGAAAAACATAAAACCTTAAGCTACCAATATGAAGGGTATTGGACAGATATTGGAAACATAGATTCGTTTTTTGAAGCCAATCTTGGATTAACAGACGATATTCCAAAATTCGATTTATACGATAAAACCAAACGTATATACACCCACGCCAGAATGCTTCCAACAACCAAAGTTGCAGGAACAACCTTAGATAAGGCCGTATTGGCAGAAGGCTGTATTATTGGAGCTGCAAAAATTGAACGCTCTGTTATTGGAATACGTTCCAGAATAGGAACCGAAACCACCATTATAAAAACCTATATGATGGGTAGCGATTATTATGAAACCCTTCAAGAAATTGAAGAAAACAAAATAGAAATTTTAATGGGTATAGGCGATCGCTGTTTTATAAAAAATGCGATTCTCGACAAAAACTGCCGTATTGGGGATGATGTAAGAATAAATGGTGGATCACATCTAGAAGATACAGAAACCGATACTTATGTGATTAAAGATGGCATTGTAGTAATCAAAATTGGCGCAACGATTCCTCATGGATTTGTAATATAATATATGGCACAAACGACAGTTTACAGTCTGTTTACAGACTTCGATATTAACCTCTTCAAAACAGGGAAACATTATAGATTATACGAAAAATTTGGCTCACATATAGTGACTGTCGATGGTATAGAAGGCACTTATTTTGCCGTTTGGGCACCAAGCGCTAAAAAGGTTTCGGTAATTGGCGATTTTAATTACTGGAAAGCAAACGAACATGAGCTTAATGTGCGTTGGGATTCTAGCGGTATTTGGGAGGGCTTCATCCCTTTTGTTGGTAAAGGCAACTTATATAAATACAAAATTGAAAGTCATAATAACGGTATCGTTACCGAAAAAGCCGATCCCTATGCTAGACGCTGTGAGCATCCGCCAAAAACCGCTTCAGTTGTTTGGGAAGACACCTATAAATGGAAGGATAAAACCTGGCTGAAAAACCGTAAAAAACACAATGCTATTGATGCACCTTTTTCAGTATATGAAGTCCATCTAGGCTCGTGGAAAAAAAATATCGAAGAGGACAGATCGCTATCTTATTATGAACTTGCAGACGATTTAGTAAACTACGTTAAAGACATGAATTTCACGCACGTGGAACTCATGCCAATCATGGAGTTTCCCTACGACCCATCGTGGGGCTACCAAATAACAGGTTACTTTGCTCCTACTTCGCGTTTTGGCTATCCCGAAGAGTTTAAATACCTTGTCGATAAACTGCACCAAAACGACATCGGTATTATTCTAGACTGGGTACCATCCCACTTTCCTGAAGACCCGCATGGACTAGGCTTTTTTGATGGCTCTAATTTATACGAACACCCCGATCCTAAAAAAGGCTATCACCAAGATTGGAAAAGTTTGATTTTTAATTACGAACGCAATGAAGTCCGTTCCTTTTTAATTAGTAACGCTGTATTTTGGTTAGACCAATACCACGCCGATGGCTTACGTGTTGATGCTGTGGCCTCTATGCTATTTTTAGATTATTCTAGAGAAGATGGCCAATGGGAACCCAATATGTACGGTGGAAGAGAAAACCTTGCAGTAATCAGTTTTTTAAAGGAATTAAACGAAGAAATATATGCTTCCTTCCCCGATGTGCAAACCATAGCCGAAGAATCTACAGCATTCCCTATGGTTTCTAAACCGACCTCTATAGGCGGTTTAGGTTTTGGTATGAAATGGATGATGGGTTGGATGCACGACACCCTAGAATATTTCCAAAAAGATCCTATTTATAGAAAATACCATCAAAACGACATTACTTTCAGTTTGGCTTATGCCTTTACCGAAAATTTTATGCTACCACTATCTCATGATGAGGTCGTTTATGGTAAAAACTCCATACTAGGTAGAATGCCAGGAGACGAATGGCAACGTTTTGCCAACTTGCGTTTATTATACGGCTATATGTTTACCCATCCAGGAACCAAACTTTTATTTATGGGTGGCGAGATTGGACAATACAACGAATGGAATTTCCAAGGAAGCGTGGAATGGAACTTGTTGGATTTTAACCCACACCAAAACACTCAAAACTATGTTAAAGCTTTAAACAAACTTTACAAAACCACACCTGCTTTATACGAAAATGGTTTTAGTCATGAAGGTTTTGAATGGATTAGTTACGATGACCACGAGAATTCGGTAATCTCATATATTAGAAAGGGTTATAAAGAAAAAGATCAAGTGGTCGTGGTTTGTAATATGACACCAAACCTTATGGAGAATTACAAAATTGGTGTTAACCAAAAAGGTAGGTTATCTGAAATTTTTAATAGCGATGACGAGTCCTTTGGCGGTAGTGGCGTAAAAAACAATAAATCAATTAGTATTAAAAAAACAGCATGGAATGGTAAAGCTTTTTCTGCTGATATCATCCTACCACCATTAGGGATAGTAGTTTTTAAAATTGGATAGATTTTCGATTTAGAATTTAGCCTCTTCTTTATTTTTAAGATGAGCCAATAATACTAAGGAAATTCAAAACGAAAGGCTCGTTTTCTTACTAAATAAACATATCACTTTTCATAAGATTCCTCTAGAATCCTATGAAAAGTGTATACTTCAACTGGAATTTAACGTCTAGGCTTCTAAAATTAACATTTCATTATATCTGGATTCTTACGGTTTTCAAGTTCTTTATTCCAATAAAAATTAACTTATGAAAACTAACATGGTTTCGGCGCTACTACTGGGGGATTATTGGTAGCTTGCGACGGAAAAACAACAAAAAAACAACTACAGAAAACCAAGAAATTATTGTAAAAACGGAACCAGTGACGAAAGAAGACCATTCTCTGAAATCAAAACTGGACGCCAAAAAAGCTAATTTTGAATTGAAGGCAGACGACACAAAAAAAAGAATCTACAACTAACTTTTAAAGCTACCCAAATAGAAAGTTAGCATACCACAAAAAAGCATTTTAATTTATGAAGACAAAAGCATTTTTAAAACACACATTCAGCATATTATTAACCGTTGTTTTTATGATGTCTTGTAGCGCCAATAACGACACTGATTCTACAGTTACTGAAGAAAAAGAAGAAGAAGCCACACCTGAAGAAGTTGATCCTCCGGTAGAAGAACCTACAAATATTGCATGGAAAAACTGGTACCTCTCGGTGCCTATAAACCGTGGAGATGGTAGCGCCACTTCCATTCAGCCGGATGCGATTATTAATAACGACTTAACATCCAGTGAATCGCAGTATTTTTATAAGAATGATGATGGCAGCTACACGTTGTATACTAAATTCACAGGCTTTACAACATCCGGACTTTCGCCTTTAGGAGGAAAATACTGCCGTACCGAGCTTCGCGAATACTGGCGCGGAAACCAAGACACCAAAGACAATTGGTCGATGGCTACCGGAATCCATATTTTAGAATCTACCATGCATGTTGATTTTGTTGAAGGTAATGGTAGAACTATTGTGGCTCAAATTCATGGGAAATCTTCAGAAGGTATTCCTGGCGACCCTGCAACCGTAAAAATTAGATGGAACAATGGTATGATTCAAATTGATTACTACACAAAACCTGAAAACGACGATCCATGGACTAGTAAATATGATGCTAAATTGGATTTCGGCCGTGTAGATAACGAGAAATTCACATTCAAAATTAAAATTGAAAACGGTAAAATGTACTGTGCGTTAGTTTGTGATGCGAAAGACTTAAATATCGATTACCAAGAAATTTATGACTATGTTGGTAATGGCTATATCCATGAAAATTACTTTAAAACTGGGAACTATTTTGGATGGCATGACGATTATGAAAAAGCAGCTCAAGTAGTACTTCATGAAGTGGTAACCAAACATGAATAATACATTCAGAAGGAAATAGACAACAAAAAGCAACATGACTCATAAAAAAAAAGCGGTTTTTAATTGGAGTGGCGGAAAAGATTCTGCCTTAGCCCTTCAGAAAGTACTTAAAAATCAAGAATTTGAAATCGTTGCTTTATTAACATTACTGAATGAAGACACTTTAAAATCAGCCGTACATAGTATTCCTTTAGAAATTTTATCACGACAAGCTAAAAGTATTGGCATTCCGCTGCATACCGTTTCATTTGCTAGAAATTTGAATAACTACAGCGAAAAAATGACCGAAATAGCACAGCATTTCAAAACCCTTGGTGTCACTCATTTTATATTTGGTGACCTAGAAATATCGGATGCTAAAAATATAAGAGAGCAATTATTTAATCCTTTAGGAATTGAAATTATAGAACCCCTTTGGCATAAAACCTCAACCGAAGTGATTTCGGAATATTTACAGTCGGGAATAAAATCAAAAATTGTGGTTACTCAAGCCGATCAATTAGATAAAAGTTTTGTAGGCCAAGAATTAACCGAAAAATTAATATTGAATTTACCCCAAAACGTCGATCCCTGTGGTGAAAAAGGTGAATTTCATTCATTAGCTTATGATGGCGATTTGTTTAAACAGCCCATTCTTTTTAAATTAGGAGAAACAATTAAAATATCACATGATATTAATTTAGCCAACGGAGAAACCAAAACTTTCAATTATTGGCAAGCTGAAATTAGCGTTTAACCTATTGGCATAAAACACTGCAGTTATGATTACAACTCCAGAACATGACCAGCGTATAGCTAAAATGTTTTTTGCCTCGGTATACCCGCACTACCTAACCAAAATAGAAAAGAAAGGCAGAACGCTGGACGAACTCCATCAGGTTATGCAGTGGTTAACAGGTTTCACACCTAAAAAAATTGAAGCACTCATTGAAGAAAACGTCACTCTTGAGCAGTTTTTTAAACAAGCAACATTAAACCAAAACGCCCACCTTATTAAAGGTGTCATCTGTGGGTACCGCATTGAAGACATCACAACACCATTAACACAGCAAGTGAGGTACTTAGATAAATTGGTAGATGAATTAGCCAAAGGTCGAAAAATGGAAAAAATTTTACGCTCTGAAAAATAAAACATACGAACTATTACGTGTTTATATGTCGTAAAATTCTTATTTTAATTCATGTTTAAACGAAGTCGTTTTAAAGCAACGAAAAAAATAAAAACATGATTATCCCTCTATTTCTAAGCGCTATTTTCCTAATCTTAGCACTCATTCATTTTAACTGGATTTTTGGTGGAACCTTTGGGTTAAATGCATCTTTACCTACCAATTTGGAAGGTAAACGGGTGTTAAACCCAAAACCTCTAGAAACGGTCATAGTAGGTCTAGACTTGTCCTTTTTTAGTCTTTTTTATATTTTACAATCTGGACTCATAACTTTTACGCTTCCTCATTGGGTGATATCGGTAGGTGGGTGGCTTATTCCTAGTATTTTCCTTCTTAGAGCTATTGGAGAGTTTAAATATGTTGGCTTTTTTAAACGTATAAAACACACGGCCTTCGGAAAAATGGATACCAAATTATTTTCCCCATTATGCCTAGTAATAGCCATTATGGGCTTCCTTGTACAACTTTATATTTAAAGTGTTTCCGGAAAACTGAGGCAGAACAAAAAAGCATGAATCATTTATCATATCTTTGTCTCATTTTGCAAAAACATGACTTCCACGCTACTTTCATCACCTTTACAGGGGTTTACCGATTTCAGGTTTCGTAATGCCTTTAACCATTATTTTGGTGGTATCGATACTTTTTATGCACCGTATATTCGTCTTAACGGTAAGCTAAAAATAAAGCAGTCCTATCAAAATGATTTATTACCCGAAAACAACAGTACATTAGAAGTAATTCCGCAAGTAATAACAAACGATCCCGACGAGTTTGTGTATGTTGCTAAATATGTTCAAAGTCTGGGCTACAATGAACTTAACTGGAATTTAGGTTGCCCATACCCCATGGTAACCAAATCTGGAATGGGTTCTGGATTAATTTGTAATCCGCAAAGAATTAATGAAGTGCTTCAAAAAGCGCATCAGGAAACGGGTATTTTAGTATCCATGAAAATGCGCATGGGTTATGAAAACGCAAATGAAATTTTAGAAAGCTTCCCTATTTTAGATCAATATCCCCTTAAAAATGTAGCCATTCATGCCAGAATTGGAAAACAGCTTTATAAAGGCGCTGTAGATCTAGATAGTTTTGAAAAGTGTATCGCTGGCACCAAACACAAACTCTATTATAACGGAGACATCACTAGCGTGTCTTCATATAAAAAAATCGCCAATCGTTTTCCACAAATCGATCATTTTATGATAGGCCGTGGGTTAATAGCCGATCCCTTTCTTCCGAGTATGATTAAAAAGAATACCACTACATATCCAGAAAACCGCTGGTCTATTTTCTCAGAATTTCACGATACCATCTATCAAGCATACGATGCTTACTTATCTGGACCAACGCCTATAAAAATGAAAATGCTTGGTTTTTGGGAATACTTTGCGCAATCTACTTCCAACCCACAAAAAGTCTATAAAGCCATAAAAAAAGCTTCAAATCCTGTAAAATACAAACAAGCGGTAAGTCAGATTATAAATTCAGAAATGAAAATTAAGTCGTCTATTTAAATTTATATGAAGACTCGGTAATCCATGTTGGTCCTTAAAACACCTAATGAAGTAAATTTCTTTCATTTTCATTTCCTTTTAAGAATTCAGAAATTAAGACACTCATTATTTGCTCATTACGTAACATTTCTATTTGTTTTTTAATGATAACAGATATGAATCCGTAGTTAATTTTATTAAATTCGTTTACTAAATCTAATACCATCATTTATGATTTTAAATACCGAATTAGAATATAAAGGGAATTTATTCCCTTCTCAAATAGTTAAATACGAAAAGAACTTAAATGTACTTTCATTTACCACGAAAAACGGCGTTATTTTACAAGTTACTGTTCGCAGAGATAGTATTTTAAGATTTCGATTTACAACCACAGGTATTTTTGAAAACGACTTTTCATATGCTATTACCAAATATGCAAGTCGTGGCTACAACCACCTTGAAGTTACCGAAGATGATGATCACTATATCATAACCACCTCTAAACTTATTTGTAATATCTCAAAACAAGATTTACGAACATCCATTTACGATGCCGTTGATAAGTCTTTAATTTGTGAAGACGAATTAGGTTTCCATTGGGAAGAGAGTTACGAATTTGGTGGTGATGTGGTTAAAATGTCTAAAACAGCCCAACCTGGCGAAAGTTACTACGGACTAGGTGATAAACCTGTAGATAACAACTTAAAAGGCAAACGTTTTGAAAACTGGGTAACCGATTCGTATGCTTACGGTCGGGATACCGATCCTATTTATAAAACCATTCCATTTTATACAGCATTACACAACAAAAAATCGTACGGTATATTTTTCGATAATACCTTTAGATCGTATTTCGACTTTTGTCACGAACGTAGAAATATTACCAGTTTTTGGGCACATGGCGGCGAAATGAACTACTATTTCATTTATGGTCCAGACATGGGCGATGTGGTAGTTAATTATACCGATTTAACAGGTAAGCCTCATGCCATGCCTGCACTATGGGCACTAGGATACCACCAATGTAAATGGAGTTATTATCCAGAATCTAACGTTAAGGAAATCACGTCTAAATTTAGAGAGTTAAAAATTCCTTGTGATGCTATTTATTTAGACATCGATTATATGGAAGGTTTTAGATGTTTCACCTGGAGCGAGCAACATTTCCCCGATCCAAAACGCATGGTGAAGGAATTGGCCGATGATGGCTTTAAAACCATAGTGATTATCGACCCAGGCATTAAAATTGACATGGATTATTCGGTATTTAAAGAAGGTCTAGAAAAAGATTACTTCTGTAAACGCGCCGATGGCCCTTATATGAAAGGAAAAGTATGGCCTGGAGAGTGTTACTTCCCAGATTTCACAAACCCAGAAGTAAGAGAGTGGTGGGCCGATTTATTTAAAGAACTTATTGAAGAGATTGGTGTAAAAGGCGTTTGGAACGATATGAACGAACCTGCTGTAATGGATGTACCAGGAAAAACTTTCCCTAACGATGTACGCCATGATTACGACGGTAACCAATGCAGCCACAGAAAGGCGCATAACGTTTACGGTATGCAAATGGCACGCGCGACTTACCAAGGTTTAAAAAAATTCTCTTATCCGAAGCGTCCTTTTGTGATTACGAGAGCGGCGTATTCTGGAACACAACGTTATACCTCGAGTTGGACTGGCGATAATGTGGCGACTTGGGATCACCTTAACATTGCCAATTTACAAGCACAACGCATGTGTATGTCTGGGTTCTCATTCATAGGATCGGATATTGGTGGTTTTGCCGAGCAGCCTAATGGCGAACTCTATGCCCGTTGGATTCAATTAGGGATATTCCATCCGTTTTGTAGAACCCACTCTTCTGGCGATCATGGCGATCAAGAACCTTGGGCTTTTGGAGATACGATTACCAATGTGGTTAGGAAATTTATCGAATTGAGATACCAACTCCTACCCTATTTATACACCGCTTTTTGGCGCTACGCCGAAGAAGGTGTGCCCATCTTAAAATCATTAGTATTATACGATCAAAAGGATCCGCAAACCCATTACAGAAACGATGAGTTTATTTTTGGAGAGAAAATTTTAGCCTGTCCCGTTACGGGTCCGAACCAGAAGGGAAGACGCATGTATATTCCACTGGGTAAATGGTATAACTTCTGGACCGATGAATTGGTGAGTGGCGGACAAGAAATTTGGGTAGATGCCGATTTAGATAGTATGCCTATTTTTGTAAAAGAAGGTGCCATTATCCCGAAATATCCGATACAACAATATGTAGGCGAAAAAACAATTGAAGAATTAACCTTAGATGTGTATTATAAAGTAGGCAACGAAATTTCAGAGGTTTATGAAGATGCTACAGATGGTTACGATTATATAAAAGGACGTTATAGCTTAAGAAGCTTTAAGTTTCAAGGGAAAGAAAAGGAAATTATTATTCAACAACATAAGTCTGGTAAATTCATTACCACCTATAAAACGTTTAGAATACACTTCCACGGACTACCTTTTGAAATTAAGGAAATAGAAATCGATAATGTGATCATTCCTTTTGAAGAACTTCGTTTTAAAGGAGGAACAAGCTTAAAGCTTACCAAAGAATTTTCTGAACTTCATATTATTGGTGCTTAACACTAACTATTAAATTTTAAAAAACCTCAGTTTTTATAAGCTGAGGTTTTTTTATAAATGAAATTTAGACGTTTCAATACGAACTAAATACGTTGAATGGTCTTGTTTCCGATTAGTGGCAAGTTTAAGCCCCCATCTTAACTATTAAAAGCCACATATAAAATCTATTAAGATTTTGTAAAGCAAGCTCGAACTAGCCATTAATTATTTATCTTATTGACAAATCGTTAAATTTTTTATTTGAAGGCTTAAATTTAGTTTTGCTCCTAACGCATTAAAAATCTGCATTACAGTTTCAAAAAGTCACATAGTCCGGCAGAAACATTTATGATGTAGTAGACACTTTTTCAACATCAAAAGGCTTACCTAAATACACCAATTGATAGCCTTTTCCAATGGTTTCAACATCTAAATTATAGGAAGATATAATATGTAATTCACCTTCGTTATCCTTAATAAACAAAGGAATCATATCTTTATCTTTATTGGTTATCTTAATTAAATTTTGGTAATATTCCTTATCCTCTAATTCTATTTCATTTATAGAAGGGTGTCTGCGAGATAAAGCATATAAGGAACTATAATCATCTTTATGAGAGAATAGGCCTTCCTTAGGATTTTCACTCTCATCAAGCATCTCTAATGGGGTTACAAGCCTAAAAGCGCCATTTTCTCCAAAATCATTACTAAACTTACTGATAGCATATTTATTAATATCAGAATTTCCTGTCAAAGCCATTAAGTAACCCACATCATTCAATTCAATATTATCGATTAAGGTATCAGAATAAATATTAGAAGTTAGCGCTTCCAAACCGAGTTCTTTAGCCTTTTCGATATTTTTTTCATTACTATCAACAAGCACAACATGCCTACCGTTTTCGTATAAATAATGTCCTAGAAGTCGCGATACTTTTGAGGCGCCTATGATTAAAATACCATCAGATTTTTTAAGAAATACACCAACCAATTTTGCGAATAAACGGGCGGTAGTCGCGTTAAGCAAAACAGTTCCTAGTACAACAGTAAATACCAAAGGGGTAATATATTCGGCACCTTCAATGCCTTCTTTTATCAGCTTATTACCAAAAAGCGAGGCAATACCGGCAGCAACAATTCCGCGAGGCCCCACCCAACTAATAAATAATCGTTCGTTAATGGTTAAGGTAGAATTCATCGTACTTAAAAACACCGCTAACGGACGTATTACAAAAACAATGGACAAGAATAATACTAATGTTTTCCAGTTGTAAAGCAACATTAAATCCTGATAATTAATATTAGCCGCCAGTAAAATAAATAAGATAGAAATCAATAAAACACTTAAAGATTCTTTAAAATACAACAATTCTTTAAGGTTTTTTAGCCTGCCGTTTCCTAAAACCATGCCCATAACCACCACGGCTAATAACCCCGATTCGTGAGCAAATAATTCCGATTCTACAAACACCAATAATACGGTTGAAAGGGATACTACATTAAGTAAATAATGCGGAATAAGTTTTTTATTAATAACAAAGGCTAGTGCATGAGCAAAAGTAAATCCGAAGGTGGTACCAAATAAAATAATTTTTCCAAATTCAATTAATGCCATTTTAGTAAAGCCCACATGGCCTTCAACACTAATAAATTCAAAAACCAAAACGGCAACTAAAGCACCTATGGGATCAATTAAAATGCCCTCCCATTTTAAAACAGCAGACACATCTTTTTTAAGTGGAATATTCCTTAAAATAGGTGTGATTACCGTGGGACCCGTAACAATGATAAGTCCTGCAAAAAGGAACGACAACTCCCAGCTTAAACCAAAAACTTCATGGGCTAAAATACCAGAGCCTATAAAGGTAATAGTGGCTCCTACGGTGATAAGCTTTGTAATAACAGGGCCTACGTTTTTTATCTCGGCGCGTTTAAGTGTTAAACCACCTTCAAAAAGAATGATACTAATAGCTAACGATACAAAATAATAGAGGCCATCTCCAGGGAAAAACCCTTTTTTACCATTCCAAACAGGTTCAATCCATTTGGAACCATCAGAGGTAATAAACTCTGCAGCAATGGGACCAACCAACAACCCTATTAGAATTAAAGGTAAAATGGCAGGAATTTTGAATTTCCAAGCTACCCATTGAGCCAATATGCCTAAAATTATAATTCCAGCGAGTTCTAACATACTTTAAAAATAGATATAAAAACCACTAATTTAAATAAAACAGATGATTTATAGTTTTTTAAACAACGAACTTTCCAAATTATCATCAGATACCGAAACCCTTGAAAGTAAAGTCTTTTGAAAGCATATCTGCTAAAAGAGTCTATTTAATAAAAAACAAAACCAATTTATATGAATATCCTAATATTTTAGTTTTTTTCTTAGAAAAAGATATTTATCATCACCCATTTTTAATGCAAGTTATTTCTTAATAAATTCTTAACATTTAAGAACTTTGTTAATAGATTTGTTAGTTTTGTTATCTTATGACCTTATATCCAATAAACACAGGCAATTTTAAACTTGATGGAGGCGCCATGTTTGGCGTAGTTCCAAAATCCATTTGGCAACGTACCAATCCTTCTGATGCCAATAATATGATCGATTTATCGGCGCGATGTTTACTTATTGAAGATGGCGATCGCTTAATTTTAATCGATAATGGTATGGGAAATAAACAATCGGATAAGTTTTTTGGTTATTACTACATGTGGGGCGATTTTAATTTAGATAGCTCCTTAAAACAATACGGTTTTCATCGCGACGATATTACCGATGTTTTTCTAACACATTTACACTTCGACCATTGTGGAGGTAGTATTCAATGGAATAAAGATAAAACAGGCTATGAACCAGCCTTTAAAAATGCCCACTTTTGGACGAATGAAGATCATTGGCAATGGGCAACACAACCCAATCGCCGCGAAAAAGCTTCTTTCTTAAAAGAAAACATCCTACCTATGGAAGAAAGCGGACAACTAAAATTTACCGCCGTTCCGGAAAACGATCTCCTTAAAAATTCAGCCCTAGGCTTCGATATCTTTTTTGCAAATGGGCACACCGATAAACAAATGATTCCTATGATAAGGTATCAAGATAAAACCATTGCATTTATGGCCGATCTATTACCTACCGTTGGACATATACCGCTACCCTATGTTATGGGCTACGACACCAGACCTTTACTCACCATGAATGAGAAAGAAAAGTTTCTAAACATGGCTGCCGATAAAAACCTATATCTGTTTTTAGAACACGATGCTCATAACGAAATTATTACCGTACAACACACCGAAAAAGGGGTGCGATTAAAAGACACCTTTACCACAAGACAAATATTTAACAATTAATATAATAACACATTTAATAATAAAAAAGGTAACTATGAAAACCATTAAAACAATAGCAACTTCAGCCTTTGCAGCTGTATTACTTTCTGGCTGTGGCGGGTCAAGTATTGTTTCTACTCCCGTTGAAAATATAGATTCTTCACCTTTAAAAGTTTCAGAACTCACGGAAGCCGAAGCTCATAATTGGGGACATCTAGATCTTGTTAAAGATACCATCCCTGGAATGAGCGTAGATCGCGCTTACACCGAATTAATTAAAAACAAAAAAGGGAAAAAAGTTATTGTTGCCGTTATTGATTCTGGAATTGATATCGATCATGAAGATTTAAACGAAAATCTTTGGACCAATGAAGATGAAATTCCTGGAAATGGCATCGACGATGATAAAAATGGATATGTTGATGATATTCACGGTTGGAATTTCTTAGGTAAAGGTTATGATGAGCAGTTAGAGTTTGTAAGAATTCTAGTAAAAGGTGATAAAAACGACCCTGATTATGCAAGAGCTGAAGCTGAATATGATAAAGAATATGAAACTTGGGTAAACAGAAAAAAACAATATGACCAATTTTACCAAGTTATCACCAATACTAATAACACTTTAAAAGCACATTTTGGAAAAGATGACTATACTAAAGAAGAGGTTAAAAACTTAGTTACCGACGACGAGACTTTATTACAAGCTAAACAAATGGCTATGGGGATGTATGGAAACGGATTGGAGTCTATACATGTCGCTGAAAAAGAAATAAAAAATGCTATTGAAAGCATTAATGAAAGACTAAATTACAATTTAAATAAAGATTTTAAAGGTCGCGTAAATGGTGATGATCCGGAAGATTTTTCTACAAAATATTACGGCGATGCTAATGTAAAACCTGTAAAAAAATCTGAAAGCCACGGTACACATGTTGCCGGAATTATTGCTGCCGTTCGTAATAACGGAAAAGGCGCTAATGGTGTGGCTAACAATGTGGAAATAATGAGTGTAAGGGTGGTACCTAATGGTGATGAATATGATAAAGATGTCGCTTTATCCATTCGTTATGCCGTAGATAACGATGCTAAAGTTATTAACGGAAGTTTTGGAAAAAGCTTTTCACCACATGCCGATATCGTGCGAGAAGCCATTGCTTACGCTGCTAAAAACGATGTGATTTTTGTACATGCTGCCGGAAATGACAGTAAGGATGTTGACACAGAACCTAACTTCCCAGATGATAATGTAAATGGCAAAGAAATTTCAGATACTTACATTAGAGTTGGTGCTTTAGCCCCTTCATACGGGTCTAAAATGGTTGCTGGTTTCTCAAACTATGGAAAACAAAACGTGGATGTATTTGCGCCAGGTGCTAGCATATACTCTACAACTCCAGAAAACGAATACGATACTAAAGGAGGAACTTCTATGGCTGCTCCTGCAGTGGCTGGTGTAGCCGCTTTAGTGCGCTCTTACTACCCAAATCTTTCAGCTGCTGAAGTAAAACAAGTGATTTTAGATTCTGGTTTAGCCATCAACAGAAAAGTCATTGTTGGAGGTAATACGGCCGATGTTAGACCTTTTGCAGATTTAAGTAAATCTGGTAAAATGGTTAATGCTTATAATGCTTTAATTATGGCTGCTAAATTATCTGCTGCTAAGTAATTATTGTAGTACAACTAAATAAATAGTAATCATGCCTGTTGAACATAATCGAATGCTGTTCTTATTTAAATAACACGTCGATTATAGTCAACAGGCATTTTTATTGATATTAATCAAATTAATCTTTTTATTCTAATCCTAATGAATCGCTTCCTTCTCACTGTTTTTTGCTTAGCATGCTTCATGGCATGTAAATCTCCACAGCAAACGGCAGCCGTACAACCCGCTAAAACGGATTCAAAACAATCGCCTTTAAAACCATCAAAAATAAATAGTCCACGATTAACCTCATATTGGCAACAACATGTCGATTACACCATGGATATTGATATGGATGTAAACACCTATCAATACAAAGGAACTCAAAAACTGGTCTATACCAACAATTCACCCGACGTTTTAAACAAGGTATTTTACCATATATACCCTAACGCTTTTCAGCCAGGTAGTGAAATGGATGTTCGTTCACAAAACATCCCCGATCCCGATGGAAGAGTTAAAGATCGTATTGGTAAATTAAAACCCAATGAAATTGGTTATATAAAAGTAAATTCATTAAAACAAAACGGTATTACTATACAACATGAAACCGTTGGTACTGTTTTAGAAGTTCAACTGGCCAAACCTATTCAACCTGGGGAAAGCGTCACTTTCGATATGGTTTTTGATGCTCAAGTTCCAGTTCAAATTCGTCGTTCTGGCCGAAATAATAAGGAAGGTGTAGCCTTATCCATGACCCAATGGTATCCTAAATTAGCGGAATACGATTATGAAGGTTGGCACGCCGATCCCTACATAGGACGTGAATTCTATGGTGTTTGGGGTGATTTTGACGTGACGCTTCATATTGATAAAAATTATGTTGTTGGCGGCACCGGTTATTTACAAAACCCAAACGAAGTGGGTTATGGTTACGAAACAGGGTCTGTTAAACGCCCAAATACCGATAAATTAACTTGGCATTTTAAAGCGCCAAATGTACACGATTTTACTTGGGCAGCCGATCCAGAATACAAGCATGACACTATGCAAGTTCCTAACGGACCACTACTCCACTTTTTGTATAAAAGTACCATGCCAAAAGATAAATTAGATAACTGGAAAAAGCTTCAACCAAAAGCCGTGGAGCTCATGCAGTTTTATAGTGAACATATTGGAAAATATCCTTACGATCAATACTCTATCATTCAAGGTGGCGATGGTGGTATGGAATACGCCATGTCTACACTCATTCTTGGAGAAGGAAATTTTGAAGGTTTATTTGGTGTTACGGCACATGAAATGGCACACTCTTGGTTTCAGTTTTTATTAGCCACTAATGAATTAACCAACTATTGGATGGACGAAGGGTTCACCCAGTATTTTGGGAAATTGGCCGAAGATCATATTAATAATATTTCATTCCAAAAATCAACCAAACAAACCTACGATGTTTATAATTATTATGTTAAATCTGGAACCGAGCAACCATTAACAACTCAGGCCGACCGTTTTCACCTAAACCGTTCTTCTTCCATTTCAGCGTATTATAAAGGATATATCTTTTTAAACCAATTGGCTTATATCATCGGACAAGAAAATTTAGAAACCACCATAAAAGAATACTTTAATAATTGGGCCTTTAAACACCCTAATCGTGTAGATTTTATTCGTATTGCTGAAAAAGTTTCAGGCTTAGAATTGGAATGGTATCTCACCGATTGGACAGGTACTACCAACACTATAGATTACGGTGTTAAATCTGTGGAAGGCAACACGTTCACTTTAGAACGTATCGGTTTAATGCCTATGCCTATAGATGTGAGCGTAACTTATACCGACGGAACCACTCAAGATTTTTACATTCCATTACAAATGATGCGTGGTGAAAAGCCAACCACAGCAACCATTTTAAATGATTGGGCTTGGGCCTATCCAACTTACAGTTTTAAAACACCTAAAACCTTAAAAAGTGTTACCATCGACCCCAAACAAATGATGGCCGATATTAATCGAGAAAATAACGAAAACTAATCATTTAGTAAATCATTTTGAAAAGCCCTTTTTGTTAATTCAAGAGGGCTTTTTATTTTTACAAACTGGTGATATCTCTGCATATCTCTGCATATCTCTGCATATCTCTGTGTACCTCTGAGTGTCTCTGTGAAACACTCAAAAACACTGTGAAATAATTCTTATAACAAACGCAACCGAAAAAGAAACAACCCTTCCTATTAAACCCTATAAAATTTTTAATACATTTGTAGTGTAAACTTTAGGGGTGTTCGTTAAATCGAACTGAGAAAAACCCTTTGAACCTGATGCGGTTAGTACCGCCGAAGGGAAAAGTTGAAAAGCACATGGCAATATGTGTTTACAAACCTTTTCATTTTAGTGCCAGCATGCGCACTTTCTTTTCAAAGCCCATTTTTCTCGACCCTTCAAAATTTACAGCATATTTAAATATTCTGTTTATGATTAAAATACGGGTTAACGAGAAAATTTTGGAGGTTGCTAAAGACTTCAATATTCTTCAATTACTAGAAAAATTAAACACGTCCCAAAATGGTATCGCGGTTGCTATAAACAGCGCCATCATTTCACGTGATTCTTGGGCTTCACAAAATTTTTCCGAAAACGATAATATTCTCATTATACAAGCTACACAAGGCGGGTAAAAGCCCCTTAATCCCAAAACGGGAAAATTAAACGCTTTAAAATCTTATTAAAAATAACCACTCTTTATTTGCCCTTCGGGCTTAGGAGGAAAACAAAATAACAATGAAAAACAAAGACACAGCTCCAAAAGAAGGTCAAATTACCAGAAAGCCTTTTCCAAATTCGAAAAAGATTTACGTATCAGGAAAAATTCATCCGCAAATTAAAGTAGCGATGCGTGAAATTTCTTTAAGCGATACCACCGATTCGATGACCAAAAAGAAAACGGCTAACGAACCGGTAACGGTTTACGATACTTCTGGTCCATACACCGATCCGAATAAAGAAATTAACGTTCATAACGGTATCGAACGTATTAGAGAACAGTGGATTTTAGACCGTGGCGATGTGGAAGAATTAGATACTTTTACTTCTAAATATTGTAACGAGCGTTTAAACGACAAAAGTTTAGACCACATGCGTTTTGATTTAAAACACAAACCAAAACGTGCAAAAAAAGGTAAAAATGTCACGCAGTTACACTATGCTAAACAAGGCATCATCACGCCAGAAATGGAATATATCGCCATTCGTGAAAATCAGCGTATCGATGAAATGACCGAAATAAGAAAGCAGCACAAAGGAGAACACTTTGGTGCCGCTATTCCAGAAAAAATTACTCCTGAATTTGTACGTTCGGAAGTTGCTAGAGGCCGTGCCGTTATTCCTTCAAACATCAATCACCCAGAAGCCGAACCTATGATTTTAGGTCGTAACTTCTTAGTGAAAATAAACGCTAATATTGGAAACTCTGCTACCACCTCATCTATTGAAGAAGAGGTAGAAAAAGCCGTTTGGGCTTGCCGTTGGGGTGCCGATAATATCATGGATTTATCAACCGGACAAAACATTCATGAAACCCGTGAGTGGATAATCCGTAACTCACCAGTTCCAGTAGGTACCGTGCCTATTTACCAAGCATTAGAGAAAGTAAATGGCGTTGCCGAAGATTTAACTTGGGAAATTTTTCGTGATACTTTAATAGAACAGGCCGAGCAAGGGGTCGATTATTTCACCATCCACGCAGGGGTATTGTTACGTTATGTACCAATGACAGCCAATCGTGTAACTGGTATCGTTTCTCGTGGTGGTTCCATCATGGCTAAATGGTGTTTAGCGCATCATAAAGAAAGTTTCTTATACACGCATTTCGAAGAGATTTGCGAAATTTTGAAATCTTACGATGTTGCCTTTTCTTTAGGCGATGGTTTACGTCCAGGATCGATTGCCGATGCGAATGATGAAGCCCAATTTGCCGAATTAGAAACGCTTGGTGAACTTACCCAAATTGCACGTAAGCACGAAGTGCAGTGTTTTATTGAAGGACCAGGTCACGTACCAATGCACATGATTAAGGAAAACATGGAAAAGCAAATTGAAGTTTGCGACGAAGCGCCTTTTTACACCTTAGGCCCTTTAACGACCGATATTGCTCCAGGTTACGATCACATCACTTCCGGTATTGGAGCTGCAATGATTGGTTGGTTTGGTTGCGCGATGTTATGTTATGTAACGCCAAAAGAACACCTAGGTTTACCAAATAAAGAAGACGTTCGTGTTGGTGTAGTCACTTATAAATTAGCGGCACACGCTGCCGATTTAGCCAAAGGACATCCAGGGGCACAACACCGTGATAATGCTTTAAGTATGGCACGTTTTGAGTTCCGCTGGGAAGACCAGTTTAACTTAGGTTTAGACCCTGAGCGTGCTTTAGAATATCACGATGAAACACTGCCTGCCGATGGCGCTAAAGTGGCGCATTTCTGTTCGATGTGCGGACCAAAATTCTGTTCCATGAAAATTTCACAAGAGGTGCGCGATTTCGCTGCCGAAAATGATATTGTCGATAACGAAGTGATCCAAAAAGGCATGGAAGAGAAGTCTCAAGAATTTAAAGAAAAAGGTTCAGAGGTTTATCTTTAATCAATATTCAATTTACAATGTGCAATGAACAATTACATCCAGTTATTAAAATTGCACATTGTCAATTGTTAATTATCAATTGACAAAATGATAGTCGTTATAGCTCCAGAAAATGATATTCCAAACGAAATTGAAATGCTACATCAGCTATTTCAAGCGGGTTTACAATATTATCATTTAAGAAAACCGAGTAAAACTTACGAGCAATACGTGAACTACTTAAATCAGATTGATAAAAAATATCACAATAGGGTAGTCGTGCATCATTTTCATGAGTTGGTAAATGCATTTGAACTGAAGGGGATTCATTTTCAGGAACAAAAAAGAAGGGATCATATCGATAATCCAGGGCAGTACTTTAAAAATTTAAATATGTTTGGAAAAACAATTAGTGCTTCCTTTCATGAACCTGAAGAACTAGAAAATTGTTATTTCGAATTCGATTATCATTTATTAAGTCCTGTATTTTCATCCATATCAAAACCAGGATATGAAGGTCGAAAATTTGATGTCAATCACATCGATAAAACCATTGTAGGAATGGGTGGTGTAACTGCAAAAAACTTAAGCGAATTTGAACAATTAGGTTTTAAAGGCGTAGGTGTTTTAGGAGGTATTTGGCAAAGCGAAAACCCTGTTGAAAGTTTTAAAAACCTATATCAATTAAAACACTCTAATGGTAATCAGTAATTTGGAAAATAAAGAAAATTAATAAGTAGGAATTTTATGTTAAAAAAATCCCGTATTTTCGCTGACTTTATACAAAAGATTACAGAAAAATTATTTTCTAGATGGTGTGTATGTATGAATCACCAACGCGTTATTAACAATTCATTAATCTTAAATGATAAAATAAAATATCTGAAATTCAATAACTTAAAACGATTAACATATGCACTAAAACTTACAAAAAACAAAGGATACAACTCTCCCCAAAATCTTATAAATGCTACTAAAACAAGTATATTTATACCCCTAAAGTATCCTAAGTTGCTATTATCAACATAACTAAACTAATTTATAGTATGAATAAAAATTACACCACATCTACTACAAATGGTACCTCGTTATTTGATAATTGTATATTAAGTATTGCAGGTCACGACCCTTCTGGAGGGGCAGGAATGACTTCAGACATCAAAACTTTTGAAGCCCATGGCTTCTATGGCTTATCAACTTGCAGCGCCATCACCATTCAAAATGACATTGATTTTAAACAATGTATTTGGACGAACCCAAAGGTTATTTTAAATCAAATTGAAACCCTTTTCGAACGTTTTAATATTTCAGTTGTAAAAATTGGAATTATTGAAAATTGGCAAACTTTATCCCTAATTTTAGATAAACTACATCTGTTAAACCCCAAAATTAAAGTGGTTTTAGACCCAGTAATTAAGGCAAGTTCGGGGTTCGATTTCCATTTTAAAGAAAGTCAAGAACTCCTCGAAAAAATTTGGAAACAATGTTATATTATTACTCCAAATTACGATGAAATTAAAGCGCTTTATCCTGAATTTACTGTTAAACAAACCATTAAGCACATCTCAAATTACACTAAAATCTACTTAAAAGGGGGGCACCGCCAAAATAAAAAAGGATGGGATGAATTGTATTACGACACGATCGAGGCCATTGAAATTTTTCCTATTTACAAAACGATTTACGAAAAACATGGTAGCGGTTGTGTTTTATCATCGAGTTTAGCTTGTAATATCGCTGCTGGTTTTCCAATAAAAGACGCTGCTATAAATGCTAAAATATACATAGAAACCTATTTACGCAGCAATGAAAGCCTTTTAGGAACACACAAAATGAATGTCGCGGTGGTTTAGCTGCATGAAATATAGAAATTTTAAGTAGTTGAGTATGGAATTAACAAAAAGTTTTGAAGCATTAAAAGTTTGGCAAGCCGGTCATCAATTCGTACTGGAGGTTTATAAAATGAGTAAACAATTTCCAAGAGAAGAAATTTACGGATTAACCTCTCAATTTCGAAGAGCAGCGGTTTCAATAACCGCCAATATTGCCGAAGGATATAAACGTAAAAGTCCGAAAGAGAAACTAAGATTTTATAATTTTTCGCAAGCCTCACTAGAAGAATGCAGATACTTTTTAATACTTTCCAAAGACTTAGGTTATGTAGAAAACAACGATAAACAAGTAAAATTAATACAAGAAGTGAGTAAAATGTTAAACGCCTATTGCCGAAGCATTATCAAGTCCATGAATTAACTTAACTACTTAAACTTCTTAACTACTTAACTTCTAAAACTACTTAACTACTTAACTTCTATAAAAACAAAAAATGATTCCAAAACTACACTACATATCGCAAGGAAGTTCACCTAAAACACATCTGGAAAACATCCAACAGGCTTGTCAATCGGGAGCAGAACTGGTTCAATTGCGTTTAAAAAATTATTCAGAAAAGAAAATTTTAAAAGCTGCAGAAGAAGCGCGTGACATTACATCCCATTTTCAAACCCGGCTAATAATTAACGACCATTATAAAATAGCTAAAACGGTAAAAGCTGATGGGGTCCATTTAGGAAAATCGGATGCTGATCCAGAAACTGTTAGAAAAACGTTGTATTCATGGCAAATTATTGGAGGTACAGCAAATACGCTTGACGATTGCGAGAGTTTAATCAACAAAAAAGTAGATTATATAGGGTTAGGCCCTTTTAGATTCACCGAAACTAAAGAAAATTTGAGTCCGATTTTAGGGCTTTCGGGTTACCAAAATATTATAGAAAGTCTAAAATCAGAAACACCCATAATTGCTATAGGAGGTATAACTATTAACGATATCTCTGAACTATTAAAAACAGGAGTTTACGGTATCGCAGCCTCAGGAGAAATAACAAACGCATTTAATACTATTGAAAGAATAAAAAAGCTGTTAAGACATAAAAACGACGTTGTAGAACAAGTCTGGAAGCCTACCCCCTCAACTTCATAACTTCATAACTCCATAACTACAGAACTTCCAAACTCCTAAAAAAAAAATGAAAGACACCCTAAAAATAGCCGATAAAACCTTCACCTCACGATTGTTTACTGGCACTGGAAAATTTAGTAATACGCGTTTAATGCGCGAAAGTATTTTAGCTTCAGAAAGTGAACTGGTAACCGTGGCTTTAAAACGCGTTGACATGGATAACGAGTCGGATGATATGCTGGTGCATTTAAAAGAAAACCACATCAACTTACTACCAAATACATCTGGAGTTAGAACGGCCAAAGAAGCTGTTTTTGCCGCACAATTAGCTCGAGAAGCTTTAAAAACCAATTGGGTAAAATTAGAAATTCATCCTGACCCAAAATATTTATTACCCGATCCTATAGAAACCTTAAAAGCTGCTGAAGAGTTAGTGAAATTAGGTTTTGTAGTCATGCCATACATTCATGCCGATCCAGTGTTATGCAAGCGTTTAGAAGAAGTAGGTGTACAATGTGTGATGCCTTTAGGCGCTCCAATTGGCAGTAATAAAGGTTTAAAAACAAACGATTTTTTAGAAATCATCATTGAGCAAAGCAATGTTCCTGTTATTGTAGACGCTGGTATTGGCGCCCCATCGCATGCGGCATTCGCTATGGAATTAGGAGCAGATGCCGTTTTAGTGAATACTGCCATCGCCGTTTCTCAAAACCCTGTAGCTATGGGTAAAGCCTTTAAAATGGCTGTAGAAGCTGGTAGAATGGCTTATAATGCAAAATTAGCACCCGTTAAAAAACACGCCGAAGCTAGTAGCCCATTAACATCATTTTTAAATTAAAAAAGTAACTCCTCAACTTCTTAACTCCTCAACTCCTTAACTCCTCAACTTCTTAACTCCTCAACTCCTCAACTTCTTAACTCCTCAACTCCTTAACTCTCAAACAAAAACATGAAAAACACCTTCCGAGACACTTTTGATCTATACGACTGGGACACCTTAGAACATGACATATATGGGTTTTCTGAAGCTGATGTGAAAAACGTATTGGCAAAAGATAAAATAACTTTAGACGATTTTAAAGTACTTATTTCGCCAGCCGCTACACCGTTTTTAGAGCAAATGGCTCAACGTAGCCATGAGCTCACTAAAAAGCGATTTGGGAATACCATTCAGATGTATATCCCTATGTATTTATCCAATGAATGCCAAAATATATGTACCTACTGCGGATTTAGTATGACCAATAAAATTCCACGTAAAACCTTAAGTGATGCCGAAATTTTAAAAGAAGTGGCTCACATAAAAAGTTTAGGTTACGATCATATTTTATTGGTTACCGGTGAAGCTAATAGAACCGTTGGAGTCTCCTATTTGAAACACGCCATTGCCTTAGTTAGAAACCATTTTTCAAACATCAGTATTGAAGTGCAGCCATTGGATCAAGAGGAATACGAAACGCTCATTACTGAAGGCTTATATGCTGTTTTGGTATATCAAGAAACCTATCACGAAGCGACTTACAAAATACATCATCCGAAAGGAAAAAAATCAAATTTTAATTACCGTTTAGACACCCCCGATCGCTTAGGCAAAGCAGGTATACACAAAATTGGTTTGGGCGCTTTATTCGGATTAGAAGATTGGCGTGTTGATAGTTTTTATACGGCATTGCATTTAAAATACCTTCAAAAAACGTATTGGAAAACAAAATATTCAATTTCATTTCCACGATTACGTCCGCATCAAGGTGAAGTACAACCCAAAGTTGAAATGACCGATAAAGATTTAGTGCAACTCATTTGTGCATATCGTTTGTTGGATGAAGATGTCGAATTATCAATGTCTACACGCGAAAGTGAAACCTTTAGAAATCACATCATCAAATTAGGAATTACATCTATAAGTGCTGAATCTAAAACCAACCCCGGTGGTTACGCTGTAGAACCTCAATCTTTGGAGCAATTTGAAATTTCCGATGAACGTTCAACTGATGCTATTAAAGAAATGATTCAATCGCAGGGTTACGAAGTGGTTTGGAAAGATTGGGATAGAAGTTATGTGAATTCATTTTAAAGGGTTACAAAAATTGATTCACGAGTCAAGCATTCAACTAACTAATTAGTAAGCGTGATTATGACTTATAAAATTACAGACCTTTCAGGTTTTGAAAACCTGAAAGGTTTAATTTTTTTGAACTGTACTCCATAAATACACCTAAATTTTGATGTAATGGACAAAATGGTTGGTAAATCCTTTCGAAGAGCTTATGTTTATTAGCTTTGAAGCAAATCAAAGGCTTTGAATAAAAAAAATGTAAATTTTGTAATAGCTTACTAACCCATAAATATGGTGTTAGATTAGAAAAACAGCGTTATAAATGTTTGAATTGTAAAAGTGTTTTTACTGGAGGAAAAGAAATTCAAGTAGACTCTCTTTGGGATGAATATACCAGAGGAAAGCAGACCTATTTACAGCTTTCTCAGAAATATGGATGTTCAAAGCGAACTATACAACGTAAACTAGATCTTCATCAAGTAAAGGACGTAGAGATAACACCTAAGAAAGTTATTGTCTTAATGGATACAACATATTGGGGGAGAAGCTTTGGATTAATGCTCTTTAAGGATGCTTACAGCAAGGAGAATCTTCTTTGGTATTACGTCAAATCAGAAACTAACGCTTTGTATATAAAGGGGATTAATGAGCTAAAATCTAAAGGTTTTGAGATTGTTGCTATTGTATGTGATGGTAGAAAAGGCTTGGTTGGTACGTTTAAAGGAATACCGTCCAGCTCTGTCAATTTCATCAAGTTGCTGCAATAAGAAGATATATAACTAAGAACCCGAAAATGCTTGCTTCAATTGAATTAAAAACGCATGTAGCTATGCTCAAAAATACAGATAAAGAATCTTTCGAAGGAGGATTAAATATGTGGTTTATTAAGTGGGAAAGCTTTTTAAATGAGCGAACTATTAATAATGAAACAGGCAAGAGTCATTTTACCCATAAACGACTTAGGAGTGCGTATAGAAGTCTTAATACGAATATGACATGGTTATTTACATGGTATGATAATTACGATTTAAATATTCCTAA
The DNA here is from genome assembly GCF_002893765.1 of Tamlana carrageenivorans. NCBI lineage: Bacteria > Pseudomonadati > Bacteroidota > Flavobacteriia > Flavobacteriales > Flavobacteriaceae > Pseudotamlana > Pseudotamlana carrageenivorans. Next base: position 1,490,856 of record NZ_CP025938.1, on the reverse strand, counting down.
TACAACCAATATGATTGATGGGCATTTTTCTGATTTAAAAAACAAACTCAGAAATCATAACGGATTAACCAAACAAAGAAAAATCAAATTTATTAATGAGTTTTTAAAAGCAAAAATAGACGTACAAGAATAGGTGTTAAAAGACCAACCATTTTGTCTATTAGGCCTAAATTTTTAATTACCTAACCTAGATAATTAAAAACCTACTTTTTTATTTCATTACCTTTGAAGCTTTAAAACACACCCATTGAGCTTCACGTTTAGTAAAAAAGAAAAACTTAAAAGCAAAAAACGCATCGAGCAATTATTTGCTGAAGGAAAGTCGGTTTCGGCCTATCCCTTACGCTTGGTATTTATGCCATGCCAATTCGAAGAAAACACCTTGGCACAGACTGGTATATCGGTAAGCAAACGTCATTTTAAATTGGCTGTAGATAGAAATCGTATAAAACGTTTGATGAGAGAAGCTTATCGCCTTAACAAAGCCACTTATTTTAACAATTTAAGTCAGCCCTATGCGTTTATGATTTTGTACATTGGTAAAGACAAACCAAAATTTGATTATATAGAAAAACGCATGCAGCTTCTATTTGAAAAATTTAGAAGTCATATTTCTGAAAAATAATAGTTTACATGAAAAAAATCTTTAGTAAAAAAGTTATAATTCCAGTTGTAGTTGGTGTTGTATTTTTAACGACATCGGCCTTTAAAAATGATTTTTTTGAAATAGCGAAACAAATAGAAATTTTCACCACTTTATTCAAAGAACTCAACATGAATTATGTGGATGAAACCAATCCTGGAGCGCTTATGGACACGGCTATTAAAAGCATGTTAGCCGATTTAGATCCGTACACGAACTTTATGAACGAACAGGATGTTGAAGCTGCTAGAATTAATAATACCGGCGATTATACAGGTATTGGTGCACGTATAAAAACGCTAAAAGATAAACTTCTAGTTATCGAACCTTATAAAGATTATCCAGCAGATAAAGCTGGCTTAAAACCAGGTGATGAAATCATTAAAATAGGAAATACGGTAGTTGCTAATTACGAAGATCATGCTGGCGATTTATTAAAAGGAACCTCAGATTCATCGGTTGAAGTGACCTATTTACGCCAAGGAAAATCACATACGACCACTATAAAACGTGCCGAGGTAGATATCAAGGCGGTTCCGCATTTTTCAATGGTAAACGATAAAACAGGCTACATTGTTTTAAGCCGCTTTAATAACAAAGCTTACACAGAAACCAATTATGCTTTACGCGATTTAAAAGCTCAAGGGGCTAAAAAAATCATTTTAGATTTACGAGGAAACCCTGGCGGATTACTTAATGAGGCTATTAAAATTGTAAATCTATTTGTGCCAAAAGGGCAATTAGTTGTTACCACAAAATCGAAAGTAAAAAAGTATAACAGAACCTATATTACTCAAAATCAACCTATAGATACCGAAATTCCATTAGTGGTTTTAATCGATGGTGCCAGTGCCTCTGCAAGTGAAATTGTATCGGGCGCGTTGCAAGATTTAGATCGTGCCGTTATTGTAGGCTCTAGAAGTTTTGGTAAAGGTTTGGTTCAACGTCCTAAACAACTCACTTACGGCACTCAAGTTAAAATTACCATTTCAAGATATTACACCCCATCGGGCCGTTGTATTCAGTCTTTAGACTATTGGAATAGAAACGAAAAAGGGGAGGCGGTACGTGTTAAAAAAGAAAACTATCACCAGTTTAAAACTAAAAACGGAAGAAAAGTTTTTGATGGCGGCGGGGTATTACCAGATGTAGCTTTAGATGCGGCAAAAAATCCAACCATTACCAAAGCCATTCAAGAAAGCGATTTCATCTTTAACTACGCGGTTAATTATTATTACAATCATGATATCAAGCATATTAATAGTTTCAGCTTAACGGACAAAGATTTTTCAGATTTCAAAAATTACTTGAAAACCAACAATTTTTCATTTGAAACTGAAACAGAAAAAGACCTAAAAAAAGCTTTTGAAACCGCTAAAAAAGAAGCTTTAAACGACAATATTGAAAAAGAGTACAATACGCTAATAAATCATTTAAACGCTTCTAAAAACACGGTTATAGACGAAAATAAAGCCTATTTACTAGAATTATTAATCGAAGATATTGTGAAATGCTACGTGTATCGTGAAGGTTTATATGATTATTATAAAATTCATGATACTGAAATTAAAAAAGCTACTAAAATATTAAGTAATTCTACAACTTACCAAAGTTATTTAAGGTAGTTGAGAACTTTAAGCTGTAGACTCTAAGCTATCATATGCATTACGCTTTAGAGCAACCTCACAACATACTCTGTAACTTTGTAACGCTCTTTATAATATTATTAGCTATAACCCTGATGCATATAGCCTAAAGCATATTCCATACAGCCAATTATCATCATTTCTTCCCGTTCATCTATAAAAAATTCAGATGCCCTAGCTTCTTGCTATTTATAAATTAAAAATAACCCGTTGTGCATTTTAAATAATGCTAATTTTAATATTATTAATGTTTCTCCCAAAAATAAACTTATTGATATACTGAATAGTTGTTAAAGCAGTTATCTTAGCTACGATTCTTGTTTTAAAACCTTCAAAAGTTTTAGCATAATTGCGTCTTATCATAAATTGGTCACAAAGTTGTGAAAATAATGTTTCTATCCTTTTCCTCTTTTTTCTAAATACATAAGGCTGTACTTTGTAATTTTTTTGATTGCTTCTCATAGGTGTATTTAGCGTTATATTACAGGTTTCAAACAAGTTAAGCTGTATTTCTGTTGATAAATAGCCTTTATCACCAATTAATGTACAATCGCTTATTTGCATCTTAATATCTTTAAGATAATTAATATCGTGTACAGATGCTGGACTCAAATCGATACTTTGAAAGACACCATTTACAGAACAAACAGCGTGCAGTTTATAACCGTAATAATTAGAACTTTGAGCTGCACAATAACCTTTATCTGGAAATGCATAAGTGTTTTCTTTACAAATCTTTGAACGAGAACTGCGTGATAATTTACAAACTTCTAAAGGCATACTATCTACTACAAAATAATCTTCAAATTCATTAAAATGGGAAGCTAAGCTTAACCTGATACTGTTGAGCTTATTAACTAGTTTTCGTCTTCTTCTATTGTAGACACTTCTCTCTATTTTTGATAATAGGGAATCTGGAAGTTTTCTAAAAAGGTCATTTTCACTATCTATTCCCATAAATTCGGCAGTAAGACTCAAACTGATAAGTTCTAAATCACTAAGCTTTGGTTGTCGTCTTTGATAACTTAAAAGTTGTTCTTTCGATATTTTTCTTAATACTTCCAATATTCTTTCGTAATTTGCACTCAAGTTGTTCATTATTAATGATTTGTAGTTAAATCAATTTACTGATTTTCAGTAAGATGAACAACTTTTTTCTTTTAAATCATAATGCACAACGGGTTAAAAATATTATATTTATATCGCTTATGACTTCCTACTATGATTAAATTATTGGTATCCTTATTAATAACACTCCAGTGTATCTGTGCTTTTTCGCAACAAGCACTGACACATGAAGTGTATTTTGAGACCGATAAATACGATGTTCCTAGTACTGAAGAAAACCGCTTACTTCTCTTCATTTCCACCTTAAATGATATCCAAATAGAATCCATTTCTATATTCGGATTTTGCGACGATCGCGGCGCCGATAATTATAATTTAATCCTTTCTCAACAACGTGCTGATGCCATAAAAAGCATATTTTCAAACAATAAAATAAGCGAAAGCTTAATTACTAATGTGGATGGCAAAGGAAAAATTTTACTCAGAATTGTAAAAGAAGAAGATATTTTAAAAATTCGAGGCTTAAACCGAAAAGTTGAAATTATCGTGGAACCTAAACTTCCAGAGCCAGAAACTATTGAAGAGGTTAAAATTTTAAATGAGGAAAAAGAAAAAACCATCATTGAAAAGATTAAAGAAGGTAAAAAAGGTGATAAAATAGTTTTTAGCACCATTCACTTTAAAACTGGTGAAGTTACTATTAACGCCGAATCTCAGCGTAATCTTGAAGAGATAGCCGATGCGCTTGTAGCCCGTAAAGACATTTATTTCACCATTCAAGGCCATGTATGTTGCACACAAAACACCCGTGATGCCGTAGATATAAAAACGAAAAAACGCAACCTTTCTGAAGCCCGTGCCGAATTTGTTTATAACTACTTTGCTAAAAAAGGGGTGAGTAAAAAACGTATGAGACACCTAGGCATGCGCAGAAAATTTCCATTAGGCGGTGATCCTAAATTTGACAGACGCGTTGAAATTGTTATCACTTATGTGGATGATCAAGTAAAATAATACTTTTAGAAAGCTTATTTAATATCATCAATTAATCGTTGATTTATTCGCTCTACGCCCGCCATATTTCTTTGTAAAACAACTTCTACATCTTCGGTTTTAATATGACCTAAAATACCCCAAGGTCCATAATACCCTTCATCTAACAGCGTTTTAATCATGTCGTACTCATAATCACCTTCACCTATGGTTAATATTTTAGGACCATCTTTTCGTAATCCATTTAAATTAACATAAGTTAAATAAGGCTTTATTTTTTTTAAGATCCTTGGATAATCATCTAAATAATCGTGAGCATGATGAAAATTATACACCATCTTTAAATCATATTCTGGTAATTTTTTAATGATGTCGACTTGATTATCAGGATTTCCAAACCAGCCATGATGGTTGTATAATGCGATACCACATCCTACTTGATCAGCTTTTTCCTTTACAAATTTGATATATGAGATGGCACGGTTTAAAGCTTCTTCTTGCGATAAATTTTCAAAATAATTATCACTAAAACTCAACCATATTTCTGGTTTATTATCAATTAATTTGAGCTTATTAAATAACTGTTCATTTAAAGCACTTAATTTTCCGATGCTATCTCTTTTGGCATTTAACCACAAAAAAATGGATACAATTTCTAAATTATTGGCTTTAGCAAGAGCAAATTCTTCTTCAATATAGGATAAATGATTTTCTTTCCAATTGTAACCATATTTAGAAAACCCCATAGTTTTTAACATGGCAATACGTGCCTTAGGTTGGCGTTCTAGAGAATCGAACGACACGATACACCAAGGTGATATGTCTTCAATACGAATCTGCTTTGTATTCTTAAAACAAGCAAAGTTTAGAGCCAGTAAAATTAGTACCAGCTTAATTTTTAATTTTTTAAAAATCATTAATCTAAACATTTACCGCTATTATACTTTTATTTTAAAGCAGTATCGGTTGATTCTGGCTCATTTTTTAAATAAGTATCTAAAAACTTCAGAATTCGACTGTATGCTTCCATTTGATTTTCCTTTTTTCTAAAACCATGACCTTCATCTTCAAATAAAACATAATCTACAGGCACATTGTTTTTACGCACTGCTTCAACAATTTCATCCGATTCAATTTGTAACACCCTAGGGTCTTGTGAACCTTGTAAAACAATTAAAGGCTTAGTTACTTTATCGGCATGAAATAATGGTGAAATACGTTTTAAACGTACCGAATCGGCGGTAAAAGGATCACCTAACTCTAAGTATAACGAGGTTCTATAAGCTTCCCAATAAGGTGGAATACTCTTTAAAGTACGCATCCAATTGGTAACTCCAAATAAATTAACACCAACTTTAAATTCTTCGGGTGTAGAGGTTAATGCGGCCATAGTCATAAAACCACCGTACGATCCTCCTAATATTCCTATTTTATTGCCGTCTATTTCAGATTGCTTAGCTAACCAATTTTTGCCTTCAATACAATCTTTTAAATCTTTTTCGCCATGGTTTTTATCATCCATTTTATAAAAGGTTTTTCCATAACCACTACTTCCGCGGTTATTAACGGCTAGAATCGCATAACCATGATTGACTAAATATTGAATTAAGGCAGAAAATTGTTGTCGACTTTGCCCACCAGGTCCACCATGCACCCAAACCATTGCTGGGACTTGATTATCCTTAGAGGCATGATGTGGCGCATAGTAAATGGCCGGAATTTCGGTACCATCAAAAGACTTGTAACGTATCACTTTAGCGGTCACCAAATCGTCAATATTTATAGCATCGTTTAATACGTTTGTTAATTTATGCTGTTCTTTAGTCTCTAAATTATAGGTGTATAAATCGGAAGGTTTGTTTGTGCCGCCAACATACATACACATCCATTTTTCATCCTTACTAAAACGGATATTTGTAATACTACTGTCTTTAAAATCTGGTAAATTAATAGGTTTCATGGTTTTGGAATCTAAAACCTCAACAGCATTTCTGCCATCTTCGTTAACATAAACAACCATGTAAGAGCCTTTTGAAGTAAAACTAATTCCTGAGATATCCCAAGCTTTCTCCATGACTTTTTTCTTTTCTTTGGACTGTAAATCATATGCCATGAGATATGAAAATTCGCCACCATCATCGGTTGTATAATAAAACGTTGAATTATCTTCTGAAAAATCTTGAGCCATATTAGCACTCAAATGGTCGTTGATTTTATTAATTTCCTTTGTTTTAACATTGTAAATAAATAAATCGTAATCGTTGGTATTTATGGATTTTGATAGAGCTATAAAATTTTCATCGTTAGATATGCCACTAAACTCCATACCATCGTTATTTTGATAAATCATGGTGGTAGTATAATCATCAATCGCTAATTTATAAACATCAAAATAGTTTGGATCTCTTTTATTAGATCCAAAGTAAAAATATTTTTCATCTCCCGACCAGCCATAAAAACTAGATTTAGCATTTTCACCAGGAGTTAAATCCTGAACGGATCCATCCAATTGCTTAACATAAAGATGTGTTATTTCATTACCATTTCCATCGGTAGAAAATAATATTCTGTTGTCGTTTGGAAAATATGAGGTACTAAAAATTGAAGTACTATCAGAACTTGTAATAGGCGTTATCTCGCCACCGCTTGCCGGAATGCTGTACACATTAAAAATACCCGACAGGTTACTTGAAACCAGTACATTATTATTATCTGCAGAAAAACTCCCACCGTAAACGGACTCATTATCCATAAATTGTTTGATAGAATAATGCGTGACGTTTTTTTGAACGTCCTTTGTTTCTTTGATACAAGAAAAAAAAAGCATTAATGTGGCTAGACCTAAAATTTTAGATATCATATTAACAGATTTTTGTAATTACTTATTTTTTAAAACTTAAATAAAATTTACAGTATTTAATCACAACTTACTGATTATTAAATTTTTATAAAAAAAATAAAAAAATTATCCATAAATTCAGACTTGAAATAGGTTATCCATTAAGGTATACAACCTTTAAAGCTTATAAAACATCGCGATATGCGGAATACCATCTTCCAAATAAGTTTCGCCTACGGCTTTAAAACCAAGATTGGAATAAAATGCTTTTAAATAATATTGTGCCGAAATTTTTATAACGCTTTCGCGGAAATGTGTTTTAATAGCATCTATAGAAAATTCCATAATATGATAACCATATTGGTGGCGTCGTTCATTTTTAGCTACTACCACACGACCAATACTAGATTCATCAAAGTAAATACCTGGTTTAAAAATACGTGTATAAGCCACTAATTTGTCTTCCTTAAACCCTAATACATGCCATGCTTTTTGGTCTTTACCATCAATATCTTGATATACACAGTCTTGTTCTACCACAAAAACTTCGCTCCTTAATTGCAGTACATCATAGAGTTCTTGTGTCGTTAAAGCTTCAAAAGATTTTAGTTTGATATCTAAGGTCATGGGGTTAAAATATATGAAAGCGTTTCTTATTTATTTGATTTAAGAAAAATTAAATAGAATGATACCTACTGCCTTTTATTATGAGATTCCTGCCTACGCAGTAATTAGTCTTGAACGATCACATCTTTAGCATCATCTTTACTGTATTCAGGCTGAATGTTTACATGATTGATATCGTACTTTTTAAAAACCAAATCTTCAATATCGTGTAAAATGGCATCAAATTCTGATAGGGTGATATTTTCACTAAAATCGATATGAGCTTCCAGATGCACTTCATCTTCATTCAATTGCCAAACATGAACGTGGTGCACGTTTTTAATACTGTTAAAAGCATTAATTTCTGCCACAATTTTTTCAATAGGTACCGACGATGGTGTAAAAAGCATTAAAACCTTGGTAGAATTAATTAGCAAATCAAAACCCATCCAAATTAAGTAAATAGCAATAGCGAAAGTAAGCACACTATCCACCCAAAAAAGCTGATAATATTTCATGAGTAATCCACCAACCAACACGGCCACACTAGCCATCATATCGGTTAAAAGATGGATGTAGGCACTTTTCATGTTCATATTGCTTTTAGAATCCTTTTTAAGTAAAAGCACACTAAAACCATTGCCTATAATAGCTATTAAGGATAACCAAATAACCAAATTAGATTCAATAATTTCAGGTTTATGGAAACGTTTAATGGCTTCAATTATTAATAAAATAGCCACAATAATTAAAGTGGCGGCATTAATAAAAGCAGCTAATATTTCGGCACGTTTATATCCAAAGGTTTTTTGAAATGATGCTTTTTTCTTGGTTAATTTATTAGCGACATAACTAATAATTAACGAAATTACATCACTAAAATTATGTAAGGCATCACTAAGTAATGCTAGACTTCCAGAAAGGATTCCACCAATAACTTGAGCAACCGTTATAACAATATTTAAAAGTATGGATATAACCAGATTCCGACCTTTAAGATCGGGATGATCATGAGTATGATGATGCCCATGATGATGACTCATTTAGCAAGAAACAGGAATTTTATCTATTCTAGTTTGGTGACGTCCGCCTTCAAATTCGGTATTTAAAAACACATCTACCATTTCTAAAGCTTGTGGAATGGCAGTAAATCTAGCTGGAATACATAAAATATTAGCGTTATTATGACTTCTTATTAAATGTACAATTTCCTTATTCCAGCATAAACCAGCACGAATTTTTTGATGTTTGTTTGCTGCCATAGCCACACCATTAGCGCTACCACAAATAAGAATACCATAAGTAGAGGTCTTGTTAACAACATCGGTGGCCACTGGATGTACAAAATCGGCGTAATCAACGCTGTCATGTGCATCGGTTCCATGGTTATTTACAGTATAACCTTTAGCTTCAAGAAGTTCCTTAATAGCAAATTTATATTCTGTTCCTGCGTGATCGTTACCTATAGAAATTGTCATGATTTAAATTCTAATTATTTTAAGTAGCAAAGTTACTAAATATATCATTGTTTTCTTGTTAAGATTGTAGACTGCTTTGATAAAGGCATCAAGATTCTTGACTTTCTCATATAGGACTTAAAATTGTCTATTAAAAAAATTAGTTTCATAAGATCATTCAAAATAAATGATAGTATCAAATGATAGTATCATAAAATGAAATCACCTTTCAAATTATCTATTCGTTTTTTATTTGATAAATTTGGTACCGAATCCCACTACAAATCATACAAGCGACTGGTATTTTTATACAAAAAATAATCTTCAAAAAGACTTTTTACAAACACTTTTCATTCTAAAAAATACAAGTAATTCATAATCAAATGAATGGAATATATTTATTCCAAAATCACCGCTATCCTTTATGAATGTTGATTACTTTAAATATTACTTTTAACAACTTGTTAATAACTGTTGATTACTTTCTAAAAGAAAAATATTGAATATCCATTTATTTTTCCAATCAAAAACCGGAACTAAAAAAACAAATATTTAACTCACTTTTTTTTTTAATGTTATGAGCCTAAAAATTGATCACTATAAACATAAAATGAAAAAAACTTATGAGTAAAAAGTGGTTAAATGGAGTTGTTAACAACTGTGTATATAAAATCTAAAATCATTCAAAATAAAGCTTTTACAAAAAATTCTATTGTTAAGAACCTATTAACAAACTGTAAATTTAAAGCCATCAAAATAAAACTCAAAAAAGTTATACCACTTATTAACACCCTATAATAACCACCATTGTTTTTTTAAATTTTTAAAAGAAAAATAATAATATATAGATATATGTGGATAACTATAAAATGGAGTGATTTCTAAAAATAAATATATAGTCTATTCATTTTTTTAAGCTTAAGTTAAACTAATAACTAAGCTAAATTCAGGTTCAAATTACTTAATATATTGTGAATTAATGTTTACAAAACATCGCTTTAAAATATAAACCGTAGCTTTGTAGAAAATAAATAGCATATCTTCTCCCAAAACCATGCTATGTAATAACACAATTTCTAGTATCTTAGAAATTGTAAACGATCACAGAATTTAATGACTAGAAAAAGAAAAGGAAAATCCAAAAATAAAGGCATTTCCAACCTATCAAATACCATATTAAGTATTTTAAAAAAAGAACGTAACCAAACGTTTAACTACAAACAAATAGCAGCCAAACTTGGTGTAAACGATGCGAGTAGTCGTAATCAAATCATAAAAAAATTACGGGATTTACAAGGCAAACAAGAGATTGAAGAAGTAGATCGCGGTAAGTTTAAGGCCATTATTAATGCCGAATACCATACCGGCATTCTTGATTTGGCCTCTAAAGGTAACGGCTATGTTATTTGCGAGGATTTTGAAGATGATGTATTTATTGCTTCTAATAATATTAACAAAGCTCTACATAACGACGAAGTTGAATTTTACGTCTATAAACGTAGAAAGCACGGCAAGCTTGAAGGCGAAATTACCAATATTATAAAACGTGCTAAATCGGAGTATGTTGGTGTGATTCAACTGCATGATAATTATGCCTTTGTTGTAGCCGATAGCAATAAAATGTACAAAGATATTTTTGTACCTATCAATAAAACCTTTAAAGCTGAAGATGGCGATAAAGTTTTAGTCAAACTAGAAGATTGGCCAGAAAAAGCCGATTCTCCTAACGGAAAAGTGGTTCAAGTTTTAGGAAAACCAGGCGATCATAACACCGAAATACATGCGATTTTGGCAGAGTATGGTTTACCTCACGAATTTCCTTATGAAGTGGAACAGTTTGCCAATCAGTTAGATACTTCCATTACAGCTGAAGAAATAGCTAAACGTCGCGACATGCGTAAAGATTTAACCTTTACCATAGACCCGAAAGATGCTAAAGATTTTGATGATGCTTTATCTTTTGAAGTGTTAGACAATGGTTTATACGAAATAGGAATTCATATTGCCGATGTGTCGCATTATTTAGAAGAAGGCACTGTTCTAGATGACGAAGCTTACGAGCGCGCTACCTCTGTTTATTTAGTGGATCGTGTGGTGCCTATGTTACCTGAAGTCCTTTCTAATAAAGCTTGTTCTTTACGTCCGCATGAAGAAAAATACACTTTTTCTGCAGTGTTTCAAATGAATGATAAAGCCGAGATTAAAAACCAATGGTTTGGAAGAACGGTAACCTATAGTGATGCCCGTTTTGCTTATGAAGAGGCCCAAGCGATTATAGAATCTAAATCGAATACCATTCCTGCTGAAGTATCTTTAACAGGAAAAACCTATGACACCGATCAAAAAATCGCCGATGCCATTTTAAAAATGGATGCACTGGCTAAAATTATGCGTGGTAAGCGTATGCGTTCTGGTGCCCTTTCTTTTGATAAGGTTGAAGTAAAATTCAATTTGGATGAAGAGGCAAATCCTATTGGTGTATTTTTTAAAACCAGCCAAGATGCTAATAAACTTATTGAAGAGTTTATGCTTTTAGCGAATCGAAAAGTATCAGAATTTATAGGGAAACAAGATCCTAAAAAAACCTTTGTATATCGTGTTCATGACGAACCAGACGATAGTAAATTAGCTAATTTACAAGGTATTGTATCTAAATTTGGTTACAAACTTAATTTTAAAGACCGTAAAACTACAGCAGCTTCCTTAAACCATTTATTAACAGAAGTGCATGGCAAAAAGGAGCAAAATTTAGTAGATACCCTCACGATAAGAAGTATGAGTAAAGCCGAATATACAACACATAATATTGGGCATTACGGATTGGCTTTCGACTATTACAGCCATTTTACTTCACCTATTCGTCGTTACCCCGATGTAATGGCGCATCGTTTATTGCAACATTATTTAGATGGCGGAAAATCGGCTAACGAAGATGTGTACGAAGAAAAATGTCAGCATTCCAGTAATATGGAAAACCTGGCTACTAAAGCCGAACGTGATTCTATAAAATACATGCAAATTAAATTCATGCAAGATCATAAAGATGAGGCTTTCGTGGGTGTTATTTCTGGAGTTACCGATTGGGGCATATACGTCGAAATTATCTCAAATAAATGTGAAGGAATGGTGAGTGTTCGCGATATGACCGACGATCACTACGCCTTCGATCAAGATCAATATGCTATGGTTGGTCGAAATTCGGGCGTTACCTATCAACTAGGTGATGAAGTGGTTGTTAAAGTTAAGAACACCGATTTAGTTAAAAAACATTTAGATTTTAACTTATTAGGGAAACCTGAAACCGCGATTTAAAATTATCACAAAGTGAATTCATCATGGAACAATTATTGATAATTTTGCTCGAAATAACTAAAACAAACAAACTATGAAACGCATATTTTTCATTTTTACTTTAATTTCATCAACAGTATTTGCTCAAGAAAAGGTCGAAAAATCGGTTGGTGAATTTACCGAACTTAAGATTTACGACTTAATTCAACTAGATTTAGTACAGGCTTCCGAAAATAAAATTGTCATCACAGGCGAAAATACCAATAATGTGATTGTCAATAATAAAAATGGTAAGCTTAAAATAAAAATGAATCTTGAAAAAATATTTAATGGTAATAGTACCAAAGTGACTTTATATTATAAACATATTGATATTATCGATGTTAATGAAGGTGCTCAAGTAACTTCTAACGACGTTATAAAACAATTTGAAATTGATTTAAGAGCTCAAGAGGGTGGAACTATATCTGTACCGGTAGAAGTAAAGCACACCTTAGTTAAAGCGGTTACAGGCGGTGTTATTACGGTTAAAGGAGACTCGAAAGATCAAAAAATAGATATCAATACTGGTGGAATTTTTAAAGGAGAAGAACTCATCACTGAAGATACCGATGTGTCGATTAAAGCGGCTGGCGAAGCTCATGTGAATGCTACCGAAGAAGTGAATGCAAAAATTCGCGCTGGTGGTAATGTTTATATTTATGGGAAGCCTCAAGTAATTAACGAAAACACAGCTTTAGGCGGTACGGTAAAGCGTATGAATTAAAAGCGTATTTATATTATTAAGACACTATCCCGAAAAGTGTGTAAGTTATAAATCGAGGGTTTAGCTTTTTTAAAGTTGAACCCTTTTTTCAAATATAGTTAAAAACTGGTTTAAAATAATGCCCCAGTTCCTAATAGGCATCGACCATTTTTTGGTAGCCTCTCTAAGGGCTAAAAAAGTGGACTTCATAACAGCCTCATCTGTTGGGAATGAGAGCTTGTTTTTAGTGTACTTTCTGATTTTTCCATTAAGGTTTTCAATAAGGTTGGTAGTGTAAATGATTTTTCTAATTTCAACAGGAAATTCATAAAAAGCAGTAAGCTCATCCCAGTTGTCTCTCCAGCTTTTAATAGCATAAGAGTACTTGTGTTCCCATTTCTGAGCAAAGTCCTCTAGAGCAGCTTTTGCTGCGTTTTTGGTGGGTGCATCATAGATATTCTTCATGTCTTTTGCAAATTCCTTCTTGTCTTTCCAAACAACATAGCGACAAGCGTTACGAATCTGATGTGCCACGCAAATTTGGGTTTTAGATTCAGGAAAAACATTTTTAATGGTGTCGGTGAAACCGTTAAGATTATCTGTGGCCGTGATAAGCAAATCCTGAACGCCTCTGGCTTTCATATCGGTTAGTACACTCATCCAAAAGGCTGCCGATTCATTCTTACCCAGCCAAAGTCCTAAGACTTCCTTTTTACCATCTCTACGGAGTCCTACGGCGATGTACATGGTTTTGTTAATGACTTTAGAGTTCTCCCGAACCTTAAATACAATACCATCCATCCAAGTAATTAAATATACGGGCTCCAGGGGTCTGTTTTGCCAAGCAATAATATCATTGGTAACTTTATCTGTGATACGTGATATGGTAGATGTAGATACATCAAAATCGTAAACTTCTCGGATTTGCTCTTCAATATCAGAATTACTCATACCCTTGGCATAAAGGCTGATAATGACGTTTTCTATGCCGTCAACCATGTTTGTGCGTTTAGGAACCAGCATAGGGTTAAAAGAAGCTTCTCGGTCTCTGGGAACTTTAATATTAGTCTCTCCTAAAGCTGTTTTTATCCTTTTAGATCCATAGCCGTTACGGGTATTGCTATTATTGGATTGCTGATGTTTCTCATAGTCTAAATGAGCGTCAAGTTCTCCTTCTAGCATCTTTTCAATACCTCGCTTTTGGATGGATTTTAGAAAGGAGGTTAGTTCGTCTCCTGTTTTGAACTGTTTTAAAAAATCGTCGTTTAGAAAATCTTCTTTCTTCATAAGTGTGTAAATTTTAAAATTAAACAAAAAATATCGAGGGTTGCAACCCTCGATATTTTTTGTTTACACACTTTATGAGATACTGCCATTATTAAAAGGCTGAATGAAAATCAATTAAACTTGATTTTTATTCAGCCTTTTTCTTTTTATATACATAACCTTAAACCATACAAAATGTTTCAAGGTTTTTACAAACACTTATTTTTAGTACATTGGCGATACAACTAACTACCTTTTATTTTGAGACTATTATACTTTGTTTTATTGTTATGCTTTCATGCTTCAACTACATTATTAGCACAAGAGCGTTCTCCTATTCAAATTTTTTCTCCTAAAGATTACGGTGCCGAAAGTCAGAATTGGGCCATTTCACAATCCAGCGAAAAGTATATTTATGTAGCTAATAACAAAGGTTTATTAGAATATAATGGTGCAGAATGGGCATTATATTTATCGCCTAATAAAACTATTTTAAGGTCTGTAAATGTTATAGACTCACTTATATATACGGGAAGTTATCGCGATTTCGGTTATTGGAAACGCAATAATTTAGGGAAGTTAGAATATGCCTCTTTATCCGATGAATTAAATTTAACTTTTTTTGAAGATGAAGAAATCTGGAACATTATTAATGTAAATGATTTTATATTGTTTCAGTCTCTAAAACGAATTTATATCTATAACAAAAAGCTAGGTAATTATGCGATTATCAATTCTGATTCGACCATCTACAAAATGTTTAAGGTGAATGAAAGTATTTATTTTCAAAGTGTAAAGGATGGTGTATATGAAATTGTTAATGGCAGTTCTAAATTGGTTTCAAAAGATGCTGTAGTTCAAGAAAATCTATTGGTAAACATCTTCAACCATCAAGGAAAATTATTATTTCAAACGGAAGATTATGGTTTTTTCATCTTGAATGAAAATAAACTAGAAAGTTGGGATATTTCTGCTAATGATAAAATTTATAACAATAGAATTTATAGTAGTATCCAGCTAAAAGACAATAGTTTTATATTAGGAAGCATTTCCAATGGCATATTTCATATAGATGCCAACGGAAATTTATTATCGCAAATCGACCAAAGTCATGGATTAGGTAATAATACCGTGCTTTCTGTTTTTGAAGATGTAGAAAACAATATTTGGCTTGGTTTAGAAAATGGTGTGAACTGCATTAATATTAAATCACCATATAAAATTTTTAATGATGATAACGGAAATATTGGCGCCGTTAATGCTTCTATTCTGTATGATGATTTTTTGTATTTAGGTACCAATCAAGGTTTATTTTATAAAAAGTATGGGACTAACAACGACTTTAAAAAAGTTGAAGGTACACAAGGCGCTACCTGGTGTTTAACTGAAATAAATAACACATTATTTTGCGGACATAATTCTGGAACCTTTGTTATTAAAAATAATAAAGCCCGTAAAGTAGCCGATGTTATAGGAACCTGGAGTATAAAACCTATTGAAGGGGCTAATAATTTATTATTGCAAGGAAACTATACCGGTTTATATGTTTTAGAACATGTAAATGGGATTTGGCAACTTAGAAATAAAATTGAAGGTTTTGATGCTTCCACAAGGTATTTTGAGTTTTTTAACGATCATGAAATTTTTGTAAGTCATGAATATAAAGGGGTTTTTAAAATTGACGTGGATAAAGCTTTAACTAAAACCCTTCATATCACAGAAGAAACAACTATTAATAAGGGTTTAAAAACCAGCCTTATTAAATACAAAGACAAAATACTTTATTCCGAAAAGAAAGGTGTTTTTGCCTACCAACCTTCAATACAAAAGTTTGTTAAGGATACGATTTTAAGTGCTTTATTTAAGGAACAAGAATTTACTTCGGGGAAATTGGTTAATGATACAAAGACTAATAAATTATGGGCTTTTTCAGAGTATGGTTTAAACTATTTAACCCCCGGAAAGTTAAGTAATACACCTACCATAAATAAAATTTCCTTACCTGCTTTTGTTAGAAACGATGTTTCTGGTTATGAAAACATTTCCTATTTAAAGGATCATAAATATTTATATGGCACTTCGCATGGTTATATTGTTATAGACACGCATTTGTTTCAAGACAAGCCTTATCAAATTAATATCAACACAATTTCTAATAGTACTTATGATGATGGCTATACCACTCTTCTTCATAACAAACATGAGTTTGGTAAATTTAAAAACAACGAAAACAATATTAAATTCAGTTATAATATTCCGGAATACAAGCGGTATTTGGTAGCAGAATATCAATATAAATTAGATGGTATTTACGATAAATGGAGTACATGGTCTACCAATTCTAGTGTTTTATTCGAGAATTTACCTTATGGTAATTATAAGTTTAGTGTTAGAGCTAGATTAGGTAATCATTTAAGTGAAAATACGGCGTCTTACAGTTTTAATATAGAAAGACCATGGTATTTATCTAATATAGCAATAATATGTTACTTTTTATTAGTCCTTATTTTTTCATTGTTTATGCATATGCTTTACACGCGTTATTATAAAAAACAGCGTTTAAAAATATTGCTTGCTAAAGAACGCGAACTCGAATTAAAAGAGTTAGAAAACAAGCAACAACTTATGCGTTTTAATAATGATAATTTAAGACAGGATATTGAAAATAAAAACAGAGAATTAAGCATTTCTACCATGAGCTTAATTAAAAAGAATGAGTTTCTTAATAGTCTAAAAAATGATCTTCAAAAGATTACAGATGTGAAAAACATCAAGCAAGTTATTAAGGTTATTGATAGAAATTTAAATAATGCAGACGATTGGAATGTTTTTCAAGAAGCCTTCAATAATGCGGATAAAGACTTCCTAAAAAAGATAAAAGCATTGCATCTGCAGCTTACTTCAAATGATTTACGTTTATGTGCTTATTTGCGTTTAAATTTATCCTCAAAAGAGATTGCGCCACTTTTAAATATTTCACCAAGAAGTGTAGAAGTTAAGCGCTATCGATTAAGAAAAAAAATGGATTTGCCGCATGAATCTAGCTTAACAGATTACATTTTGGAAATTTAAGTCCACAACATTCGGCATTTTCACCTATACAACACCACAACATTTCTACTTTTTAAGGTTTATTCATCATTTTCCCATTTATAAGAATTTGATATTAAACCTTTCTATTTGTTAACGTTTTCATAAAAACACGGGGTCTTTTTTATCATGTATATTTTTTGTTTGGGCATAAAATTCCAGGTCTCAGCTATATACTACTAATTTTATATCAGACTAAAACTAAATATTTATGAAACACATGCTATTAAAAATTCTAGCTCTATGCTTTGTGGTTTATTCAGGCGCACAAAATATAAACGTGAGCGGAATTGTACAGGATCAATCAGGGTTACCCATTCCAGGAGCAAACATTATTGTAAAAAACACCACCCAGGGGGAAATCACAAATTTCGATGGAGGCTTTACATTAACCGATGTTAAACCTGGTGCCACCATTGTGGTGAGTTTTGTTGGATACATTACTAAGGAAGTAGTTATTAAAGATAACTCTAATTTAATTATTCAATTAATAGAAGATATTGCACAACTTAATGAAGTTGTTGTTATTGGTTATGGTGCCCAAAAGAAGCAAGATCTTACAGGCGCCGTTTCTGTTGTTAATGCTAAAACTATTGAAGATTTAAACCCTATTGATGCCGCACAAGCCTTACAGGGTACCTCTGCAGGGGTTTCGGTATCGACACCTTCAGGTTCTCCAGGAGGCGGATTTAACATTTTAATTCGTGGTGTAAGTTCTAATATCGATAATGGTCCATTAGTGATTATTGATGGTTATAAAGGGGATTTAAACACCATTAATCCTAACGATATTGAAACATTTTCCGTATTAAAAGATGCACAAGCGGCTATTTATGGTATTGAAGGTGCTAATGGTGTAGTATTAGTGACTACAAAGGGAGGTAAGCGTAATACTGCTGCAAAATTTAACTATAACGGTTATACTGGGATGCAGCAAACCACACGCCAATTACCTTTTATGAACGCTACAGAATATGCCATAACTCTAAACGAAAGTTATGCAGCTGACGGTAAGGCTTTACCATTTCCAGATATTAGTGGATTAGGTAAAGGTATAGACTGGCAAGACGAACTTTTTGAAACAGCTCCAATAACCAATCATAACGTATCTATTTCTGGTGGTGGTGCGAAAAGTACCTACTATTTTGGAGGTTCTATTTTAGAACAAGATGGTATTATTGCTAGCGATAAATCTAATTTTCAACGGGCTAACGTTAAAACTAAATTAAGTTTTGATATTACCGAGAAATTAAAATTTACAACCTCTGCCAATTATTTTAATTCTAACCGAAATAGAATAGGCGAGAATGCTTTAGGCGTACCCTTATTTAATGCCTTAAACTATTCGCCAACTTATAGTCTAGGTCAAGAAGATGTTTCTGGATTTTTAGGTAACGAAGTGGTTAATCCTTTGTCGCAATTAGCGAATACTTACGATGAATTAAACGGGAATTCTATTGAAGGAACTTTTCAAATCGATTATAGTATTCTTGATAATTTAACCATCACTTCTCGTATTGGTATCAAGTCTTATAATGAAAAGGGAAAAAGCTTTTCGCCCATTGTTAATTATGGGGCTGGTAAAGTATTTAATACCGATAGAAGTAGTGTTTACCAATATCGAACTACCGATAACTCGTATACTTGGGAAACCTTTGCTACTTACAATCCTGTATTTGGTAAAAACCACAACACCACTTTTACTTTAGGAACCAGTGCATTAAGAAATTGGGGCGATCATTTAAATGCTACAGGCTTTGATGTTCCTAACAACTCTTGGGAATTTGCCGATATTTCTTTAGCGAATGGTTTAAGTGAAGCAAAATCTACAGGCTCTTATATTTACGATAGCCGTTTGGCATCTTTCTTCGGAAGATTGCAGTATGATTATAAAGGGAAGTATTTACTTTCTGCCATGATTCGACGCGATGGTTCTTCCGATTTTTCTCCTGATAATAGAATTGATTATTTCTCATCGGTTACTGCAGGTTGGAAAATTTCAGATGAAGCTTTCTTAGAAGATTCCAATGTGATAAACTTTCTAAAATTAAGAGGGAGTTACGGAACTTTAGGAAACAATGTTGGAAGCGATTTATACCGTGCCGGACTAAGTGGTGAGGCAACTTATGTTTTTAATAATGCCTTAGTTACAGGTACTGCCAACGGTAGAATTCCTAACCCAGATGCTAAATGGGAAGTTGCTGAAAAATTCGATGTCGGTTTAGATCTTAATTTATTTAATAATAAAATTGAAATCACCACGGATTATTTTATTGAAGATAGAAACGATTTATTAATTGAAGGTTTCCCGGTTTCAGGTATTTTGGGTGCAGGGGCACCAGGTGCCGGATTACCTACGGTTAATGCTGGAACAACAAGAAACAAAGGGGTTGAATTGTTTATCAATTACAAAGAAACAATCTCTGAAAATACCTCCTTTTCAATAGCCTATAATGTTACCAAAATTAATGGTGAAGTAACGGCTATTAACGGCGGAGTAATTCCAGAAGCTGGTAATTTTAGTGTGGGACAACCTGCTATTGCTAGAATGGAAGTAGGTCAGCCTTTAGGTTATTTATACGGACTTAAAACAGACGGGATTTTTCAAAATCAAGCCGAAATTGATGCGGCTCCATCACAATCAAGTTTAGGTGCTGTATCCGCTCCTGGCGATTTTAAATATGTAGATGTTAATGGTGATAACGAAATTACAATTGATGATAGAACCTATTTAGGCAAACCACAACCAGATTATATCATGGGCTTAAATTTAAGTTTTAACTATAGAAACTTAGATTTTGGTGCCTATATGTATGGCGAATTAGGTAAAGAAACCGTGCGTAACTACGAGCGTGATGAGCCAAATGTAAATAGGTTGAATATGTATTTAAACCGATGGACAGGAGAAGGCTCTACAAACAGTATGCCTAGAAATACTATTGGTGCAACTACCAACAAAGTGTTTTCAGATTTTTATGTTGAAGATTCTTCATTCTTAAGAATTCAAAACATCCAATTGGGGTATTCTTTATCTCAACCTGTGGTAGATAAGTTGGGTGTTAGTAAATTCAGACTTTACTTTTCAGTAAACAATGCCTTCACTTTTACAAAGTATATGGGTTACGATCCGGCTGCTACAAATAACGCTGCAATTGGTGGTGGTATAGACTATGGTTTTTACCCTATTTCAAGACAGTTTATTGTTGGCTTAAACCTATCCATTTAAATTATTAGCACTATGAAAAAATATATAAATAAAACAATACAAAGCCTATTAACATTAAGCATCCTTTTAGGAGCAACCGCTTGTGGAGATGCGTATTTAGAAGATGTGGATAGGTATAATATAGATTCTGAAAGTTATTTTAATTCAGAAGAGGATTATTACAACGCTTTAGTTGGCGCTTACGATTTGTTGCAGTCATCTTACGTGAATGTGATGCTAGGTGAAATTGCTTCCGATAATACCCTTGCTGGTGGCGGCAGTGCTGTAGATGTTCCTGGTTTTCAGCAGATAGATGATATGATTCACACCCCTGTAAACAGTAATCTAAGAGATATCTGGACTTGGATGTATGCTGGTGTTAATCGTGTAAATTTTATTTTAGAATTTCAAGATAAAACCGATTTCCCTGGTCGAGAAATTATAATTGGTGAAGCCTATTTTTTACGCGCTTACTATTATTTCGAGTTGGTAAAATGGTTTGGTCCGGTGCCACTTAAACAAACACGTTATGAACTTGGTGATGAAACAACCATTCCTAGATCGCCAGTTGCCGATGTGTATAAGTTAATTCAAGACGATTTAAAATACGCAGTAGAGCATTTAGAATATACAGCGCCCGAAGTTGGTCGTGTTACCAAAGGTGCGGCTTTAGCTTTATTAGGGAAAGCGTATTTGTACCAAAAACAATATGCCGAAGCAGCTTTAGTTCTTGATAGAGTTATAAATGAAGGTCCTTATGATTTGGTTGCTGATTACGATTCTATTTTTGAAAATGATGGTGAAAACGGTATCGAATCTGTTTTTGAAGTACAATATACCGATGCTGAAGGTGCTGGTTTTGAATGTTTACAATGTAGTGAAGGTAATGTTGCCGTTGGTTTTAATAGTATTAGAACGTATGATGGGCCTTTATTCGATTCTGGTTTTAGTTTCAATGTGCCTACACAAGAAGCTGTTGATGCTTTTGAAGATGGCGATTTACGTAAAGATGTAGCCATATTAGATATTGAAAACTGGGCAGCTACAACTGGTGCTACATACGGTACAGGATACGAGCATACAGGGTTTTTTAATAGAAAATACTTAGCGCGTAAAGGCGATTTAAACACGGGCGATCAAAACTTAACAAACCCTAATAACTACAGATCAATTCGTTTTGCAGATGTGTTGTTAATGGCTGCCGAAGCTTATAATAGTGGTGGTATAGACGATACCAAAGCGCAAACTTATTTAAACCGTGTGCGCGAAAGAGCTTTTGGCGATTCGGCCCATAATGTAACTTCTACAGGTGCAGCACTTACTGATGCTATTGCACATGAAAGACGTGTGGAACTTGTTGGTGAAGGACATCGTTTTTTCGATTTGGTTAGAACAGGAAAAGCAGCCCAAGAAATTGATGGTTTTACTGCTGGTAAGAATGAGGTTTTCCCTATTCCTATTGAAGAAATTCAATTTTCAAACGGAAACTGGGAACAAAACCCTAACTATTAATTCTAAATAAATATACTATGAAAATCACTAAATATATATTACAAATTTTTCTGCTTACATGTCTGGTTATGGGATGTACCGAAGATGAAAATTTAGATTACGTAAACGACATTAAAGCGCCAAAAAATGTTGCTGCTGCTGTAAGTGTAACTCAAGATAATACGGGGCTTGTAACTATTGCGCCTTTAGGTGAAGGTGTGGTTAGCTTTTTAGTTGATTATGGCGATGGATCGGAAGTTTCAGATCCTATAACTCCAGGGAAAACGACACAACATGCTTATTCCGAAGGTACTTACGATGCTGTTATTACAGCCATAGGTTTAAATGGTTTGGAAACAAAAGCGACTCAAAATATCACGGTTTCCTTTAAAGCACCAGAAAACTTAATGGTGACTATTGAAAATGATCCTGCTATTTCAAAGCTAGTTAATGTAATGGCTATGGCAGATTATGCCCTTTCTTATGAAGTATATTTCGGCGAAGTTGGAAATGATACCCCAGTTGCTGGAAATATTGGCGAACCGGTTTCTTACCAATATCAAAATGCAGGACTTTATACCATTAGAATTGTGGCTATGAGTGCCGCTATTGAAACCTTGGAATATACGGAAGAATTTGAGGTTACAGCTATTTTACAACCCCTAGATCCAGCTCCTAAACCAACAAAGGCTGCTACCGATGTAATTTCTGTTTTTAGCGATAAATATGCCAATCCAGATCCGATTGATTATTATCCAAATTGGGGACAAACAACAACTTATGCACAAATTCAAGTTGCTGGAGATAATATCATTCAATATGGTGAATTAACGTATCAAGGTATCGATTTTAATACCGTACCAATTGATGCTTCCACTATGGAATTTATCCACGTTAATGTATGGTCTGCTGAAGATTATACTATTAATATTTCACCGATTAGCGGTGGTCCTAATGAAGCGGCTTACCCCATGGTACTTACTGCAAATCAATGGAACTCGGTAGATATTCCGGTTTCACATTTTACAGATTTAAATCCTGCGGTAGATTTTAGTAACATCATCCAATTTAAATTCGATGGCGTGCCTTCTGGAGAAGGAACTATTTTTGTAGATAACCTTTATTTTTATAAAGAGTCTTCACCAGTTCAAACAGGAATTGTGGGTAACTGGAAATTGGCTTCTGTAGCTGGCGCTTTAGGTGTTGGTCCTAGCGTTGGCGATATTAGCTATTGGAATTGCGATGCAGATTGTGTTGTCCTTAGAGATTGTTATTATGATGATATTTACACCTTTGGTGCCGATGGGTCTTTTACTAACGAT
This sequence comes from Tamlana carrageenivorans, assembly GCF_002893765.1. Taxonomy (NCBI): domain Bacteria; kingdom Pseudomonadati; phylum Bacteroidota; class Flavobacteriia; order Flavobacteriales; family Flavobacteriaceae; genus Pseudotamlana; species Pseudotamlana carrageenivorans. The sequence continues at coordinate 1,467,194 of NZ_CP025938.1, read as the reverse complement.
TTAGGTGCGCAAACTTGGACTGAAGCTTGGCAAGGCGGAGGCGATTCTTGTGGTACGCCAATTGCCCCTCATGATGGATCTAACCCAGCAACTTATGTGTATAATGAAACGGATAATACCGTAGTTCTTAATGGTGTAGGTGCTTATATAGGTTTATCTAAAGCGTACAACGGCGGAGAGCTTACAAACCCTGCCGATGCACCAACTTCTATTATTTACAATGTCACTTTTCAAGATCCTAATACCATGGCTGTTAATATTGATGTTGGTGGTGGTGTATTTTGGCAATTTATTTTGGTTAGAGATGGTCAAGTAAGTTCTCCGCTTACAGGAACTTGGCAAATGGCTCAAGAAGCTGGTGCTCTGGGCGTTGGTCCTAGTGTTGGCGATATTAGTTATTGGAACTGCGATGCCGACTGTGTAACCCTTAGAGATTGTTACTATGATGACACCTATATTTTTGGTTCCGATGGATCTTTTACAAACGATTTAGGTACTCAAACCTGGACCGAAGCTTGGCAAGGTGGAAGCGATTCTTGTGGCACGCCTGTTGCTCCTCATGACGGATCGAACGCTGCAACCTATACTTACGATGGTAGCGCAGGAACCGTCACCCTTAATGGTATTGGTGCTTTTATCGGATTAGCCAAACCTTACAATGGTGGCGAACTTGCAAGTCCTAGCGAGGCGCCAGAAGCCATAACCTACAATGTTTCATTTATCGATAATAACACGATTTCTGTAAATATTGATATTGGTAGTGGTGTTTTTTGGCAATATAAATTAGTAAGAATATAAAAAGAAATAAAATGAAAAACTTAAAATATTATATAGGAATTTTTGTTTCCCTGATGACTTTTGCTACCAGTTGTCAGGACGATGATGCTTCATTAGGAGCTATTATAGCACCAACCAACCTAAGTGTTTCTGCTGAAGTTGTTGGTCAAGATGCCGATAACCCCGATGGTGATGGTACCGGATTTGTGGATATTTCCGCGAAAGCGAACAACTTTATTAGCTATAAATTCGATTTTGGAGATGGCACAAGCGAAGTGGTACCTTCAGGAACAACCAGACACCGTTTTACAAAAGTAGGGGTAAACACTTATACGGTTATTGTTAACGCCATAGGTACAGGTGGGGTTTCTTCTAGTACGTCTATTGAGGTGACGGTGCGTAGTGATTTTGACGATCCAGAAGCCAAACAATTTTTAACAGGCGGTAGTAGTAGAACGTGGTATTTAGCGGCTTCAGAACCTGCACATTTAGGCTTAGGGCCTGCTAATGCTACTATTGATGGCGAAGGTTATTGGTACCCAAAATGGTATGCCGCACAACCTTTTGAGAAGTGTGCTGAAGAGATTAGTGCTTGTTTTTGTGATGATGAATTAACCTTCACGTTAGAAGCTAATGGGCAATTAACCTATGAATTAAATAATAATGGTTCTACATTTTTTAATGGTGGTAACCAAGCTATTGTTGGTGGCGATGGTAGTGAAGATGCTTGTTTTGATTTTGATACTTCTGGAACGAGTTTAGTGTCTTTAGCGCCTTCATCAAACGATTGGAGTACAGTACCAGATCCAGATTTTACGGCTAGAGGAACGGCTATGAGTTTTTCTGATGATGCATTTATGAGTTATTATTTAGGTACTTCCGATTACGAAATTATTTCAGTATCAGATACAGAATTATATGTGAGAACGCTAGATATTAATGATTCGGCTATAGCATGGTATTTAAAATTTCAAACCAGTCCTGCGGAAGATGCTTTCGAATCGGTTTTTAACACCCTGGTTTGGTCTGATGAATTTGATACCGATGGTGCTCCCGATGCTACTAAATGGACCTACGATTTAGGTGCTGGTGGTTGGGGAAACCAAGAGTTGCAAACCTATACAGATACTCGTGAGAATTCATATATCTCTGATGGAACCCTTAAAATTGTAGCAAAAGCAAACGGTAATGGGTACACTTCATCACGATTAAAATCGGAAAACTTAGAAGAGTTTACCTATGGTCGCGTTGAGGTTAGAGCTAAATTACCAGGATCGGAAGGTACATGGCCTGCCATTTGGATGTTGGGAGCTAATTTCGATACTGCCGGTTGGCCAGCTTGTGGCGAAATTGATATTATGGAACAAACAGGCTGGGATAAAGCTAAAACTTCAGGGGCTTTACATCTTCCTGGAAACTCTGCAGGCGAAGCAGTAACAAATAGTACGGCTAATTTAACCGCTACTTCAGAGTTTCATAACTATACGGTGGAATGGACTGCCAATGTTATTAAACTACTTGTTGATGATACTGTATTTCTGTCTTTTCCTAATACAGCAGATACCCCATTTAATAAAGACTTTTTTATGATTTTAAACGTGGCTATGGGCGGGACTTTAGGCGGCTCGGTAGATCCAAATTTTGTTGAAGATATCATGGAAGTTGAATATGTAAGAGTCTATCAATAACATTATGAGAAACTATTTTTATACTACTATTTTCAGTGTCGTACTTGTATTAATTTCATGCGGTAAAGCAAATGAAAAAGATGCGATGGCGACCACTGAAAGTGGTTCAAATACGATAAACAAAAAAGTTGACAGCCTGCTTGCTATCATGACGATAGAAGAAAAAGTAGGCCAAATGAACCAATATAACGGGTTCTGGAATGTTACAGGACCTACACCTTCTGAAGGTGGTGCGGCTAAAAAATACGAACATTTAAAAAAGGGCTATGTGGGTTCTATGCTTAATGTAAGAGGGGTTGAAGAGGTTCGTGCCGTACAGAAAATAGCAGTTGAAGAAACCCGTTTGGGTATTCCTTTAATCATTGGTTTTGATGTGATTCATGGTTATGAAACTTTAAGTCCGATTCCTTTGGCTGAAGCTGCCAGTTGGGATTTAGACGCTATAAAAAAATCAGCAGCTATAGCAGCTAAAGAATCTGCTGCTGCAGGAATAAACTGGACTTTCGCGCCAATGGTTGATATCTCTAGAGATGCCCGTTGGGGACGTGTTATGGAAGGTGCTGGTGAAGATCCTTATTTAGGCTCTAAAATTGCTGTGGCACGCGTACAAGGGTTTCAGGGCGACGATTTAGCTTCTCCTAATACCATTGCAGCCTGTGCGAAGCATTTTGCTGGTTATGGGTTTGCAGAATCTGGCAGAGATTACAATACGGTCGATGTTGGTACATCAACTTTAAATAACATAATTTTTCCACCCTTTAAAGCTGCTGCCGAAGCTGGCGTTAAAACTTTTATGAATGCTTTTAACGAACTTAATGGCGTACCAGCAACAGGAAATGCTTATTTACAACGTGATATTTTAAAAAGCAAATGGAACTATGATGGTTTTGTAGTATCAGACTGGGGCTCATTAAACGAAATGATTGCCCACGGCTTTGCAGCTAACAAAAAAGAAGTTGCAGAATTAGCCGTAAAAGCAGGCTCTGATATGGATATGGAATCTTATGCTTATGTGGAAGAATTGGCCAATTTAGTTAAAGAAGGCAAAGTGGACGAAGCTCTTATTAATGATGCGGTAAAGCGTATTTTAAGGGTAAAGTACGAGTTAGGTCTTTTTGATGATCCTTATAAATATTGTGATGAAAGTCGCGAAAAAGCGGTTATTGGTTCTAAAGAAAATAATGATGCAGTTCTAGATGTTGCTAAAAAATCTATCGTACTTCTTAAAAATGAAGGGAACGTATTACCATTAAAAAAAGAGGGTCAGAATATTGCTTTAATTGGAGCTTTGGCAAACGATAAAACCAGTCCATTAGGTAGTTGGCGTATTGCTGCCAAAGACAGTACAGCTGTTTCTGTTTTAGAAGGAATTCAAAATTATAAAGGCAATACCATTTCGTATGCTAAAGGTGCCGATGTAACTATTGGAAAAGGTGAATTTGCTATCGAATTAAATATAAATACCACCGATAAAAGTGGTTTTTCAAAAGCTATTGCAACAGCAAAAAATGCAGATGTTGTGGTTATGGTTTTAGGTGAACATGGTTTTCAATCAGGGGAGGGTAGAAGCCGTTCGGAATTAGGTTTACCAGGAGTTCAGCAAGAATTATTAGAAGCCGTTTATAAGGTGAATAAAAACATCGTTTTAGTATTAAATAACGGCAGACCTTTAACCATAAACTGGGCCGATGCACATGTGCCTGCCATTCTAGAAGCCTGGCAATTAGGTACACAAAGTGGGCATGCTATTGCACAAGTTTTGTATGGCGATTATAATCCAAGCGGAAAATTGCCAATGACATTCCCTAAAAGTGTTGGACAAGTGCCTATTTATTACAATTACAAGAATACAGGACGTCCAAAACTACCTGCTCCAGATGAGGTATTTTGGTCGCATTATACCGATCAAAGCAATGCGCCTTTGTATCCTTTTGGTTACGGTTTAAGCTATACCTCTTTTGCTTACTCTAATCTAAATGTTCAAGTTGTTTCTAAAAATGAAGTGCAAGTTTCGGTAGATCTAAAAAACACAGGAAAAGTAACTGGAAAAGAAGTGGTGCAATTATACATTAGAGATTTGTTTGCAAGCGTAACGCGCCCTGTAAAAGAGCTTAAAGGATTCGAAATGGTTGAATTAGATGCCGGAGCATCCAAAACCATTCATTTTGTTTTAACCGAAAAAGAACTCGGGTTTTATGATAATGAAGGTCATTTTATTATTGAACCAGGCAAGTTTAATGTGTTTGTTGGCGGAAGTTCCAATACCAATCTAGAAGCCAATTTCGATTTAGAATAACCTTAAATGATTTAGTTAATAGTTTTTTTTAGAATTTTGTTTGTTTTAAAAGTGTGGCCTAAGTGTCACACTTTTTTTTGTCATCTCCAGTGGCATGCATTCAATGTTTATGTAAACTCGTTGTTTTAAAAATATTTCTTTACTTTGTGTAAAGCTTTCCATATAGATGTTTGATGATATTTTAACTGCCATTCCCTTCGGAATCATTTTAGCCTTTACCATTGGTCCTGTTTTTTTTGTGTTACTTGAAACCAGTGCTACAAAGGGGTTTAGAGCGGCAATAATTTTCGATTTAGGCGTTATTCTAGCCGATATTATCTTCATTTTAATTGCTTTTTACAGCACCAATAACCTAAGAGGTAAAATAGGAAACGACCCCAGTTTCTTGATTTTTGGAGGCGTTTTACTTATTGTTTATGGTATTATTTCCTTTATAAAAACCTCAAAATCATTTAGAACCATTGTTAAAGAGTATTATAAAGTTGAAATTAATAAAGCCTATGGCAAACTTTTTATCAAAGGATTTTTACTTAATTTCATCAATATTGGGGTGCTTTTAGGCTGGCTTGGTTTTATTGTTTTAGGCGATTCTTTAACGTCTTCAGAACATGGTGGAGCCATTTTTATTACCTCTATGGTGGCTTCTTACTTTATTACCGATTTAATTAAAATTCTTATCGCAAAACGCTTAAAAGCTAAACTTACTCCACGACTTATTTTTAAAACTAAAAAGGTGATTGCTATAGTCATTCTTGCTTTTGGCATTCTGTTATTATTGCAAGGCATATTTCCCAAGGCTTACGAGAAAAATAAAGAAAAGTTAGAGCATCAAATATATCACGATTAACCTTGATGTTGTTATAGCTTATTATTGTAAAAATTTTGTATTTCAAACTATTGATTGGAACTATAAGTTTTATGTTTTATAAGTGATTATGTGTGAAACTGTTGTATTCATATGGTTCTTTTGTCTGTGTAAATGAGGTAATCCCACAGATCACAAAGTACTTTTAATGGTTAATATAGCACCTTTTAATGCTTAATCAGGTTCAATATAACATCCTAAAAACTTTAAAAAAAGCATAAAAAAAAGCTTCCAGAAAACTGAAAGCTTTTTTGAGGCGTCGAGCGGATTCGAACCGCTGTACAAGGTTTTGCAGACCTCTGCCTAGCCACTCGGCCACGACGCCATTTATATGTAAAATTTCAGGGTTTCTGAAATCTGCTGCAAATGTATAAAAAAATGTGACTTTTTTTTATATAAAATTACTTTTTACGCTTTTTGCGCATTTTTATAGTCACTTTCTCGACATCACCACCAATGGGAGGGTTTAATTTACTTACCCAAACGGTCGCTTTTTTAACTAAAGCATCTTCTTTAAAAATACGATTCAATATGCGTTTTGCAACCGTTTCTAAAAGTTGAGAAGGTATGTTCATTTCCTCTTTAATAACCCGATTTAAGAATACATAATCTACAGTATCACTTAGTTTATCAGACTTTGCCGATTTTTGTAAATCAGCTTCAACTTTTAAATTCACCGAATAATCACTACCAATTTTGGTTTCTTCTTTTAAACAACCATGGTGGGCAAAAATTCTAATGTTTTCAACGGTTATAATTCCCATATTTATGTAAATAGATCGAATACGTTACTTAACGCACTCGTTTTAGTTTTATAAAATTCTGTATAAGTGCAACGTTTACAGGTTACCGATGTAAATTTTTGATTCTGTACATCAAATATTTTAGATAATGTACCACCCGTGGCGCGCATTTGTCCGATGCTATAGGTTTTGTTTTGGCATTTCGGACAGGTATAATCTAAATTTTTCATAAAAATATTTCTTTTAGTATAACGTCGTTAGATGCTTTAATATACTGAAATAATTTTTATTACGCTTGATAATATATAATGGGCAAAAATAACTTGATTTTCCGTAATTTTGACCCTTATTTAGTTGAAAAAAATCAGAAAATGTCTGAAGAAAGAAAATCTCTCAATTTTATTGAGCAAATTATAGAAGAAGATCTAGCTAACGGGATGTCTAAAGATGACTTACGTTTTAGATTTCCTCCAGAACCAAATGGTTATTTACATATTGGTCACACCAAAGCCATCGGTATTAGTTTTGGTTTAGGTGAAAAATATAAGGCCCCTGTTAATTTAAGATTCGATGATACTAATCCGGCTAAAGAAGAGCAGGAGTATGTTGATGCGATTAAGAAAGATGTCGCTTGGTTGGGTTATACTTGGGATAAGGAGTTGTTTTCTTCCGATTATTTTCAACAACTTTACGATTGGGCCGTACAGTTAATTAAAGAGGGTAAAGCTTATGTAGATTCGCAGTCTAGTGAAGCTATGGCCGAGCAAAAAGGGACGCCTACACAACCTGGTGTTGATGGGCCGTTTAGAAATAGAACGGTACAAGAAAATCTCGACCTTTTTGAACGCATGAAAAATGGTGAATTCGATGAAGGTGAACATATTTTACGTGCTAAAATTGACATGCAGCACCCTAATATGCTGATGCGTGATCCTATTATTTACCGTGTTTTAAAGAAGCATCATCACAGAACAGCCAACGATTGGTGTGTCTATCCGATGTACGACTGGACCCATGGTGAGAGTGATTATTTAGAGCAAATTTCACATTCTTTATGTTCCTTGGAATTTAAACCACATAGAGAACTTTACGATTGGTTTTTAGACCAAGTTGTAGAAGAGGATAAGCTTAGACCAAAACAACGCGAATTCGCACGTTTAAATTTAAGTTATACGATTATGAGTAAGCGAAAGCTGCTTAAATTGGTTGAAGATGGTATTGTTAATGGATGGGATGATCCAAGAATGCCTACCATTTCTGGTTTACGTCGTCGTGGATATACGCCTGCAGCCATTAGAAAATTTGTAGAAACGGTTGGTGTGGCTAAACGTGAAAACGTGATTGATGTATCGCTTTTAGAATTTTGTATTCGTGAAGATTTAAATAAAACAGCACCACGTGTTATGGCTGTTTTAGATCCTGTAAAACTGGTTATTACTAACTATCCAGAAGATAAAGTAGAGTGGTTAGAGGCTGAAAATAATCAGGAAGATGAAAGCGCCGGATTTAGAAAGGTGCCTTTTTCTCGTGAATTATATATTGAAAAAGAAGATTTTAAAGAAGAAGCTGGTAACAAGTTTTTCCGTTTAAAATTAGGAGGTGAAGTCCGTTTAAAAAATGCTTACATCATTAAAGCGGAATCGGTTGTTAAAGATGACAATGGTGAAGTAACTGAAGTTCATTGTACCTATTCTGAAGACACCACCAAACGTGTTAAAGGTACTTTGCATTGGGTGTCTATTCCGCATGCGATTAAAGCCGAAGTTAGTGAGTACGATCGCTTGTTTAACGATGAAGCTCCAGATAGTCATCAAGACAAGGACTTTATGGAATTTATCAATCCGAATTCTTTAAAAATTATCAATGCCTTTGTAGAACCTAGTTTACAAGAAGCTAAAATTGGCGACCGTTTTCAGTTTCAACGTTTAGGTTATTTTAATGTTGATGATGATAGCACTTCAGAAAAGTTAGTCTTTAATAAAACAGTTGGTTTACGCGATTCATGGGCTAAAGCGCAACCAAAACCACAAAATAAACCTGCTCAAAATAATACGCAAAATAGACCCGAACGTAAGGCTATAGATGTGATTCAGCAATTGGGTAAAAAATACACCAATTTGCCTGAAGCTAAGCAAGAAAAGGTTAAAACTGAAATATTAAAATTAGCTGAAAAAGTGAGTTATGAAGAGTTACAGCCTTTGTTTAATACCGCTGCTAAAAAGGTAGGAACGCGTATTGCTGTTGCTTTAACTTTAGGCGTTTTATTAAAAAATGGTCAAGCTAAAAATGATGACATTAATGCTTTTATAGCTAAAGCGACCGAAGATAAAAATGACATATTAGTGGCTATAGCCAAAGCGATTTAGTAGATAAAAAAAATGGTGTTTATTAAAAACGCGATTTTAATTTTATAGAAGCTGCTTAAAAAGTTATAACAAGCGTCATGCTGTGCTCGGCACCGTATCACATCACATTATGAATCAATAATTGTGAGAATCTGAAAATAAATTCAGATTGACGTAAAACCAACTTTTTAAGCAGCTTTTTTATTTTATGGACTTATAAACAGGTATTTTAATTATATTTAGAATTCTAACCACTAAACATTAAATAATGGAATCGAATTTTATCTTCTAGCGATGCTTGTAGCTGCTATTTCGGCATTGGTTATCGGATTTATTTGGTATCATCCTAAAGTATTTGGAACTGCTTGGATGCGCTCGGCTGGCTTAACTGAAGCCGATTTGAAAGGCGGTAATATGGCTAAGATCTTTATTTTAGCACTCTTTTTTGCTTTTTTATTATCAACGGCACTTCCTGGTATTGTTATTCATCAAGTTGGCGCTTTAAGCTTGGTTGGTGGTGATCCTTCTAACGCTTTACCTTCCTATGCCGCATTTCTTTCAGATTATGGAAATGCCTTTAGAACCTTTAAACACGGTGCCTTGCATGGTACTTTAACAGGAATATTTATTGCCTTACCCATTTTAGGTACTAATGCACTTTTTGAAAGAAAGGGCGCAAAATATATCTTTATAAATAGTGGCTATTGGATTGTCACTTTAGCCATTATGGGTGGCATTATTTGTGCTTGGTAATCCTATTATTTTTGTAAAGTTTTAACTAAAATAAAGACTGAGAATTGTAATTTTCAGTCTTTTTTATTTCTATTGAAAACCTATAAAATTTACGATGCTTCTGAAGTGCTTCCACAATCATGGGATGATTTAGTGGGACATGACATTTTTCTACAAAAAAAGTATTTAAAAGCCTTAGAAACGGGTATTCCCAATAATATTCAGTTGTATTATGTTGGTGTTTTTATAGACGATCAATTGGTTGGGATAAGTATCGTTCAGCATGTAAAATTATATCTTAAAGACATGTTTCGGAAAACTCAAGTTTCTTGTGTTAAAGAGTTTTTTCAACGGCAAATTTCAAAAGTTTTAAAAGGCAATGTGTTAGTTGTTGGTAATCTTACGCACACAGGTCAGCACGGTATGTTCTACGATAAAAACACTATTTCCTTTGGTGTATACACGAGTTTAGTATTTAATGCGTTAAAAACGCTTAAAACACGTATTAAAGAAAACGATGGTAAAACGGTGCGCTTAGTTATTCTTAAAGATTTTTTTAAAGATGATTTGCTATATAACCAATCTCAGGTTTATCAAAGCGAAGGCTTACATCAAGTGGCCGTACAGCCTAATATGATTATGAACGTGCGGCCCAATTGGGAAAATTTTGGAGACTATACTTCAGAACTAACCAAGAAATATAGAGACCGTTATAAACGCGCTAAAAAAAAGTTTGGAAAAATTATTAGCAAAGAACTGGATTTAGAGCTTGTTAAAATTCATCATGAAACGCTTCATAAATTATATTTGAATGTCTCCAATAACGCCAAGTTTAATTCTTTTGTATTACCCGAAAATCATTTTTTAAGCTTAAAACAACAATTGGGAACCGATTTTAAAGTATATGGTTACTTTTTGGATGGTACTTTAGTTGGTTTTTACACCCTTATTTTAAACGGTCAGCAATTAGAAACATACTTTTTGGGTTATGATAAAGCCCATCAATTTACCAATCAGCTTTATTTAAATATGCTGTATGATATGCTGCAGTTTGGTATAGAAAACAAGTTTAAAAACATTGTTTATGCGCGCACGGCCATGGCCATTAAGAGTTCTGTAGGGGCTAAAGCGATACCTATGGAAATGTATATGAAGCACACTAATAAGTTCTGGAATTGGATTTTAAAGCCGGTTTTTAAACTCATGAATCCCAAGCAAGAGTGGGAGGAAAGACACCCTTTTAAGTAGGGTTGTTTATTTGTTGATGCGTTTAATGGTGTAATTACTAGTTTGTTTTCTGTTTATTTTTTGTCATTCCGACGCTAGGAGGAATCTTAGTTTAAATTATTAAGATTGTTGGTTTGTTTAAGCGTTTAATGGTGTAGATGTTTTTTGAATATCCGCTGTTGATAGTAAAGTTACACGTCACCCTGAATTTATTTCAGGGTCACATTATAAAATATAGATTTCATACGTAATGAGATGCCGAAACAAGTTCGGCATGACGGAAAACAAACAATTGTAACTTGTTTAAACTAAAATTCAAAAAGAACAAATTAGTTTCTAATTCAATACAATTATAATCTTTAATAAAAAAGCCTTACGTTGTTAAAACATAAGGCTTTTTTTAGAATTTAGTAAACAGTTGGGTTTTGTCAAATAAACAAATCAACTAAGAACAAATTAATCTTCTTTCTTCTTTTTATTCTCCTTCATCATTTCACCTATTTGGTTACTTGCAGTAAAACTAGCTACCATATCGTTTAGCATGTTACTACCAGCTTGTGGTGCATTGGGTAATAAAATTAGGTTACTATTAGTTTCTTCTCCTAAAGATTGTAGGGTATCGTAGTGCTGTGTTACAACAATTAATGCCGAAGCTTCTTGACTGTTAATACCCACACGATTTAAAACTTCAACCGATTCCTCTAAACCACGTGCAATTTCACGACGTTGATCGGCAATACCTTGTCCTTGTAAACGTTTACTTTCGGCTTCAGCTTTTGCTTTTTCAACAATTAAAATACGTTGTGCATCACCTTCATATTGCGCTGCTGTTTTTTCTCTGTCGGCAGCATTAATACGGTTCATGGCTGCTTTTACTTGTGGATCTGGATCTATATCGGTAACTAAGGTTTTAATGATATCAAAACCATAATCTAGCATGGCATCATTTAATTCGGCTTTTACTGCTAATGCGATATCATCTTTTTTAACAAAAACATCATCTAATTTCATTTTAGGAACTTCAGCACGAACCACATCAAAGACGTATGAAGTTATTTGCTCATGCGGATAATCGAGTTTATAAAAGGCATCATATACTTTTTCTTTTATCACTTTGTATTGTACAGAAACTTTAAGTCTAACAAATACATCATCCAAAGTTTTGGTTTCAATGATAACATCTAATTGTTGAATTTTTAAACTTAAACGTCCGGAAACACGATCTACTAACGGTATTTTTAGTTGTAATCCAGATTGGCGTATGCTTTGAAATTTACCGAAACGTTCAATAATGGCTGCTGATTGTTGTTTAACCGTAAATAGGCCTGTTATAATGATAATGAGACCTAAAAAAATAATGGGAAATAAAATGAAAGACATAATTTTTAGATTATTATTTGTGAGAATTAATTTATAAAATTTAACCTAAATTTGAAGGTTAAAGTTTTATGTATGAAATATAAGTCATTTTTATTATTAGTCTTCTGTATATCACTTTTTGTTACAAAAAGTTTTTCTCAAAAAGGTTATTATAAGATTTCTAATGGTATTGGTATATCGGGTGGTTTAACCCAATTTAATATTATAACCGATAATTTTTCAACACAGGCATCAAAAGGTTTTACCGGAGGTTTACGTGTGTCTGTAGATATGCCTCCAAAAAGGTATAATTTAAGTTATGGTATGCAGTTTTCTGAAAATGTGATTGAAATTTTGGGACGCCCCAGTTTATTGAGTAGCGAAACAGAACAAATTCGATACAAGCTATTAATGGCGCAATTGGATTTCGCTTTACATGTTAAATTATTTAAAAACCCGTTGTGCATTATGATTTAAAAGAAAAAAGTTGTTCATCTTACTGAAAATCAGTAAATTGATTTAACTACAAATCATTAATAATGAACAACTTGAGTGCAAATTACGAAAGAATATTGGAAGTATTAAGAAAAATATCGAAAGAACAACTTTTAAGTTATCAAAGACGACAACCAAAGCTTAGTGATTTAGAACTTATCAGTTTGAGTCTTACTGCCGAATTTATGGGAATAGATAGTGAAAATGACCTTTTTAGAAAACTTCCAGATTCCCTATTATCAAAAATAGAGAGAAGTGTCTACAATAGAAGAAGACGAAAACTAGTTAATAAGCTCAACAGTATCAGGTTAAGCTTAGCTTCCCATTTTAATGAATTTGAAGATTATTTTGTAGTAGATAGTATGCCCTTAGAAGTTTGTAAATTATCACGCAGTTCTCGTTCAAAGATTTGTAAAGAAAACACTTATGCATTTCCAGATAAAGGTTATTGTGCAGCTCAAAGTTCTAATTATTACGGTTATAAACTGCACGCTGTTTGTTCTGTAAATGGTGTCTTTCAAAGTATCGATTTGAGTCCAGCATCTGTACACGATATTAATTATCTTAAAGATATTAAGATGCAAATAAGCGATTGTACATTAATTGGTGATAAAGGCTATTTATCAACAGAAATACAACTTAACTTGTTTGAAACCTGTAATATAACGCTAAATACACCTATGAGAAGCAATCAAAAAAATTACAAAGTACAGCCTTATGTATTTAGAAAAAAGAGGAAAAGGATAGAAACATTATTTTCACAACTTTGTGACCAATTTATGATAAGACGCAATTATGCTAAAACTTTTGAAGGTTTTAAAACAAGAATCGTAGCTAAGATAACTGCTTTAACAACTATTCAGTATATCAATAAGTTTATTTTTGGGAGAAACATTAATAATATTAAAATTAGCATTATTTAAAATGCACAACGGGTTTAAAAACTATTTAACCCTTGATTTGGGTCCTATGCTGCAGTATAATGGCGATTTGGAATTTAAAGACAAGCGCCAAAAAGATTATTATATTAACCAGTATACCGCTTTATCTGCACAAGATATTACGAAGCTTTCCAAATTTAATGTTAATGGTGTTGTAGGTGCTTCGGTTGGTATTCGAATGTTTATGATTAAAGCCCAATACATTCATGGTTTTACAAATATTTTAAATGCCCTTAATGATGAAAATTTAGATTTAGGAGGTGGATCTAAATTTAAAGGACATCAAGAAATGTATACTTTAAGCGCTATTTTTACTTTTTAAAATGAAAACAGGTGAAGCATTTCATTAGAATTGCTTCACCTGTTATATGTTATAATCTTTTTATGTAATTAAAGCGTACTTATCACGTTTTCAATACGTTTGATACTTTCATTTTTGCCAATCATATACATGATATCAAAAACATCTGGACCTTGTAAAGCGCCAACTAAAGCCAAACGTAAAGGCATCATCACTTTTCCGAAACCAATCTCGTTGCTTGTAATCCATCCTTTTATAGTTGTTTGAATGTTTTCAACCGTAAAATCTTCAATACCATTCACGATAGTACTGATTTCAGATAAAATAGCTTTGGTATCTTCTTTAAACGCTTTTTTCGAGGCTTTTTCATCGTATGATGTTGGTGCCGTGAAAAAATAATGGGTTAAATCCCAAAAATCTGATACAAATGTGGCACGCTCTTTAACCAAACCAATGGCCATACCGATGTATTGACTATCGATATCGGCATTTAATTTAGCGTCAACAATAGGTTTAAAAGCTTCCGCTAATACTTCGTCGTATTGCTCTTGCATGTAATGGTGGTTAAACCATTTTGTTTTATCAGGATCGAAACGAGCTCCTGCTTTGTTTACCCGTTTTAAATCGAAATCATTTATAAGCTGATCAAGACTAAAAATCTCTTGTTCCGTACCTGGGTTCCACCCTAAAAAGGCTAGGAAGTTTACCATGGCTTCAGGGAAATAACCATCTTCTTTATAACCTCTAGAAATTTCGTTTGTTTTTGGATCTTTCCATTCTAAAGGAAATACAGGAAAGCCTAATTTATCGCCATCGCGTTTGCTTAATTTTCCTTTACCAGTAGGTTTTAAAATTAAAGGTAAATGCGCAAATTCTGGAGCTTCCCATCCGAAGGCTTTATATAATTGATAGTGTAAGGCTAAAGAAGGTAACCATTCTTCACCACGAATCACATGAGTAATTTCCATTAAATGGTCGTCTACAATATTCGCCAAATGATAGGTTGGCATGCCATCACTTTTAAACAATACTTTATCATCTAAAATATTGGTATCGATTTTAATATCACCACGAATAATATCTTTAAGATGTAAAGTTTCATCTTGAGGTGATTTAAAACGAACCACATAATCTTCACCAGCATCAATTTTAGCCTGTGTTTCTTCCGCGCTAAGCGATAAAGAGTTACTCAATTTTAAGCGGTTGTGCCAATTATAAATAAAAGTTTTTCCTTTAGCTTCATGATCTTTTCTGTGGAAATCTAATGTTTCAGCCGTATCAAAAGCATAATAGGCATTACCCGATGCGATTAATTCATCGGCGTATTGTTTGTATAAATCTTTACGTTCACTTTGGCGGTAAGGACCAAAGGCGCCTTCTTTACCAACACCTTCATCAATTGGCATTCCGCACCATTTTAGGGCATCAATAATGTATTGTTCAGCACCTTCAACATAGCGGTTCTGATCGGTGTCTTCAATACGTAGAATAAAATCTCCACCATGTTTCTTGGCAAATAAATAATTGAATAAGGCGGTTCTTACGCCTCCAATATGTAAAGGTCCTGTCGGGCTAGGTGCAAAACGCACACGAACTTTTTTGGTCATGATATAATGTTTCTGTTGAAAATAGCCTCTTAAACAAGGCGTCAAGAAGCGCTGCAAAGATACAATTAACAGCTTATTTAGAACCTCGTAAAAAATAAAATTGTAGTTTAGTAAGTTAAAAGATTATCAACAATTAGGTTTGGAGGGGTGCATGAATCATTTTAAAATTATACAAGAAAAGTTAGAGGTATTTATTAGGCGATTTTATTTTAATGAATTGCTTAAAGGTGCCCTGTTATTTTTTACAATAGGCTTGCTGTATTTTCTTCTAACCCTTTTCATAGAATCTGTTTTATGGTTAAACCCTACATCTAGAACCGTGCTGTTTTGGTTGTTCGTGATTGTTGAATTAGGCTTGCTTATTAAATTTTTAGTCTTGCCATTAGCTAAATTATTTAAACTCCAAAAGGGTATTGATTACGAATTTGCTTCTAAAATTATTGGTAAACATTTTCCTGAGGTTAACGATAAACTGCTAAACGTTTTACAATTGCATCAGAATAAATTGCAATCGGAATTGCTCTTGGCGAGTATTGAACAAAAATCGTTGGAGCTTCAACCCGTGCCTTTTAAATTAGCCGTTAATTTTAAATCGACGACAAAGTATTTAAAATATGCTGCCATTCCTGTGCTTATTATTTTATTAGTGTTTTTGTCTGGACATATAAATGGATTTAGCGCGAGTTATAAACGGGTGGTCGATTATAAAACGGCGTATGAGCCACCAGCGCCTTTCAAATTTTTTGTAATAAATAATGATTTAAATGCTGTAGAGAACAAGGATTTTACTGTACGTGTGGAAACTGTTGGTGAAGTGGTTCCAGAATCTGTTCAAATTTTTTATAATGATGAGGTTTATTTTTTAGAGAAAAAGGGGATAGGTACTTTTGAATATGTGTTTTCTCAACCTAAAGAAACAATTGATTTCCGTTTGTCTGCAAACGATGTGTATTCTAAAAACTATCAGATAAATGTAATTCCAACGCCGTCTTTAGTGAGTTTTAATATGATTTTAGATTATCCAAACTATACTAAAAAAGCTAATGAAACCTTGAAAAGCACCGGTAATGCTTCGGTTCCTGAAGGCACGAAAATTACTTGGCAAGTTCAAACTAAGTCGACTAACGAAGTACAGTTTGTATCTAATGACACCAGTCTCTTTGTTTCAGATGGTGCTAACGCCTTTAAGTTTTCTAAGCAGGCGTTTAATCCTTTTAATTACGGATTAAGTACGAGTAATAGCAATCTCAAAAATTATGAAAATTTAGATTTTTCTATTAGGGTTATTAAAGATGAGCACCCTGAAGTGCGTATTAAAGTTGAAAAGGATACGGTCGATTTACAAACCCTTTATTTTTATGGTCAGGTAAGTGACGATTATGGCTTTTCTAAATTACAAATGGTTTATTACCCTTCTCATGATGAAGAAGCTAAACAGATTGTGGTCTTACCATTTTCTAATTCTAATGTTTCTGAATTTGTTACTGCTTTCCCTAATAATTTGAATATTGAAGCAGGAATTTCTTATGATTTATATTTTCAAGTTATTGATAATGACGTAGTTAATAAATTTAAATCGGTTAAAAGTCAGATTTTTAGCTATAGAAAGCGTACTACTGAAGAAGCTATTGAGAAAAACTTAAATGAACAACAAGATGCCATTCAAGATTTGAATAAATCTCTAAATAAATTTGATACGCAGCAAAAGTCCTTGGAGCAATTAACCAAGACCCAACTCGAAAAAAAGGTTTTAAATTTTAATGATAAAAAGAAGTTAGAATCTTTTCTGAAATATCAAAAGCAGCAGGATGACATGATGAAACAATTCAATAAAAAGCTTCATGATAATTTAGAAGAGTTTCAAAAAGACAATGAGGAGAAGGACAAATTTAAAGAAGATTTAAAACAGCGTTTAAAGGACAATGAGGAACGATTAAAAAAGGATGAAAAATTATTGGAGGAGTTAGAACGTCTTCAAGAGAAAATTAATAAAGAAGAACTGATTAATAAACTTGAGGAGCTCGCTAAAGAAAACAAAAATAAGAAACGCAGCTTGGAGCAAATGTTGGAGTTAACCAAACGCTTTTATGTTGAAAAGAAATTGGAGAAGTTGCAAGAAGATTTATTAAATCTTGCTGAAGAACAAGAAGTATTATCTAACAAACCTAAATCTGAAAATCAATCTGAAAAACAAGATGGCTTAAATAAAAGTTTTGAAGACTATAAAAAGGAGATTGAAGATTTAGAGAAAGAAAGTAAAGTTCTAAAAAAACCTATTGAAATTCCGCGGGATAAACTCGATGAAAATGAAGTGCAGTCCGAACAAAATAAAGCGCTTGATGAGCTTCAAAAATTAGAGGAAGATAAAGAGGCTAAACCTGAAGAACAAAATAAAAATTTAAACGATGCTCAAAAGAGCCAGAAGAAGGCTGCCGAAAAAATGAAGCAGATGAGCGCTCAAATGAAATCTGCTATGCAAATGGGTGGAGCGGAATCCATGCAAGAGGATGCCGAAATGTTGCGACAGGTACTAGACAACTTAGTACTTTTTTCTTTCGAGCAAGAGGCCTTGATGAATCAATTTAAAAGTATTCAGGATGATCATAACAAGTTTGCAAATTACCTTAAAAAACAAAATGATTTACGGGTTTATTTCGAGCATGTAGATGATAGTCTTTTTGCTTTATCATTGCGACAGCCAAAATTATCCGAACAAGTTAATAAGGAAATCTCAGAGGTTTATTATAACATAGATAAGGCGTTGGAGTTGTTTGCGGAAAATCACGTTTATCAGGGTGTTTCTAATCAACAATTTACTATTACGGCTACCAATAACCTTTCCCATTTTTTAAGTGACGTTTTGGATAATATGGAAGAAAGCTTGAGCATGTCTGCCGGGCAAGGTGGGCAAGGTGAGATGCAACTTCCTGATATTATTATGGGTCAGGAAGAATTAAACAAGATGATGGAGGAAGGCTTGTCTAAAAGTGAAAAAGGAAAGCCTAAAGAAGGGAATGGACAGCAGGAAGGGGAAGATCAGGAGGGTTCTAAAGAAAGTGATAAAAAGGGACAAAATGGTAAAGCTGGCGAAGAAGGTGATGGTAAAGCGGGTTCAGGACAAGGTGAAAGCGACGCGCAAGATGCTTTATTATTTGAAATTTATAAACAGCAACAGGCCTTACGTGATGCTTTAAAAGCAAAGTTATCACAGGAAGGTAAATCTGGAACGGGAGCTGCTTTGGTGCGTCAGATGGAACGAATCGAAATGGATTTGTTGAATGAAGGTTTTACGGAACGTACGCTTCAACGTATGATGAATTTGAAACATCAGTTAATGCGTTTGGAAAATGCAACTCTAGAACAGGGTGAAGATGATAAACGAGAATCTGAAACACCTAATAATGATTTTAATGGGGTTTCTACGGATCAATTACCGAAGGCAAAACAATATTTTAAAACTACCGAAATTTTAAACCGACAAGCTTTACCTTTGCAGCAAATTTACAAAGAACGTGTAAAGCTATATTTTAAGGAAGATCATGATTAATTTTAATTACGAAACTGAATTTGAACTTGCCTCGGAGGGCACTATTTCTAAATGGATAAAGGATGCCATAGCTTTGGAAAACCATAAGCTTGAAGAGATAAATTATATTTTCTGTACCGATGATTATTTGTACGATTTAAATGTGGAGTTTTTAAATCATGATACTCTTACCGATATCATAAGTTTTGATTATTCCATAGGTAAAATTATTCAAGGTGATATTTATATTTCGGTTGATCGTGTGCGTGATAATGCGTTAGAATATAATGTTGATTTTGACGAGGAAATGTGTCGAGTTATCATACATGGTATTTTACATTATTGTGGCTATAAAGATAAAACGGATGATGAAGCAAAATTGATGCGTGAGAAAGAAAATTTCTATTTATCTCGCTTGAAGTAGGATTCCGTATTTCATTGTATATTTGCAAACTAAAAATTTTAGTGTTCCACGTGGAACACTGTATTGAAACCAGATTTTATGTTTAATGAAGTTTATGATGTTATCGTTGTAGGTGCTGGGCACGCAGGAAGTGAAGCGGCGGCCGCAGCGGCTAACATGGGTAGTAAAACCTTGTTAGTTACCATGAACCTGCAAAACATCGCTCAGATGTCTTGTAATCCCGCTATGGGAGGAATTGCTAAGGGGCAAATTGTTCGTGAGATTGATGCTTTAGGTGGTTACAGCGGTATTGTGTCTGATACATCGGCTATTCAATTTAAGATGCTTAATAAATCTAAAGGACCTGCGATGTGGAGTCCGAGGGTTCAAAGTGACCGTATGCGATTTGCTGAAGATTGGCGTATGCTTTTAGAGGGTACTCCTAATTTAGATTTTTATCAAGAAATGGTTGCTGGTTTGTTAATTGAAAACGGACGTGTATCCGGAGTAAAAACTTCGCTAGGTGTTTCTATAAAGGCCAAATCTGTGGTACTTACTAATGGAACTTTTCTAAATGGTTTAATTCATATTGGTGATAAAAATTTTGGTGGAGGTAGAGCAGGGGAAAAAGCTGCAACCGGTATTACCGAACAACTGGTAGAATTAGGTTTCGAATCTGGTAGAATGAAAACTGGAACACCTCCAAGAGTTGACGGACGAAGTTTAGATTATTCTAAAATGACCGAACAACCTGGTGATGATAATCCTGAAAAATTTTCATTTTTAGACATAACGAAACCTCTTGTAGAACAGCGTTCTTGTTACATGACTTATACTAGCGAACAAGTTCATGATTTGTTACGTGAGGGGTTTGATCGTTCGCCTATGTTTAACGGTCGAATTAAAAGTTTGGGTCCACGTTATTGTCCGTCTATCGAAGATAAAATAAATCGTTTTGCAGATAAGGACAGGCATCAATTATTTATCGAACCTGAAGGCTGGCATACCTGTGAAGTTTATGTGAATGGTTTTTCTACATCGCTTCCAGAAGATGTTCAGTTTAAGGCTTTACGTTCGGTAGTAGGTTTTGAGAATGTGAAATTCTTCAGACCAGGATATGCTATTGAATATGATTATTTTCCACCTACACAGCTTAAACATACTTTGGAAACTAAGTTGGTTGAAGGGTTGTATTTTGCTGGACAAATTAATGGTACTACTGGTTATGAAGAGGCTGCTTCTCAAGGCTTAATGGCTGGTATTAATGCCAGCTTAAAAGTTCAAGAACGGGAGGCTTTTACTTTAAAAAGAGATGAAGCTTATATAGGAGTTTTAATAGATGATTTAATTACGAAGGGTACAGAAGAGCCTTATCGTATGTTTACTTCAAGGGCTGAATATCGTACTTTATTGCGTCAGGATAATGCGGATTTTAGATTAACACCAAAAGGTTTTGAGCTTGGTTTAGCTTCTGAAAAACGTTTAAAACGGATGGAGGAGAAGCATGAGGCAGCCGAAAAGTTTGTTGACTTCTTTGAAAAAACAAGTGTTAAGCCGGAGGTGATTAATCCTATTTTAGAAAGTAAATCCTCGTCGCCTGTAAAGCAATCCGGGAAGTTGTTTAAGGTTTTTGCACGACCAAATATCGAAATGGATGATCTCAGAAAAGTAGATAGTGTTGAGGTTTATATTCAAGAAAACAACTTAGATCGTGAGATTATTGAGCAGGCAGAGATACAAGTGAAGTATGCAGGATATATTGCTAAAGAAAAGAATAATGCCGATAAATTAAGTCGTTTAGAGTATGTTAAAATACCAGCTAATTTTGACTATTCTCAAATCAAATCCATGAGTTTTGAGGCTCGTGAAAAGCTTAAAAAAATACAACCTACAACCGTTTCTCAGGCTTCCAGAATTAGTGGTGTATCTCCAAATGACATCTCTGTATTGCTTGTTTATATGGGTAGATAATCCTTAAAAAAAGCATTTCTTTTTGAAACGTTCCACGTGGAACATGTGTTTTTTAATGATATTTTTTATGTCACACTGAGTTTGTAGAAGTGTTTTTTAATGAAAATTTGACGCAAAAATAGGTATTTGATAAGCTCAGACTGACACGAGATTTAGTTGAAAATGTATCAATTTCACCTAGAAACTTTATTAAAAAAGTAGCCTTTATTAATTCCTTTTTGAAGTTCAAGATGTTTTTTAGGTCTGTTTTTAGTCTGTGTTTCCATTTAAAAAGCAATTAAAATTTTCATTTTTTGCGATAAATAGGGTTTTGTTTATTCATGGTTTTTATGTTACACTAAGCTTGTCGAAGTGCTTTTTTAGTAAAACTTTGATGCAAAAATAGGTCTTCGACAAGCTCAGACTGACACGAAATTTAATTGAAATCGTATCAGTTTCACCTGAAAATTTCATCAAAAAAACAGCCTTTATTTATTTCTTTTTTGAAGTTCAAGATGTTTTTAAGTCTGTATTTCTATTTAAAATGCAATCAAGATTTTCACTTTTTGTGATAAATTGACCTTAGTTTAATCATAGTTTTTGTGTCACACTAAGCATGTCGAAGTATTTTTTGTTTAAACTTTGATGCAAAAATAGGTCTTCGACAAGCTCAGACTGACACGAGATTTAGTTGAAAATGTATCAATTTTACCTAGAAACTTTATTGAAAAAGTAGCCTTTATTAATTCCTTTTTGAAGTTCAATATGTTTTTTAGGTCTGTTTTTAGTCTGTGTTTCCATTTAAAAAGCAATTAAAATTTTCATTTTTTGCGGTAAATAGGGTTTTGTTTATTCATGGTTTTTATGTTACACTAAGCTTGTCGAAGTGCTTTTTTAGTAAAACTTTGATGCAAAAATAGGTATTCGATAAGCTCAGACTGACACGAGATTTAGTTGAAAATGTATCAATTTCACCTGAAAATTTCATCAAAAAAACAGCCTTTATTTATTTCTTTTTTGAAGTTCAAGATGTTTTTAAGTCTGTATTTCTATTTAAAATGCAATCAAGATTTTCACTTTTTGTGATAAATTGACCTTAGTTTAATCATAGTTTTTCTGTCACACTAAGCATGTCGAAGTATTTTTTGTTTAAACTTTGATGCAAAAATAGGTCTTCGATAAGCTTAGATTGACACGAGATTTAGTTGAAAACGTATCAGGTTCATCTAGAAATTTCATCAAAAAAACAGCCTTTATTTATTTCTTTGTTAAAGTTCAGGATGTTTTTTAGGTCTGAATTTCCATTTAAAATGCAATCAAGATTTTCACTTTTTGTGATAAATTGACCTTAGTTTAATCATAGTTTTTGTGTCACACTAAGCATGTCGAAGTATTTTTTGTTTAAACTTTGATGCAAAAATAGGTCTTCGACAAGCTCAGACTGACACGAGATTTAGTTGAAAATGTATCAATTTTACCTAGAAACTTTATTGAAAAAGTAGCCTTTATTAATTCCTTTTTGAAGTTCAATATGTTTTTTAGGTCTGTTTTTAGTCTGTGTTTCCATTTAAAAAGCAATTAAAATTTTCATTTTTTGCGGTAAATAGGGTTTTGTTTATTCATGGTTTTTATGTTACACTAAGCTTGTCGAAGTGCTTTTTTAGTAAAACTTTGATGCAAAAATAGGTATTCGATAAGCTCAGACTGACACGAGATTTAGTTGAAAACGTATCAGTTTCATCTAGAAATTTCATCAAAATAACAACCTTTATTTATTTCTTTTTTGAAGTTCAAGATGTTTTTAAGTCTGTATTTCCATTTAAAACGCAATCAAGATTTCCCCTTTTTGTGATAAATGGACCTTGGTTTAATCCTAGTTTTTGTGTCACACTGAGCTTGTCTAAATGTTTTTTTTAGTGAATCTTTAATGCAAAAACAGGTCTCCAACAGGTTCAGACTGACAATAGATTTATATGAATTAGGCTGATCCTGCTTTATTGTAAGCGGTTTCGAATCGTTTTGATGTTTTTTTTAAACTTTTCTTTTTTATCTTTCTGTTTATACATTACATTTAGTACGTTTATTAGCTAAATAATACTGTTATTTACACTTAATTATTTCAAATTGTGACAGACGACAACGCCTTAAAAGTTATTGACCATTCCGTTTCAGGAGAAGAGTTTACACTGATTAAAAATTCGGAATTTGGGTTTTTAGAAACCACGCCCAAGCCAGACCCAGATAAATTGCCACATTATTACGAGAGTAAAGACTATATTTCTCATACGGATTCTAGAAGGAATTTGGTTGAAATATTATATCATATGGTGCGTGGAAAGGCTCTTAAGAGTAAAGTTAAACTTATTAATGAGTATGCCACAGATGGTAAAATATTGTTAGATATAGGCTGTGGAACTGGGGATTTTTTAAAAGTAGCGAAACAAAATGGTTGGTATGGTTATGGTATAGAACCAAATGCTCATGCTCGCGAGATTGCAAATAAAAAAACCAACCACGGGGTTTTTGATACCGATGAGCTTCTTAAATTTAAACAACACCGATTTGATGTTATAACCCTCTGGCATGTTTTAGAGCATTTACCAGATTTAGAAAATCAAATAGAAATCTATAAAAAACTACTAAAACCTACTGGAACTTTAATTATTGCTGTTCCTAATCATAAAAGTTACGATGCGATTTATTATCAAGAATTTTGGGCTGCTTATGATGCACCTAGACATCTTTGGCATTTTTGTAAAACTTCAATGTCGGCATTATTAACAAAACATAATTTAAAAGTTGTAGATGTCCTTCCTATGAAATTTGATGCCTATTATGTGAGCTTGCTTTCAGAAAAATATAAAAAAGCAAGTTTCAAACTAATTCGTGCTTTTATGACGGGATTTAAATCAAATTTGAAAGCAAAACGATCAAAAGAAGCCTCTTCATTAATTTTTGTGGTTAAAAACGAATAAAAACTTGTATAAATTATATTTAAAGGCGTTTGAAGGCTTCTTCTGTGCAAACACTAAGGCGTTTTCAAAAAAGCTCTTAAAACGCTTTATTTAAAGTTATTTTCGATAGTTTTTTGTTATTTAATGTTTGGTTTTTATAGTTTTTGGTTATATGTTAAAATCATTTCAAATCATGATTTGATTCTACTTTACTTTCCTACATTTGTTCGAATATAAAAACATACAACTTAAAAAGAATGAAAAACATATTTTACCTCGTTTTACTTGCTCTAGTTTTAACATCTTGTAATCAACAAAAAATCGGTTACATTGATAATGGCATTGTTATAAACGATTTTCAAGAAAAGATCGATATTGAAACGAAGTTTCAAATTAAGGATCAAGCTTTTCAAAAGCGAGCAGATAGTATCGGAAAAGCATTTCAAGCTGAAGTAAAAGAAGCTCAATCTGTAGCAAGAAAAACACCTCAGAAAGCTCAGGAAATTATGGGTGGATTACAGCAAAAACAGCAAAGACTTCAACAGCAAATGCAAATTGAGCAGCAAGCCATTACCCAAGAGTTTCAAGCACAAATTGATTCTGTAATTGTTAAGGTAAAAGATTTTGTTAAGGATTACGGAAAGAAAAATGGTTATACTTTTGTTTTAGGAACTAGTGATGCAGCGGCTTCAGTACTTTATGGTGCAGAAGAAAATGATTTAACCCAAACCATTTTAGAAGCTTTAAACGCCGAATACAAAAAAGAATAATCTTTTATAAAATTATTTATTAGAGGCTTTCTGAAAAGTTAATTTTAGGTCAATCTGACTGTCTTTCAGATTCTTATAACTATTGAATTTCAATATTATGAGACGCTGTGTCGAGTACAGAAGGACGATTGTATTAACGTTTTCAGGAAGCTTTTTTGGTACGATATATGTTTATTAAAGTATGACTAAATGGGGTTTTTTGCCATTTAGCTTTTGGTACATACTATTGTTTTATTTTTGAATCTCCACCATCAACGTGAAAAATTTGGCCAGTGATCCATGATGATTTTGGAGTAATTAGGAATAATGCGGCTTCAGCAACATCATTTGCTTTTCCTATGCGCTTTAACGGATTTCTTTGCGCTTGTAAATTCAACTTTTCTGGGGTGTTAAGAAACCTACTGGCAAGGGCTGTATTTGTTATTGAAGGCGCTATGGCATTAACTCTTATTAAAGGCGCGAATTCGGCAGCTAAAGATCTGGTTAATCCTTCGATGGCACCTTTGGATATGGCTATCTGTGAATGGAAGCTAAACCCGGATTGTACTGCTATAGTTGAGAATAGCAAAATTGAGGCCTTCTCGCTCTTTTTAAGCCTTGGTAATATTTGCTTGATAATGTTAGTTGCTCCTAGAACTTGTAATTGAAAATCTTGCATAAAGTCTTCGTCAGTAAAACGTTTGAATGGTTTTAAGTTTATACTCCCAGGACAATAAGCTAATCCATGAATTTCTTCAGGTAGTTCTTCAAGATTTAATGGTTCTACTGTAACATCTAATTTGATATACTTTACATGCGGTCTATTTTTAACTTTATTTTGGTTAAACGTAGCAATAACATGGGCTCCTTCATTCTCGAGTAGTGTTACTAATTCCTTTCCAATACCAGATGATCCGCCAATTATTAAATAGTTTTTCATGGGTTTGTTTTAATTTCGACTAACGAAAAATTTTATTCTTAGAATATCTTCAAAATTCCGCCGTTAGCTTGAGGAATTAATCAGATGTTGAAATATGGCATTCTGATTGCCTTAAAATTATATTATTGAAAATCAGTGATTCATAATTAATAAAGTTAGTCATTTAATTAAAGTTTACAGCTGCCATGGACTTAATTTTTGTTTTAAATAGAAATTCAATCTTATAAAAATGATAAGTGAGTAGGTGCTGATTCATGGTTATCTCACTTTTTTATCGATTAGGAATTACAGGACTGATGCATTGGTATTCAAATATTTTACTTAGTATTTAGCCTTATTCTGTTCAAAGAGCTTTATTTTAGTGTATTTCTTATAAATATTTACTTCTTTTACATCATCATTTTTAACGAACCTCCTATATGAAATTTATATTAACTACCTGTTTTATTTTATTCTCACTGGTATTATTTTCTCAAGAAAATTATACTATTAGTGGTACCGTAAAAGATTTTTCTAACGGTGAACTGGTGTTTGGTGCTTCGGTGTTTTTAGAGGGTACCTCTAACGGAAGCATTACAAACGCATATGGGTTTTATTCCATTACAGCGCCTCAAGGCTCCTATAATATTGTGGTGTCGTATTTAGGTTATGTTACCGAAAAGAAAGCGGTAATTTTAGATGAGAATCAGAATATAATTTTTGAACTTAAGGAAGACACGACAGCTTTAGATGAAGTGGTTATTACGGCAGAAGAATCTGAAAAAGCCAACATTAGAGATCCGCAAATGAGTGTAGCTGTTATAAAAAGTACGACCATAAAACAAATTCCTGCGGTTTTGGGTGAAGTCGATTTGGTGAAGTCCATTCAACTTCTTCCAGGGGTTACCAACAACGGCGAAGGTTCTAACGGATTTAATGTGAGAGGTGGTGCGGTCGATCAAAACTTAGTGCTGCTGGATGAAGCCATTATTTTTAATGAATCCCACTTATTTGGCTTCTTTTCGGTTTTCAATGCCGATGTGGTTAAGGATATCAAATTATATAAGGGAAATATTCCTGCTAATTATGGCGGTAGGGTTTCTTCTGTGCTTGATATTAGGCAAAAAGATGGGAATAGTAAGGGTTTTGAATTAAATGGTGGTATTGGCTTAATTTCGAGTAGATTGGCTGCCGAAGGCCCCATGTTTAAAAATAAGGGATCGTTTATTTTAGCTGGACGTTCATCCTATGCCCACTTGTTTTTAAAACTGGCGAATCAAGATAATACCGCTTATTTCTACGATTTTAATGCTAAAGGGAACTATGAGGTTGATCAAAAAAACCGCTTATATTTATCGGGGTATTTTGGGAGAGATGTTCTAAATTTCGATGATTCTTTTTCAAACTCCTATGGTAACAGTACCTTTAATTTGCGTTGGAATCATATTTTTAATGATAAACTTTTTTCTAATTTATCCTTCATTTATGGAACCTATAATTACCAATTACAACTTGGGTTTATTGGGTTAGATTGGACATCTAGTATTAACAATTTTAATACCAAGTACGATTTAAAATATTACCTAAATAATAAAACCACAATTGATTTTGGGTTAAGTTCTATTTATTACAATTTTAATCCAGGGGATGTTAAACCCTTAGATGATGAATCGGCTATTAATGAAAATATTTTAGATAAAAAACGTGCTTTAGAAACGGGTATTTACGGACAGATAGAGCATAAGTTTTCAGATAAATTTAATGTTCAAGTAGGGTTGAGAATTAGCATGTTTAATCGTTTGGGCGGACAATCTATTTCAACGTATTTAAACGATCAGCCTGTAGTTTATAATGATGAATTAGGTATTTATGAAGAAGGTGAAAGAACTGGTGAGATTGAATATGCTAAAAACGACCGTATTGCTAATTTCTCAAACATCGAACCGCGCTTAGGACTGGCTTATCAACTTAATGAAACTTCGTCTGTGAAACTTGGCTTTTCAAGAGTCGCCCAATACTTGCATTTATTATCTAATACAGCTAATGCTACACCTTTAGATGTTTGGACGCCAAGTGGCTCTTTTATCGATCCGCAAATGGCTAATCAATATTCTGCAGGATATTTTAAAGATTTGCATGGTGGCCGTTTCTCTATAGAATCTGAAGTGTATTATAAAACAGTTGATAACCGTATTGATTACATCGATGGTTCCAATTTAATTGCTAATAATTATATTGAAACGCAAATTTTACAAGGACAATCTCGCGCCTATGGTTTGGAATTTTTATTCCGAAAAAATAAAGGAAAATTTACGGGCTGGTTGGCCTATACCTTATCGAAATCTGAACAACAAACCCTTGGTGGATCGGCAGGCGGACCAGGGATTAACAAAGGTGATTGGTACAACACCCCATTTGATAGAACACATGATATTTCGGTAACAGGAAGTTACTTGTTAACCAAAAAGTGGAGTTTAAGTGGTAATTTTATCTTTCAAACCGGACGCCCCGTAACCTATCCCGTAGGGCAATATGAGTATGAAGGCTTGTCTATCGCCAATTACGATAGTAGGAATGCAAACCGTTTACCCGCCTATAACCGATTAGATTTTGGAGCGACCTATAAACCAAACCGTAAACCACAAGCCAAATGGAAAGGGGAGTGGGTGTTTAGTCTTTATAACGTGTATAATAGAAAGAATGCAGCATCCATATCCTTCGGTCAAAATCTTGAAACAGGCGCAAATGAGGCTACAAGAACAGCCATTTTTGGTATCGTACCATCGGTAACTTATAATTTTAAATTTTAAAACATCATGAAAAAGTATATATACACGAGTTTAATGGCTATTTCAGGACTTTTCTTGTCCTGTACAGATGTTATTGAGGTAGAAGTACCAACGGCCGACCCAAGATTGGTTATAGAGGCTTCGTTAGATTGGGAAAAAGGCTCTCTAGGTAATGTTCAAATGGTTAAATTGAGTACCACAACACCTTATTTTGATTCCGACCAACCCAATGCGGTAACCAATGCCGTGGTTTCTGTAACACGATTAAGTACGAATGATGTTTATAATTTCATTAACCAAAATGATGGGACATATACTACCACCCAATTTGAGCCCGTTTTTAACGAAAATTATGCCCTAACAGTGCAGTATAATAACGAAACCTATACGGCCACTGAAACCTTGTTGCCTACAACGCCAATAACGTATATTAACCAGTCGCGAAGTGGTGGTTTTTTATCTGATGCTTTAGAGTTAAATGTCCATTTTGAAGATCCAGAAGAGGAAGATAATTTTTATATTTTGAGGTTCTTACGTCAAGGCGATTTGTATCCAGAATTAAGAGATGTCTCGGATGAATTTTTAAACGGAAATGAAATTAATATTTTTTATGAAAAACGTGATGATGATGAGGGCGGTGAATTTAAACCTGGTGATGTGGTTGATATTAATTTGTTTAATGTATCCGAGCGTTATTATAAATTTATCCAACTGTTAAATAGTCAATCAGGATCAGGAAACCCATTTGCCCCTACACCTGTAGAATTACGCGGAAACTGTGTTAATATTACAAACCCAGATAACTATCCTTATGGCTATTTTCGAGTGACGGAAACCGATAAACAAGATTATATTTTTATTGAATAACCTGTAAACTGAATTTTTAAAACATAGCATGTCGTGCTGAATGACAACATATGCAAGGGAAGCTTGAAAGCGAGATGTTTAGAATTTAAAAAGTATGAATTTTGTTTTCACTGAAGCAAATACGCTCCAAAAACAGCAACTATAAAATAAATTGTGATGTTCCTAGCGCCGTCGAAGTCTTTTGCGATGCGCTGGCCCAATAGGAAGATTAAAAGCAATATACACGATAGTAGGCAAGTTATATGCGCATATAGTTTGACTTGAAAGGTTATAAGTTGGTAAATACCCAAAACAGAAAATACAACGATTAAAGCTTCTAAAAGCACAACAAAAACTAAAATAGGAGGTATGAGATTGACTAAAAAGGTTTTTGAAAAATATTGTTTTAAGAATAAAATCTGACCTTTCCAATCACTCACCTTATCGTAAAAACTCATGATAAAAGTGATGCTTAAAAAGCTTAAAATGAGGAGTTCGGCGCTATAGTTTAAAATGGTTTGCATCCTTAAAATTTAGGCCTTTTTGGTGTGTAGTAACCGGGTGAGTTTTATTGATAAATCGGTTAGAATAATTTTCGAATTGCCATTGCGTTCTATGTGGTATATGGCATCTTGTAATTCGTTGCTAATGTCCATAATGTTGTTTCCGTGAACAAAAGGTGCGAAATTTTCAAGTTTAAATTTATCGGTTTTTGGTTCGAAAAACACCAAGTCGGTGGCATTGTAATTTAATAGTAAAGCCTGACGGAAAAAATCGAGACAAAAGTTTAAAAATTGTTTTTGTGTTTCACGTCCCGTTTTAGCAATATCCTCACTCCAAGATATTAAATCGTGAATAGCAGCTTTGTTGCCCTTGGCTTTAAAGGCACTACGAATCCAGAAAATAAACCAAGTTTCAAACTGAATGTCCTCCGAATCGCGATAAATAAGGTCACAAGCCTTGTTGTAGTTTCCGTTAGATTGGTGAGCGATTTTGATGGCCTGAGCGGGCTCTACCTCATATTGTTTGATCAGGGCCTCTTTAATAACTTCTTCGGCTAACGGTGGGAAATGTAAAATTTGACATCGCGAGCGAATGGTGTTTATAATCTGCTCTTCATCTTCGGCAATGAGAATAAAAACCGTGTCCTTTGGCGGTTCTTCAATCAGTTTTAAAAGTTTATTGGCACAGGCGGTATTCATTTTTTCGGCCATCCAAATAAGCATGACTTTATGACCACCTTCGTAAGATTTTAGGGTAAGCGATTTTACAATTTCAACGGCTTCATCAACACCTATTTGTCCTTGTTTGTTATCCACTCCAAGGAGTTTATACCAATCGAAAAGGTTACCGTAGGGTTGCTCGTTTAAGAGCTGGCGCCATTCTTCCAAATAAAAGCTTGAAACGGGTTTGCTTTTTACTTTATCGCTAGTGGTTACAGGAAAGGCAAAATGCAAATCGGGATGCGAAAAGTTTTTAAACTTTAAGTTACACGACTCGTTTCCTGTATTGTTTTCGCCGCCAGAGTTTGAACACAAAATATATTGGGCATAAGCCAAAGCCATGGGTAAGGTGCCACAGCCTTCTTTACCAACAAACAATTGCGCATGCGGAATACGGTTGTTATCAACACTTTGTGTAAGGTGTTTTTTAATGTGTTCTTGGCCTAAAATATCGGAGAATAACATAAGGCAAACTTACATAAAAATTTAGTTTTTTGATGTGGGATTTGAAAGGGATGCTTTTAAATAATTAGAATTATTAATGATAATTTAAGTGCCTATATTCAAGGTGTTCTAGCGGAGTCGAGAATATGGTTTAAAATGAGTTTCCCTGTTCTCGACTCCGCTCGAACACCATAAGAAGCCGTTTATTGTATTATGAAAGTAGTGTTTTTTAGGACTTATGTTTGATGATAATAAGGCATTTCAGTGTTAGGCTATTTTTCTTGTTTCGAAGTTTATACCTATGAAAACGAAGGTTCCGCAAGAAGGATTGAGCAAGTTGTTTGAGCTCCTCGCAGAGAGCGAGTTGTGAAAGCCTGGTTGCCATTTTTCTTGGCAACTTGCCCAAAGCTATTTATTTACCAAGGACTCAGTGATGCGTACCGAGGCGATTTTTGAGGCGATAACACCTAAAATGGAAATGGTAAAAAACACAATAAAAAAGTTTTCAACCTCTATGGCAATTGGGTAGGCCAGGGTTGGAGTAATCATGACCAAGCTGAATTTTTGCTGTAAAAGGGTCACGCCAAAAGCGATGAGGATACCAATAATTCCGCCAATAATACTCATTAAACTGCCTTGGAGGAAAAAGATTTGTCGGATATCTTTTATGGTCACACCGATATTGAAAAGTGTAGAAAGGCTTTGTTTTTTATCTAACATCATCATGATTAAGGAGCCAATCACATTAAAAAAGGCAATAATTAAAACCAATGTAAATATTAAATACACTACTAAATTTTCGGTATTTAGCATTTTATACAACGAGTCGTTTAACTGGGTGCGGTTTTTTAAAATGACTTTATCGCCTAAACTGTTTTGAATTTGTAAGCGGGTTTGTTCCACATCGGCACCAGCTTTAAGTTTAAACTCGATGGTTGAAATTTGATTGGGTTTGTAGTTTAAAAGTTTTCTGGCCAAAGCGAGCGATGAAAAGACATAGGTTTCATTGAGGCTTTCATTGATAAAAAACACACCAACATTAATAACTTTTACGGTATTAAATGCTGTTTTAGCAGAAGTTATAGCACCTTTTCCTGGTTTAGGAACATATAGATTGATGTTTTTTGTGAAGTTTAAAACGCCTAATGATAAATCGTTTGAAATACCCCAACCTACAACAATTTGATTGCTGTTTTGGTCTAACCAATTCCCATGGTCGATAACCGAATCGATACTAACAACTTTCTGAAAATTTTCGTCGACACCTTTAACAACGGCTAAAGCATTTTTGTCTTGAGATTCAATGATGATGCGCTCTTCAATGGTTTTTGAATAGGATGCGATGGCATCAATTTTATTAAGACTCTCAATATTTTCTGGGGTAAGAATGAATGATTTTCCTGTGGCAGCTTCGGCTTTAAGATCGGGGTCGACTATACTCGTAAACTGAAGCGTAAAATCTTTTAAGCCCGAGAAACCAGAAAGCACAATAAATAGTGAGCCAGCACCTAAAATAACCCCTGCAATAGCGATATAGGTAATGAAATTGATGGCATTATTGGTGCTTTTGGAGCGTAAATAGCGCTTTGCGATATATAATGAAACATTCATGAGGTTAATATTATGAAAAAATAATGATTTAGAACTGAATTAAACTTTTTCCATTTGCTAAAAAATGGCCATTTTTTACCCATTTTTCACCTTTTTTTCTTTCCGTAGCTCAAACTATGGAACTCAAAAAAACTTTCAAATGGTCAAAAAATATCTAATTTTCGCTTAAACGCAAAAAGTTTAATTCAGTTCTTAATGAATGTTCAAAACCTGACTAAAAAGAATTATGATTTTTTTCTAGAGTCTAACATCGAAGGATCTTTGATAGGATTCTCGTCACCTTTAAGTGATTTTTCAATTTTATCGATGTATTCTAGTGAATCGTCTATGAAAAATTCTAAATGAGGCATGCGACGCAGTTGATTTCGTGTGCGTTGTGCCAATTCATGACGAATTAATGGGGTGTTGGATTTTATACCTTCAAGTAGGGTTTTAGCTTTGTCGTTAGGAAAAATGCTTAAATATACTTTGGCTACCGATAAATCTACGGTGACTTTAACTTTAGAAACAGAGATTAATACACCACGCATGCCGCCTTGAGTGGCTGCTTTTTGTAGCACATCGGCTAAATCGGTTTGTAAAACCGTTCCTATCTTTTTTTGTCTTTGACTTTCTTCTTCCACAGTATAAAAAATTATAACCCTTAGAGGTTTAGACTGCAAAAATACGGATATTTAGAGATTTTAAAGGCTTTAGTTGGTTATTTTCGTATTTTGATTGTTGTTTGGGTTCGTTTCATGATGTTTTTTTGGTTGTGGTTTAAATAAGTTCATATCGTGTTTATTTAGATGGTAATCAATCATATTGGCGTAGGAAGGTCCGTAACTCAGTAATTAAATAAAGGTTGATTTGTTTTATGAAGAAAATTGAACATGTCGGTATTGCTGTTAAAAGTCTAGAAGATTCCAACGATTTATTCTCAAAGTTGTTGGGAAAACCGCATTATAAAACTGAAATGGTAACTAGTGAAGGTGTAAACACGTCTTTTTTTCAAGTTGGTGAAAATAAAATTGAACTGCTCGAAGCCACCCGAAACGATAGTCCCATTGCAAAGTTTATTGATAAAAAAGGGGAGGGTGTGCATCATATTGCTTTTGATGTAGATGACATTTATGCTGAGGTTGAGCGGCTTAAAAAGGAAGGTTTCAGTATTCTTAATGAAACGCCTAAAAGAGGTGCCGATAATAAGCTGGTGGTCTTTTTACATCCAAAATCTTCTAACGGCGTATTAATTGAGTTATGCCAAGAGATAAAGGAATAATTTTCTTGTGAGGTATTAAAATAAGTAGTAATATTGCACTCCAATTTCGGTCCTATAACTCAGTTGGTTAGAGTATCTGACTCATAATCAGAAAGTCCCTGGTTCGAGCCCAGGTGGGACCACCTTAAAGCCTAAATTACAAATGTAGTTTGGGCTTTTTTTGTGCTTATTCTATAGTACTCCTGCATTTTACACACTTATACCATTTTTCTTTTAAAGCCAAGTTGCCAAGTTTTTTGGTAGTAAAAGGTTGCATATAAGGTTGCAATTGAAATTAAAAAGGTTGCAGTTTTTACCTAGTAAAACTTTAATAGATTATTGAATCTAATGATACACCTTCTTCATTTTAAAACTTCTAGATATCTCGGATCATATTGTTTGTGATTAAACCTTCTGATTTTAACTCCTCTAAATTTTAGTGATATCCAATTTAATACTCATCTTCATAGGTTGTTTTTAATAAAGAATCTTGTTGATGTATATATACTAACTCATCATCTAGATTGAAATATCACACAATGATAATTTTTCCACTAAAAGAGATTATAGCAATCTCACCTATAATTAACCAATTAAATTTTAAGAAATGAACTCAAGTAAACTTCATATATTATTTGTTATATCGACCAGTAGAATAAGAAAAGATAAAAGAGCTTCTCTTATATGTAGAATTACCTATTTAAAGGATAGAAAACAATTTGCTACAGGTAAATTTATAAATCCAGCCTACTGGCATAGAAAACAACAAGTGGTTAAACGCCCTCAACCCGATGCAGAACTAATAAACACACAATTAAGCCTGATTAAGACAAAACTTAGTCAGGCTTTTTTAATGCTTCAAGTTAAGGAGCAAAGCTTTACTGTTGAGGATGTTTATCTTCAATATAAGGGAGAAAAAACACAAAAGGATAAAGGTGCATTAGATGCTTTTAAACGTTATTTAGAATCTCTAAAAAAGCTTATAGGAATAGATATTCAAAGAGCTACTTGGGTAAAGTTTGATTATTCCTATAAACATGTTAAAGATTTCATTAAATATAAATATAAGCGCACAGATTACCCTCTAAATAAATTAAACCTTCAATTTTTAGCGGATTTAGAGTACTATTTAAAAACAGAAAAGAGTTTAGGGCAAGCTACTATAAATAAGATAATACAGCGCTTTAGAAAGCCTATTAGAATAGCTGTTGCTGAGGGTGATTTAGATAAAGATCCTTTTATGTTGTATAAAGCCAAAAGAACAAAAAACAGCATAGTCTTTTTGTCGCCTGAAGAACTTATTAAGTTAGAAAATCATGTGTTTTCACAACCTCGGCTAAAACTAGTAAAGGACTTGTTTGTTTTCTGTTGTTACACAGGATTGGCTTATACTGAATTAATGGATTTAGAACCTAAAAATATCGTTGTTGGTTTTGATAAAAACAGATGGATTAAAATGAATAGAAAGAAAACATCTAAAGCATTATCAATTCCTTTACTTCCTAAAGCTGAAACTATTTTAGATAATTATGTTAGCCATGAAATGAAGGTTTTTCCTAGAATTAGTAATCAAAAATATAATTCTTATTTAAAGGAAATAGCTGCCATTTCTGGAATAGAAAAGAACCTTACAACGCATATGGCTAGACGTACATTTGCATCGACAGTTTTGCTTTATAATAATGTGTCTATGGAAATTGTTAGTGAATTATTAGGTCATTCCAGTATGAAAATAACCCAAGAAAGTTATGGTAAGGTAGTGCAGAAGAAAATTAGTATTGAGATAGAAAAGTTAAAGGGAAGCGGTTAGCTTCCCTTTATGTTTAACTTTCTATTGTAAATACTGTAATTGTCGTCACTAAAACAAACAAAAGTAATGGACTCAATTTTGGAAGAACTGTATTTGGTTATAGTTTTAATTGCTATTTCAGCAGCTTCTTCCAAAGGGTATCAATAAATGCCAGTACTAATGTTGGGGATCAATAGTCTTAATTTCGTTTTCTTGAGTCAATTTTATTCTTTTCTAAGGCAAGAATAAAACGAAGAGGAACTAAATGATGATATTAAGATTGAGAATGAAATTAACTACGAAGTAGCTGTTTATTACATTTAAGCTTTAAAAATAAAAAAGTCGGCTACTTTTACCTCAATGGCATCTGCTATTTTTTTTAAAGTTAAAGCAGTTACATTTTGCCTGCCATTTTCGATGGCGGAAAGGTTGGGCTTTTCCATTTCTATTATAGCACAGACATCAAGTTGACTAAGATTTTTTTGTCTTCTGATGGTAGAAATGTTTCTGCCAATTGATTGTAGATATGCCTTTTCTGTATCTGTCATAATTAGATACGGCAAGGTGATTATAAATCTTTTTTAGAGGGTTATGATACATCATAACTGTTTTATTTATATTTGAAAAGAAGATTTTTTATATTAATTCTATCTAATTGTTTTTGTTACAAAATGAAAACTATAAAACTATTTAATTGAACTTATTCATGTTTAATATACTATTGATAATAAACGGAATAATCTTAACCTAAATTCTTAAAATGAAAAAACAATTTTTAAAATTAAGCCTTGTAATGTTGGGCTTAGTATCAGTTTCTTGTAGTAGTGAAGAAACTTCAGATGAAAAAGAAAATAACACAGATGAAACCCAGAAATACATTACATCTATAAAAAAACAAAACTCGAATGATTGGGAAGTTTCAACTCAGTTTATTTATGAAAATGATAAATTAAAATATACCTTTTTAGATGATTGTAGTGGAGAGTTAAATTATTACGAGTACAATAGTAAAGGTAAAATATCTAAAAGTTATCGTGGTAACATACAACTAGCAGAGGAAACTTTTAACCCTGATGTATTTGACTTAGAAGCCTTTATTAATCATGATTATACACAAGTTTTAAAATATTATTATGAGGATGATACACTTATTAGAATCCAGAAAGATGAGTCTTTCATAGATTATCAATTTACTTATTATGATGACGGAAAGCTCCAAACTGTAGAATGGTTTATTGATGGTGTAGGTTTGTGGGAAAAGTTAACTTTCGACTATTCAGAAGGAAAGGTTAGTAAGATGAATAAGAAGGAGTTTAATACCTCGGGAGGTACAGCTACTTCTAATTACGATTATACATTTGAGTTTGATGATAAGCCTAATCCATTTTATAATTTGGTTGAAAACTATAATTTAATGTTTCAATATACTTGTACTGGTTTTGATTATATTTCCTCTGAGGATATGGGGTTAAAACTTTTTAAGAATAATGTAAAGAAAGTACTTAGAGATGGAGAAGAGATATATTCAGCAACTTATCAATATGATGAAAATAATTACCCAAATAGAGTAAGTTTTACTAATACTCGAACCTCTGGTGTTTTATTACTCACATACTTAAAATAACAACAAGTGGGGGTTAAAGGGTTTATTTCTGTCTTTATTTTTTCATTATGTAGTGTTTTACAATCACAAGTAAATAGCAAAGCCCAGAAAGAATTAGAAAACAATATTGAGCTTAAAAATGAATTTAATGATTTCTTCAATCTTCATATTAAACAACCTGAAATTAATGAATTTGGAGAAATTGTTTATTACCAAATAGACCAGATTAACGCTGTAAATTATTTTGACTATAATTTTGATGGTAAAACTGATGCCTTAGTAGAGTTTTCGAGCTCTGCTTCAGATGGCGGTACGAGTTATTTTTTAACTGCGGCATTATTTGAGAGTGATTCAGTAAGTTATAACTATGTAGGTCATTTGTTTCCAAAACAAACTATGTTTGTTATGTTTCATAATAGATGTTTTTATTTTGGACGAGATGTTGAAAATCTTTTCAATGAATTGTGTTATTTTGAGTATTATGCATTTAACTTAAATAACAAAAAATTTATAAAATTGGATGAAAATTGGATTTCCCTAAAGAATTTTAAAAATTCAATAGTTAAACAAGATTCAATTAAAAATGCAAACACAGCCCCTCCTACAAAAAAGAGAAAGCTTAGACATAGAATAGACTCATCGCCTATCAAGTCTTTACCCGTATTGGGTGAACAATATCGTGCTCCTATAAGAGGTGAACAGTCTTCACGAGGAAGAGGAAGTGTTTCTCAAAGTGTAACTTCTAAAAGAAGTAGTATTGATTTACCAATTTCATTCTATGAATCCGATTCAGAAAAGCAGGAGGAAATATTGGCTAAGGAAATGCGTGAAAGTAATGTAACTAAGTATCCTCTTTCTTATGTTACACTAACTATTATAATTTTACTCGGTGTATATATTATTGCTGTATTTGTAATTAAATCAGAGTTGTCTGCGTCCAAAGCTGTTGATATAAAAAAAGGTTCAATTAAAAAAGTAGTTACCAATACGAAACCAGTACCTAAACAGATTGATATAGAATATGCTAATTCTCGTGCTTCTAAATACGATTTTAAATTATGGAAGAAAGAGATGATTGAGGGTTTGGATAAAAGTCAAACAGTTTCAGATTTATTGATTTTGAAAGAATGTAACGATATATTTTATGGAGACTTGTTAATGACTTTTGAGTGGCGGTTTAAAAGACTAAAAATTCTATTAAGAGATAATTACGCATGTCAAGATTGTGGAGATAGAAGTGTAAAAAATCATGTGCACCATAATTATTATTTAAAAGGTAAGTTTCCGTGGGAGGTTAAAGATGACGCGCTTGAAACTTTATGTCGTACCTGCCATTTAAAAAGACATGAGAATCAAACAATACCAGTTTATACTTATTCGTTGGTTGATGGAAGTTTAAAAGAAGTATCAAGAGAAAGGCCTGCTTGTTCTAGGTGTGACGGCATAGGGTATTTACCACAATATCGGTATTTCCATAATGGCGTGTGTTTTAAATGTTATGGTAATGTCATTAGCAGGAGTGTATTTTATAAAGCATTAGATAAAATCTATATGAATTCATTAGATGAGTACGAATTCAAGAAGAAGTCTGAAAGGTATTCAGCAGATTTATTTGTAAAAGGATTAAGTGATGTTGAACTATTTAGAAAGGTTCCAAATCTTGATGATTATGTTATAAATTATACTAATTATGACTCAAATGAAGTAGAAGAGGAGGAGGATTTGCCTTTTTAATCATTCATAAAAATTATCAATCCAAATACAACAATGAAAACTGAAACCCCAAAAAACATAACCCTTCAAACGTTTAATAAAACACCTCTTGAGCAAATTATTTATACCGAAATAGCTGATTCTGGTGCCATGGGTAATGCAGGTGGTATTTTGCTTTACACCATTGAAAGTGAAAAACTATGCTGTTACCAGACCAATATGTTTGAGGATGAAAAGTTATACTTAAAAATTAGAGAAGTTTTAACAAGACATCAAACAGCAATTAAAATTGAAGGTATTGAGATAGTTAAAGATATGTTTAATTATTACTATGCTGGATTTGGAAATCATGTTTTTATAAATAAATCATTCTCAGTGCGTAAAAAGGATGACTATTTGATGGTTAATGGCATGTATAAAGTAATATGTTCTGTAAAAGGTGTATTTGAAAGTATTTCGACTGGAATGGAACAATCTAAATCTTAATACTTATTTCATAATAAAAACTTGGCAAGTTGTCACGCCAACTTAATAGGTTTTTTCTAAAAAAATATTTTTAATTTTTTAAACAAAGACTACATTTCCATAAACGACTTATAAATAGCAAAACACCCCTCCCTAATCTTGAGGTGGGGGATAGTCTCCCGCCATGATTTTAATATAAACGTGTATCATGGTAACAATTAAAGATTACAAAAAGAGAGAATCAGAAAAAGGCGAGTTTTTCGTATTAGTACTTCAAGGCGAAATTGCTCCAGTAAAAAGTAAGTCAAATGGCAGAATGTATTTTACTGCTAAGACCTGTACAGTGTCTTGTACTTTTGACGAAGAAAGTTGTAAGCAACTTATAGGTATGCAGTTTCCTGGTGAAATTGTTAAGGTAACAACTGAACCTTATGAATTTGCACTTCCAGAAACAGGAGAAATCATCACGTTAGAACATCGTTGGGAATATCGAGAAAATTCAGATAAAGCTGTAGCGGAGAATGTTGTTGAAGAATCTGATGTATTCTAATAAGTGTTGATTATAAAGAATAATCAAAGAGCCATTATTGGCTCTTTTGTTTTTTATATACATGTCTAATTAAGTATTTGTTAAAATTTTAATGAAAATATATTATGGAATTACAAGTAGCAAAACGTCAAGAAGTAAAACTTAGAATTGGAATTTCGGGTGCTTCTGGTTTTGGAAAAACATATTCAGCCTTGCTTCTGGGCT
The DNA here is from genome assembly GCF_002893765.1 of Tamlana carrageenivorans. Lineage (NCBI taxonomy): Bacteria > Pseudomonadati > Bacteroidota > Flavobacteriia > Flavobacteriales > Flavobacteriaceae > Pseudotamlana > Pseudotamlana carrageenivorans. Next base: position 1,426,840 of record NZ_CP025938.1, on the reverse strand, counting down.
TAGGTATAACAGGAGATTACAGTAAAATTGCTGTTATAGATACGGAAAATGGTTCTGCAAGCTTATATGCTAATATGGGGAATTTTAATGTGTTAAATCTAAATCCACCTTATTCGCCAGAAAACTATATTAAAGCTATTAAACTATGTGAAAATTCAGGGATGGAAGTTGTTATAATTGACAGTATTACTCATGAATGGAATGGAGCTGGAGGTTGTTTAGATATTCATGAGCAATTAGGGGGTAGATTTCAGGATTGGGCAAAAATTACTCCACGTCATCAAGCATTTATTGATGCTATTTTACAATCTAAGGTTCATGTAATTACTACAGTTAGAAGAAAAATTGATTATTCAATGGATGTGAATTCTAACGGTAGAACTAGTGTTGTTAAGCATGGAACTAAAGAAATTACGCGTGAAGGCTTTGAATACGAGTTAACAGCCAATTTTGAAATTGTAAACGATAATCATTTGGCAAGAGCCTCTAAAGACAGAACAGGACTATTTATGAATAAACCTGAGTTTGTGATCAATTCTTCAACTGGAAAAAGATTAATGAATTGGTGTAATGAAAGTACAGACTTAAAAACGGCACAAAAAGAAATTCTTAATTGTGAAACGGTGGAAGGGCTTAAGCATATCTATAAAAAGTATCCAAGTCTTCAATCAACAATTTTGGAAGACGTGTTAAAACGGAAATCAGAAATAGAAAACTTAAAAGAAGAGATAGTTGCTGTCGATGACATTACAGAACCACAAAATAACCTTGAAGATGATACAGAATCAGATTAACAATAGTGAACAATTAATAGTTCCAGAAATAGAAGTAGTAAGTGCTACTAAAAAACCATTTATTGAGGCTAATACCAAAGCTGTTAAACTTGTACATCTTAAAAAGGATTGTACTATTCCAGTATTCTCTAAGGATAATGAGTGTACTATTGCACACCAAGAGTTTATAGATATAGCCCAAGAATGTGCTTCAAATATTTTTAGTGGTCATAGTATATCACTTCCAGAAGTACGAGTAAGCCATGTTGTTAAAGGTAGAATTCCGAGTGCAATTGGTAAACCTGTAAAGGAGTTACTAGAACACGAAAAAACCATTTATTACGAGCGTATGATGTTTGCTATTGAAATACCAACAATTTCCGAAAATGTGTATGGACAGTCCTTAAAACTGACAATAGGAGGCGTTAGAGCTTACAATCAGGAAAATCTTTACAGTAAGAAGTCCATTGAAAAATTTAAATTTTTCATAGGTTTTAAAAATATGGTGTGCTGTAATTTATGTGTGTCAAGTGATGGGTATGTCGAAGAATTAAAGGTGTCTAGTGTTTTAGATCTTAAAAATAAAATCATGGAACTCATCGGTAATTACAGTATGCAAACCCATTTAAACGCTATGAGAGAGTTGCCAAATCATTCACTTACAGAGAAGCAATTCGCTCAGTTTTTAGGTAGGTGTAGGTTGTATAATTATTTGTCAAAAGAGGAAAAAGCAGCAATACCATTGTTGAGCTTAACAGATGGGCAGTTAAATATGGTAGCACGGGATTATTACCAAGATGAAAGTTTTTGTAAAGACCAGAAAGGCAATATAAATATGTGGAAACTTTTTAATTTGTTAACAGGAGCTAATAAGAGTAGTTATATTGATTCCTTTTTAGGAAGAAATGTCAACGCTTTCGAGATAGTCCAATCGCTGGGGAATTCCATTAAAAATAAAGAGAGACATTGGTTTCTTAATTAATTTACCATAGCTAAAAGGCTCAGACATTAGTTTGAGCTTTTTTAATTTAAATGTTATATGAAAGAAAATTATGCGGCAGGATTATTTAAGTATTGTTCGCCTAAAAGTATATTGGTATTAACCTGGTATAATAAACTTGTAGAGATTCATTGTCCTTTTAAGGTTAATGTTAAAGGAGATATTGGTGGTTTGAGAAAAGGGCAAAAAGTTGATGTTAGTGCTGTTAAGGTATCTTCTAATGGTAGAACAGTATTTGAAATTGCGGGAAAACCATATTACTATTTCCATTTCGATATTATTGTAAATCCTGTTTAATATTATAGCTAAAATTTATAAACGCAAATCTATAGATTGGACTTTATGTTGTATTTTGTTCCTAATTCTTTTGAGACGTTTTAGTCCAAATAAATAAAAACACTGAAAACGAATTAGAATTTTATTATATGATTGGATATACTTTTTTAGATTTTATTGATTATCAAAGATATAAGGAGCTTAAATCATCATTTTATAATATTTATTCTAAGCCGACACCAGATATTCTTATGAAGTATGAAGAATCTGAAAGACAGTATGTTATGCTGGAGTTTATTACTTTGCCAGATGAAAATGGAAAGGCAGGTTTTGATATTGTTCGTGAAATTACATTAAATGATTATTTCAAAGATATTATTGCAGACATAAAAAGAGATTATTTATATCAGGTACAGAAAGATGTTGAGGGTAAGTATAAATTCTCCAGAGAACAGTTGTTTATTTTTGTTAATTCAGAAATTGACTTATTAGAGGAGTATTCTAATCGAATAGATAAGTCAGAAATAACCTACAAAACGAAATCTTGTTTAGTTGAAACTATTAAACAGATTATAGGTGTTTTAAATGATAATTATCTGCCGAATGAATTTTTAAGTTTTGAAGAGGACAAGATAAAGTTTAAGTTGACTAAAAAAGAGGTTGTCCTGTTATTTAAAAAGATGGTTGATGCTGGTTTTATAAATTCCAAACAATCTTTTGATAAAGAACTGGGTAAACTGTTGGATAAGCATTTTTATTATTTCGATGCCAAATCAAAAACATATGTTAAAATGAATGATTCATATAAAACGATTCGGAAAGTTAATACCGATATAAATCATCAAACACCTTCAGAAATACTCAATAAGTTTTTGAAATAATCCACCAAATTATAAGCCCCATTTTATGGGGCATTTTTTTGCCCCAACCAACTTCGTTAAATCCTTTATTTCATGTGAATGATTATTGAAATTTGCATCAGTAATCAAGACAAATTGGGCCCTTTCTGTCTTTTCAAAAAGTAAAAAATGAAAGTAAAAAATGAAAACACCTTCATTGAAGTAAATAAAAACAAAGGTGTTAAATCGCAAAATGACAAAACTCCAAAACACATAAAGTTTTGGGAAACTGGTGCCACTAAGGAAGGGAAAGAGGGTACGCCAAGCATTGTCGAATCCAAATTAATTCAATTTTTAAATCAGTCTGGTTTTGGTAAAACCGAAATTTCTGAAACAGATTACGTATTAGTAGAGGATAGAGATAATATTGTTCGTGAAATCTCAGATTATGTAATTGTAGACTACGTAAAGAAGTACCTAGAAAAGCTTGAAGAACATGAAGTGTTGGAGGAATTTGTTCGCAAAGTTTCAACCTACGTTAGTAAACCTAAACTAAGGTTATTACAAACCTTTAAACTCATTAACGACCGTGATACAGAAGAAAGCAGTTGGTTCTTTTTTAAGAATATTTGTTGTCAAGTTGACAAGAATACAATTAAGGAGGTTGATTATAAGGATTTCCAAGGTAAAATTTGGAGTGCCCGAGTAATTAACAATAGTTTTAGTCTTAAGAGAGGTATTGATATTTCAATGTTTGAGAAGTTCTGTAAACGTTTAGCTAATCAAGATGAAGACCGTTTTTTAGCATTGCAAACCAATTTGGGATATGTGTTGCACAGATATCATGACCCAGCTAATCCCAAAGCGTGGATTCTCGTTGATGAAAAAATCAATTTTGATGGAACGGCAAACGGTGGGACTGGAAAAAGTTTGTTATTAAAAGCGGTTTCTAAGGTTCGTGAGGTAGTCGTAATAGATGGCAAAAACATTAAAGGTAAGAGTTGGTATAAAAATCAGCGTATTAACAGAACTACGGACGTTGTATTATATGATGATGTGACTAGAGATTTTAATATGGAAACTATTTACTCTATGTTAACCTCTGGAATTCCTATTGAGAAAAAGTACAAGGCGGAAGAATATTTATCTCCTGAAAATTCACCAAAAATTACAATTTCTAGTAATTACATGGTGCAGGGAACAGGTGGAAATACAGATGTACGTCGTCGTGCGGAATTTGAGGTTCATAATTACTATAATTTGAAAATAACGCCTGAAAGTGAATTTAAATGTTTGTTTTTTACAGGTTGGGATAACGATGAATGGAGTCGCTTTTATCATTTTATGATGACTTGTGTTCAAAAGTATTTAGAGTATGGTCTTATTATAGCAGAGCCGATAAACTTAAAAAGTAATCGTTTAATAGCAGCTACCTCGCCAGAATTTATTGCTTTTATGAGTGTTATGGAGGAAACTGATGCATGGATAGATAAACGTACGTTTTTAGACTTATTCATTAAAGAATATGTGATATACAAAACATTGTCTTCACATCAATTTACCAAATGGGTAAAGGAATATGCTAAACAAAAAGGCTTTAAATATTCTGATAGGTCCACTGGCGGTAAGTACGAATTCATGCTTGAAACACTAAAAGTAGGAAAGGAGGATACCAATGAAGAAGAATAATGGGAATTCGTTAGGTGTAATTTACACGGTTAAATGTGAAATTTCAGGAGAAATGTATGTTGGTGCCACTACAGATTCAGTCCAACAGAGAAAGTTAGATCATAATAATCGGGCAATGAGGGGTGAGAACCACCCCTTTGCTCAAGCCATTGCTACTTACGGAGCTAACGCCTTTACTTGGAATCAGACAGATACAGCATCCAGTATAGATGAACTCGCTAAAAAGGAGGTTGAAACTATTAAAAAACTTAAGGAAAATCATAAATTATATAATGCAGATAGAGGCGGAGGTTTTAAGAAAACTATATATCAGTATTCTAAAAATGATGGTAGTTTAATAGCTTCATATGATAGTTTAGAAGAAGCTGCTAAATCAGTTAATGCATCAAATACCTCTATAAGTAATGCGTGTTTAGGGTATAACAAATCTTGTTTAGGTTATTTCTGGAGTTATAATCTTTATAATACCTATAAGGGTGAAGATAGACGTTTAAAAAAAGTGCAGCAATTTGCTATTCCTTCTGGACTTCTGTTAAATACATTTAATTCTGTAGCTGAGGCATCTAGGCAAACAGGAGTGTCTAAAACCTGTATTAGCCGTGTATGTCGCGGCGAGCGTGAAAAAAGCGGCGGATTTCTTTGGAAATACAAATCCTAAATTAAAAACAATAAAGGGCAGTTTAACAGCTGCCTTTTTTTATTTTTATAACCTCATAAGAAAATGATATGTTCGAACAAATATTTAAAAATATAGACGATCTTTTATATAAAGATTCTGGTGCAGATAGTGAGTTAGATTATATAGGGCAAACCTCTTGGGTGATGTTCTTAAGATATTTAGACGAATTAGAGCAAGATAAAGCAGACGAGGCAGAATTAAAAGGGCAAGAGTATCATTTTATTCTAGCAGAAGAATACCGTTGGAATACTTGGGCAATGCCTAAAGATGCAGCAGGTAATCTAGATAACCATGCAGCCCTAACGGGTCCAGACTTAGTACAATTTGTAGATGGTAAATTATTCCCTTATTTGGCAGGCTTTAAACAAACTGCCGATAGTCCTCAAACCATAGAATATAAAATAGGTGAAATCTTTTCAGAGCTTAAAAATAAAATTCAGAGTGGGTATAACTTACGAGAAATTTTAGGCTATGCAGACGAGTTGCCGTTTCGTAGTACAAAAGACAAGCACGAGCTTAGTCATTTATACGAAAGTAAAATTAAAAACATGGGCAATGCAGGTCGTAATGGAGGGCAATATTACACCCCTAGACCGCTAATTAGAGCCATGATTCAAGTAGTAAACCCACAAATGGGAGAAACTATTTATGACGGTGCAGCAGGCTCTTGTGGTTTCTTATGCGAAGCCTACGAGTACATGTACGAGCGCATGGACAAAACCACTAGCAACCTTAAAACCTTACAAGAAAACACCTTTTATGGTAAGGAGAAAAAGAACCTTGCCTACGTTATTGGTATTATGAACATGATACTTCATGGTATAGAAGCTCCTAATATTATACACACCAATACATTAGGAGAAAATATACGAGACATTCAAGAAAAGGATCGTTATCATGTTATTCTTGCTAATCCACCATTCGGAGGTAAAGAACGTAAAGAAGTACAGCAAAACTTCGATATAAAAACAGGAGAAACGGCATTCTTGTTTATGCAGCACTTTTTAAAGAGCTTAAAAACAGGAGGGCGTGCAGCGGTAGTTATTAAAAATACGGTATTAAGTAATACAGATAATGCTTCGGTTGCTTTGCGTAAACTCATTTTAGAAGGCTGTAATCTACATACCATTCTAGATATGCCAAGTGGTACGTTTTTAGGGGCTGGTGTAAAAACGGTGGTGTTGTTTTTAACTAAAGGAGAACCAACTAAAAACATTTGGTATTACCAACTTGACCCTGGACGTAATATGGGTAAAACAAACCCTTTAAACGATAAGGATTTAGAGGAATTTGTAAGCCTACAACAAACCAAACCAGAAACAGAACAGTCTTGGAACTTACGTATGGCAGATGTAGACGGCACTACCTTCGATTTAAGTGTTAAAAACCCCAACACCCCAGAAGAAGCACCATTACGTTCACCAGAGGTTATTTTAGCAGAAATGGAGCGTTTGGATGCTGAAACGAATTGTATTTTGAATTCTATAAAGGAGTTGATATGAGAGAGGGATGGGAAGTGAAAACTTTAGATGAAATTTGTGAAAAAATTTTTGCAGGTGGAGATAAGCCGAAAGATAGTTTTTCAGAAATTAAAACTGAAGAATATAATGTGCCTATTTATGCTAATGGAGAAAAAAACAAAGGGCTTTACGGTTATACTAAAAAACCGAGAGTTTTAAAACCAAGTATAACAGTTTCTGCTAGAGGTACTATAGGTTATTCAGAAATTAGGAGAGAGCCATTTTATCCTATAGTTAGGCTGATAGTACTCACTCCAAATTTAAATTGTACATTTTCCGAGTTTTTGCAATATTTTCTAGGTGGGTTAGATTTTAAGAATAGTGGAACTTCAATTCCTCAGTTAACTGTTCCGATGATAAAAAAATATAAAATCCCAATCCCACCACTCCAAGAACAACAACAAATCGTTGCCATTTTAGATAAAGCATTTAAAGCCATAGACCAAGCCAAAGCCAATATTGAAAAAAATATAGAGAATGCTAAGGAATTGTTTCAGTCTAAATTGAATGCTATTTTTAGTCAGAAAGGTGATGGTTGGGAGGAGAAGACTTTGGGGGAGGTTGTGAAATATGACAAAACAAAATATTCAGCTACCAACAGACCTTATGTGGGTTTAGAAAATATAGAATCTAATACAGGTACATATTTAGGGTCTTTGGAAGCTCATGAAGTTAAGAGTTCAACATTTCAATTTGATGAAAGGCACGTTTTATATGGGCGATTGAGACCATATTTAAATAAAGTATTAGTGCCTAAATTTGCTGGTCATTGCTCAACAGAAATATTTCCTATTCTGCCTGGTCAAGAAGTATTAAGAGAATTTCTTTTCTATTGGTTAATGTCTCCACTTATTGTTTCAAAAATAGATGCAACTTGGACTGGAGCTAGAATGCCGAGGGCTAATATGAATGAGGTGATTAAATTTAAAATTAATATTACTTCTATAGAAAATCAAAAAGAAATTATAAAAGAACTCACTTTATTGAAGATTGAAATTAAAAATCTAGAGTCAAAATATAAAAATCTAATTAATAATATTGAAGAACTCAAAAAATCAATATTACAAAAAGCTTTTGCGGGAGAGTTAACAAGCAAGGAGGTAGTAGTATAAATTTTATTTGATGGTTATTTGATAGGTGTTGTTAATAAGCTTTAAAAGCCTTGTAGAATAAGCATTTTTTATTTGATAGTTATTTGATGGGCAGGTAAATATGACTTTTGTTGAAATCACGAATGCACCAGTAACCAACAAAAAGCTATTTTATAAGCAAAAAAATATAGAGATGAAACAAATACGTAACTTTGTAAGTTAAAAAGAAATAGAAGTAAATGAAGGGCATGTATTATAGAAGAAAAATAGTTTTAGCGTTATTACAGGCGTCTAAAGGAGCAAAGTTGGATAAATTAAGCTTGCAAAAACTATTATTCTTATTAACTAGACAGCAAGACAAAAAAAGTTACGACTTTGTACCTTATAAATTTGGTTGTTTTTCGTTTCAAGCTAATGCCGATTTGCATACGCTTTCTAAATATAATCTTGTAAAAGAATCAGACAATACCTGGGAGTGTATAGACGATTTGAATTATTTCGATGCTTTAAAAAAAGAAGATAAGGCAGCTGTATTATATATAAAGGAGAACTTCAGCAATTTTAATTCTAAGGAATTAATAAAATATACCTATCAACAATATCCATTTTATGCTACCAAAAGCACGATAGCCAAAGATGTATTAAATGACGAAGAATTAGCAAAAGTAATAGCTCAAAAAAGAATCAGTTCTGATACTGTGTTATTTACCATAGGTTATGAAGGGGTGAGTCTTGAAACTTATATTAATAAACTTATTCTGAATGATGTAAAGGTATTATGTGATGTTCGCAAAAACTCATTTAGTATGAAATATGGTTTTAGTAAATCGCAACTCCAAAAGGCATGTGAAGGGGTAGGAATTCAATTTTTACATATACCAGAAGTGGGTATAAAATCTGAAAAAAGACAAGTTTTAAATTGTCAAGCTGATTATGATGCACTTTTTGTAGATTATAAAAAAACAGTGCTACATAGCGAAACAGAAAAACAATATGAAATTTTAAAATTATTAAAAAGTAAAGATCGTATCGCTCTTACCTGTTTTGAGAAAAATATACATCAATGTCATAGAAAACACTTAGCAAATGCCATAAAACATTTAGAAGGGTTCAATTATATTGTAAAACACATTTAATGGCAAAGACTAAAGTTTTAATCATTGTAAAAACCTATCCTTCTATTTCTACCAAATACGAAGAAACTGTTTGCACTGCAGGGATGAAAGAAAATGGAGATTGGATTAGAATTTACCCGATGCCATTTCGTAAATTGCCTTATGCTCAGCAATATCCAAAATACCAATGGATTGAAATGGATTTGGTTAAAAATAAAAGTGATTTTAGACCTGAGAGTTATAGACCCAAAGATGTAGATGCTGAAGATTTAATTTCTTTTGGAGATAAAATCGATACCAAATATAAATGGGCAAAGCGTAAGCAAATTGTATTGCAAAATGTTTATACAGACCTAACATTACTTATTGATGAGGCTCAAACAGTTGGTAAATACACTTCGTTAGCAGTGTTTAAACCAACTCGAATTAAAAAGTTTGTTATAGAAAAAGCAACGAGAGATTGGAGTGAAAAACAAAAAGCAACTTTAAGGCAGGGCAATTTATTTGAGGATAAAAGTGATTTTGAAGTCGTGAAAAAACTTCCTTTTAAGTTCAGTTTTACATTTGAAGATTGTAATGGGCGCGAAAGTACTCTAATGAATGAAGATTGGGAAGTTGGTGCTTTATACTGGAAATGTTTAGAAAGACATCATGGTGATGAAGTGGCAGCATGTGCCGATGTAAAAAAGAAATATTGGGATGATTTTGCAAAAACCAAGGATCTTTTTTTCTTTTTAGGTACTACAAAGCTTAATCAATTAAGAGCTCCAAGCCCATTTGTAATAATAGGAACATTTTATCCGCCTATAGAATTGCAACAAAGTTTATTCTAAACAATGAATGAAGCACAAACCAGACTAGACCTAATAGATCCCGCCTTAAAAGCAGCAGGTTGGAATGTCGTACCAGAAAGCAAAATTAAAGTTGAAGTTATTACTATTGGTAGAATAATTGGTAAAACGGCTAGAGGAGAAAACCGTAGAAAACAACCTTTGGCTTGCGATTATGTATTAGAGTATAAAGGGAGACGTCTAGCGGTTATAGAAGCTAAAGCAAGAGATAAATATTACACCTCTGGTTTGGGGCAAGCTAAAGATTATGCCGAGAAATTAAATACACGTTTTGCTTATTGCACAAATGGTTTGCTTATTTATGGTGTAGATACACACGAAGGTACAGAGGGAGATGTCGCAAAGTTTCCTACACCAGCCGAGCTTTGGGAGATGACCTATCCTAAACCTAAAGAAGCATATAAGATAGAAATAGCTAATTGGAAGGAGCGTTTTGCAAACGTGCCTTATGCCTTATTTAAAGGGCAGTATTTGCCAAGATATTATCAACGTAATGCTGTAGAAAAGTCTTTAGCAGCTATAGCTGAGAAAAAAGATAGAATTCTACTTACCATGGCAACAGGTACAGGTAAAACAGCTACTGCCTTTCAGTTATGTTGGAAGTTATTTCATGCCAAGTGGAATCTAAAAAGAGATGGGTCTAGGAGTCCGAGAATTCTATTTTTAGCAGATAGGAATATATTAGCAGATCAGGCTTTTAATGCATTCAATGATTTTGATGTTATAGATGAAAATATAAAGAAACGTATTAGTCCAGGTGAGATACGTAAAACAGGAAGAATGCCTAAAAATGGCAGTATCTTTTTTACAATATTTCAAACGTTTATGACAACGTCTTTAGATGAGGAAACTATTGAAGATACAGAAGAAGCGCTTTCTATGGCAGCCGAGCCACCACAAGTTTATGAAAGTCCTTCTTTTAATTTTGGTCAATATCCAAAAGACTTTTTCGATTTTATTATTATAGATGAATGTCATAGAGGTGGAGCAAACGACGAGAGCTCATGGCGTGCTATCTTAGAGTACTTTAGCCCTGCGGTACAGTTAGGGTTAACGGCTACACCAAAACGTGATGTAAACGGAGATACATACGATTATTTTGGAGAACCTATTTATACCTACGCTCTTAAAGAGGGTATAAACGATGGGTTTTTAACACCATTTAGAGTAAAGCAAGTACGTACCAATTACGATGAGTACACGGTTACCTCAGACGACACTATTATTAGTGGAGAGGCTGAAGTTGGTGATACTTTTACTTATAAAGATTATGGACGAAAAATTATAATTGATGAGATTGAGCGTTTTCGTGTAAAGAAGTTTTTAAGTGAAATTAATCAAAACCATAAAACCTTAGTTTTTTGTGCCACACAAATACACGCTGCTGCAATACGTGATATTATTAACCAAGAAAGTGATAGCAGAAATATAGATTATTGTCAACGTGTTACTGCCGAGGATGGTTCGATGGGAGAACAAGCATTAAAATATTTTCAAGATAACGAGCGCATTATACCAACCATACTTACAACTTCACAAAAGTTGAGTACCGGTGTAGATGCGCCAGAAATAAGAAATATTGTCTTGTTGCGTCCTGTGAATTCTATGGTAGAATTTAAACAAATTGTTGGTAGAGGAACACGCTTATTTGATGGTAAAGATTATTTTACTGTTTACGATTTTGTAGAAGCGCATCAACATTTCCAAGATCCCTCTTGGGACGGTGAAGCAGAGCCGCCAGAACCACCAACAGGAGATGGGGGTTCAAGAACTTGTAAGGTTTGTGGTGTAAGACCATGTCAATGTACAGTAGACCCGCCAGAACCTTGTGCTGAATGTGATAACATACCTTGTATTTGTGAGCAACCACCGCAGCAAATAATAAAAATTAAACTATCAGATGGTAAGGCGAGAGAAATTGATGCTACGATACGTACAACCTTTTGGGGGTCTGATGGTAAGCAAATAGGGATGGAGGAATTTATGAATCAGTTGTTTGGCGATTTACCATCACTATTTAAAAACGAAGATGAATTAAGGGAAATATGGAGTTTACCAAGTACAAGAAAGAAGTTATTAGAAGAGTTGTCTGAAAAAGGATATACATCTTCTCAATTAGATGAATTAAGAAAGTTGGTTCATGGAGAAGATAGCGATTTATACGATGTATTATCTTTTGTTGCTTATAGTAAAGATTTAATGCCTAGACTGGATAGAGCAGAACGTGCTAAAATTCATTTCCAAGACTATAATCCTGCACAGCAGGAGTTCTTAAATTTTGTATTAGACCAATACGTAAAAGTTGGTGTAGAAGAATTAGACGACGATAAGCTAGGAGATTTGTTAATATTAAAATACAAAGGAATAGCAGATGCAAAAACACATTTAGGGGACATATCAACCATCAGAAATACGTTTATAGGCTTTCAGGAGCATTTATATCAACGTGGGGTTGTTTAATTTTTCAACTAGTAAAAAATAAAGTTGTTTTCTTCTTTCCCCAGAGTAAATTAGGTTGGTTTATTTTTGTAGATCAAAAGTTTATAAGCTCTATTTATTAGAAAAAGGTATACAAAAAGGTTGCTACTAAAGTTGGCAAGTTGTCAAATGTTTGAAAATAAGTAGTTTATTGTCCCTGGTTCGAGCCCAGGTGGGACCACTTTTAGAAATTGTAAAGCCTTACAGTAATGTGAGGCTTTTTTATTATAAATATATTTCTTATAAACCAATGCTTTATTAAAATCAAAGGCTTAAGTTTTTCCTGAATAAAGTTTAGAATATCAATTCATTGCCATCCAAAAGACGGTTGAAGTCTATAAATGAACTCTAATGGAAAAATAATTTTATGTTAATATCGTTTACTGATATTTTTTTTTAAATTTGTTCGCGTATGAAAGACAGACAATTTAAAAGAGGAGTTCTATTTGGCTTATTTTTAATAGTAAGTTTTACCGGAACAGCTTTGGTTCAAGACCCCCCTGTCCCAGCTCCACCCCCACCTCCAGGTCTTCCTATAGACGGCGGCATTATTGCTGGTATAGTTGTCGCTATAGCCTATGGGGCTAAAAAGACACTTTTTAATAAAGAGAAGTAGTTTTTATTCCTTACTTAGATCGTTTAAACGCGCCACATACTTTCCTAAAACATCAAATTCTAAATTTACAACACTACCTTTTTTAAAGGTTTTAAAATTTGTGTGTTCGTAAGTGTAGGGTATTATGGCAACGCTAAATTGGTCTTTTTGTGAGTTTACAACGGTTAAACTCGTGCCGTTTACAGTTATCGAGCCTTTTTCGATAGTGATGTTGTTTAAAGCTGCATCATATTTAAAAGTAAATATCCAACTGCCATTTTCTTCTTTCACTTCCGTACACACAGCGGTTTGATCTACGTGACCTTGTACGATATGACCATCAAGTCGGTCGCCAAGTTTCATGGCGCGCTCTAAATTGACGGCATCATCAATTTTTAAAGTACCTAGGTTTGTTTTGTTTAAGGTTTCTTTAATGGCTGTTACAGTATAGGCGTCTTCATCAATCTTCACCACAGTTAAACAAACACCATTATGTGCCACACTTTGATCGATTTTTAATTCGGATGTGATGCTGCTTTTTATAGTGATATGTAGGTTGTCTAGTTCATTTTCTAAATGAGAAACCGTACCAATCGTTTCAATAATTCCAGTAAACATAATATTGTGGGTTTATTTAATTAAATTTGCTGCATCAAAATTACAAACAAAAGTTATCATTATTTAATGACGGAGACAGAAAATATAGTAGTAGGAATATCCATAGGTGATTTAAACGGCATTGGTGGAGAAATTGTTTTAAAAACATTTGAAGATGCAAGGATTTTAGATTTTTGTACGCCCGTAATTTTTGCTTCGTTTAAAGTCATGACTTTTTATAAAACGCATTTTAAATCGGAAATAAATTTTAATAGTATAAAAGATTTAGATCAGATTGCTGCTGGAAAGGTTAATGTTTTTAATTGTTGGAATGATCCTGTTAAAATTGAATTTGGTAAAGAAGACCTTAATATAGGTGCCTTTGCTATTAAATCGTTGGAGGCAGCTACAAAGGCTTTAAAGGAAGGTTTTGTTAATGTGCTAGTAACAGCACCTATAAATAAACATAACATTCAATCGGAAGCTTTTAAGTTCCCTGGGCATACCGATTATTTGGCTCAAGAATTAGAAGGAGAAAGCTTAATGTTTATGATTCATAACGGATTTAGAGTGGGCTTACTTACCGATCATGTGCCTGTTAAAGATGTAGCCAGCCACATTACGCCAAAACGAATCGAGCAAAAAATTAATACCGTTTACGAATCCCTAAAAAAGGATTTTAAAATTCAAAAACCTAAAATTGCTGTTTTAGGGATTAACCCACATACTGGCGACAATGGTGTTATTGGGCATGAAGACGATGTTGTTTTACGACCAACTTTGCAAAAAATAAAAGAAAGTGGTAAGTTGGTATATGGACCTTATGCAGCCGATAGTTTTTTTGGTTCTAATAATTATAAAAACTTTGATGCTATTATTGCCTCGTATCACGATCAAGGATTAATTCCTTTTAAAACCTTATCCTTTGGTCAAGGCGTTAATTATACAGCTGGTTTAAATAAAGTTAGAACATCGCCCGATCATGGGACAGCTTATGAAATTGCAGGAAAAGGTGTGGCCGATGAAAATTCTTTTAAAGAAGCCGTCTACAGTGCTATGCAAATATTTAAGAACCGAACCGATTATGAAGAACTCACTGCAAATCCCCTAAAAAAGGCCTCGCGTAGTGAGCGTCGTTAACCTCTTGATTGCTAGTTTTTTTGGGTAAAACCAAAATAATTTAAGATATAAACAAAAAAATGTTAATAAGTAATGCTCCGTAAATAAAAATTTATATATTTGCGGGCTCAAAATAGATGTGATTATGAAGTCGTTAAAAGAGTTTACAATTCCATTTGTAGGGTTAAAAATTGGCAAGCATCATTTTGAGTATGACATTGAGCAATCGTTCTTTGAACATTTTGAGTATGAAGATTTTAATGATGTTAAAGTAAATGTTGATTTAGTTTTAGAAAAAAAGTCAACTTTATTAGAATTACATTTTAAAATTTCTGGATGGGTTAATGTCCATTGTGATCTCACTAACGAACCTTATAATCAAGATATCGAAAACGATTTTGATTTGGTAGTCAAGTTTGGTGATGAGTATAATGATGAAAACATTGACTTATTAATTCTTCCTCATGGAAGTTATGAAGTTAATATTCAGCAATATATTTATGAGTTAATTATTCTTGCTGTTCCTATTAAACGCATACATCCAGGTGTTGAAGATGGCACGTTAGATTCGGAAATACTCAAAAAATTAGAAGAACTAAGCCCTAAGCTTAAGGAAGACGAAACGAAAGTGGAGTTAGAGGATATGGATCCTCGCTGGAATACATTAAAGAAATTATTAACGGATAAATAGAAACTTAAAATGGCACATCCTAAGAGAAAAATCTCGAAAACAAGAAGAGATAAGAGAAGAACACATTATAAAGCAACTGCGCCACAGATTGCTACATGCCCTACAACAGGTGAGGCGCATCTATATCACAGAGCGCATTGGCATGAAGGAAAATTATACTACAGAGGTCAAGTATTGATTGATAATTCTGCAGAAATAGAAAATGTGGCATAATTAGCTATGCATGCATATTAAAAAACGCTCATTTATGAGCGTTTTTTTTATGAATTAATTTTTATGATTAACAAAAACGCGTAATTTGCGGAATATTATTTCAGAATTTAGTAGTTTTCGCCAAATTTTGAACGTTTTTGTCCATTTTTAATAAATTTTTGGTCAAATTAACTATAAAGTTATGAGTAAAATCTCAGCGGCAATCACAGCTGTAGGTGCATATGTGCCAGAATACGTATTAACCAATCAAATTCTTGAAACGATGGTTGATACCAATGATGAATGGATTACATCCAGAACAGGTATTAAAGAACGCCGTATTCTTAAAGATGATGGTAAAGGTACTTCTTACTTGGCTATAAAAGCAGCCCAAAATCTTATTGAGAAAAACAATTTAGATCCCAAATCTATCGAGTTGGTTATTGTTGCAACAGCGACACCAGATATGAAAGCAGCCTCAACAGCTTCTTATACAGCTTCTGAGATTGGTGCAACCAATGCCTTTTCATTTGATATGGATGCCGCCTGTTCTAGTTTCTTATTTGGAATGTCGGTTGCAGCCAGTTACATTGAATCTGGAAGGTATAAAAATGTATTACTTATTGGAGCCGATAAGATGTCGTCAATAATTAATTATAAAGATAGAGCTACGTGTATCATTTTTGGTGATGGTGCTGGAGCGGTGTTGTTTGAAGCTAACGATGAAGGTTACGGTCTTAAAGATGAATATTTAAGAAGTGATGGTACTGGACGTGAATTTTTACAAGCCACTTATGGTGGTTCATCGCATGCATTAACTGCTGAAGTTCTTGAAAAAGGTGGTCACTACGCTTTTCAAGAAGGACGAACCGTATTCAAAAATGCCGTTTTTAACATGGCCGATGCCGCAGAAAAAATACTGGAACGTAATAATTTAACCAAAGATACCGTTGATTGGTTAGCAGCGCATCAAGCGAATAAACGCATTATCGATGCTACGGCCCAACGTATTGAGTTAGACGAAGAAAAGGTTATGATTAATATTCACAAATACGGGAATACCACATCAGCAACTTTACCTTTATTAATAAATGATTATGAATCGCAATTAAAAAAGGGAGATAATGTTATATTTGCCGCTTTTGGAGGCGGATTTAATTGGGGGTCTATTTATTTAAAATGGGCATACGACTCTAAAAACTAACCACTAAATAATTAGCAATATTATGGATATAAAAGAAATTCAGAATTTAATTAAGTTTGTTGCCAAGTCTGGTGCAAGCGAAGTTAAACTAGAAATGGATGATATTAAAATCACCATTAGAACTGGGTCTGAGTCAGACACAACTATTGTTCACCAAGTACCTGCACCTCAATTAGCGCCACCTGTTGTCGCTGCTCCTGTAGTGGAAGCCTCGGCTCCTGCTGCCGCTCCTGTAGCTGCTGCTCCTGCCGATGAGGATTCGAAATATATAACTATCAAATCTCCAATTATTGGAACTTTCTATAGAAAGCCATCTCCAGATAAACCATTATTTGTTGAGGTTGGACAGACTATAGCCGAAGGTGATGTCCTTTGTATTATTGAAGCCATGAAACTATTCAATGAAATTGAGTCTGAAGTTTCAGGAAAGATCGTTAAAATATTAGTTGATGATTCTTCACCAGTTGAATTTGATCAACCATTATTTTTAGTAGATCCATCTTAATGAATTCAGAATTCTGAATTCAGAATTCATAATTTTTACAAAGTTATGTTTAAAAAAATATTAATAGCCAATAGAGGTGAAATAGCACTACGTGTTATTAGAACCTGTAAAGAAATGGGCATTAAAACCGTGGCTGTATATTCTACAGTCGACGAAGAAAGTCTACATGTAAAGTTCGCCGACGAAGCGGTTTGTATTGGACCAGCAGCCAGTAGCGAGTCTTATTTAAAGATGTCAAATATTATATCTGCTGCAGAAATAACTAACGCAGATGCCATTCATCCAGGTTACGGATTTTTGTCTGAAAACGCTAAATTCTCAAGAATTTGTGAAGAGCACGGTATTAAATTTATCGGTGCCTCTCCAGAAATGATTGACCGTATGGGAGATAAAGCGAATGCTAAAGCAACTATGAAAGCTGCAGGTGTTCCTTGTGTTCCAGGTAGTGATGGGGTTATTGAATCTTATGAAGATTGCGAAAGAATTGCTGAAGAAACAGGTTACCCAGTCATGCTGAAAGCTTCTGCCGGTGGTGGAGGAAAAGGGATGCGTGGCGTTTTCAAAAAAGAAGATTTAAAAGCAGCTTGGGACTCGGCAAGACAAGAGTCGAAAGCCGCCTTTGGTAACGACGATATGTACATGGAAAAGCTTATTGAAGAGCCAAGACATATTGAAATTCAAATTGTTGGAGATTCTACAGGTCGTGCGTGTCACTTATCTGAAAGAGATTGCTCGGTACAACGTCGTCATCAAAAATTAACGGAAGAAGTACCTTCACCATTTATGACGCCTGCATTGCGTAAAAAAATGGGTGAAGCGGCAGTAAAAGCGGCAGAGTACATCAAATATGAAGGCGCCGGTACCATTGAGTTTTTGGTAGATAAGCACAGAAACTTCTATTTCATGGAAATGAATACCCGTATTCAAGTAGAGCACCCTATTACTGAACAAGTGATCGATTTTGATTTAATTCGTGAGCAAATTTTAGTAGCTGCAGGTGTGCCAATTTCTGGTAAAAACTATTTACCAAAATTACACTCTATAGAATGTCGTATTAATGCTGAAGATCCTTTTAATGGTTTTAGACCATCGCCTGGAATGATTACTACGTTACATGCTCCTGGAGGTCATGGTGTGCGTTTAGATACTCATGTATATGCAGGGTATGCGATTCCGCCAAACTACGATTCGATGATTGCTAAGTTAATTACAACGGCGCAAACTAGAGAAGAGGCGATTAATAAAATGAAGCGTGCTTTAGATGAGTTCGTGATTGAAGGCATTAAAACAACCATTCCTTTCCACAGACAATTAATGGATCACCCAGATTATTTAGCTGGTAATTATACCACTAAGTTTATGGAAGATTTTGTTATGAAAAAGGAATAGTAAAACCATATAGAATAAAACTCCGAAATTGCTTTCGGAGTTTTTTTATGCCTTATTTTTACAGTCAAATTTTTAGTATCTACTTATGCGTTTTTTTAGATTTCTGTTTAAAATTTGCTTTTGGTTTGTTGTGTTTACACTGGCTTTAGTGCTCCTGTATAAATTTGTGCCCGTGCCATTCACCCCGTTAATGGTTATTCGTTATTTTGAAAACGATTCCTCCAAAGTATTAAAACATGATTGGGTTCCTATAGATGACATTTCTACTAATTTACAACGTGCAGTCATTTGTAGTGAAGATCAAAATTTTTTAAAACACTCAGGTTTAGATTATAAAGCTATAGAAAAAGCAATTTCATCTAGCCAAAAAGGAAAACGCTTGCGAGGCGGAAGTACTATAAGTCAGCAAACGGCTAAAAATGTATTTCTTTGGCCAGAACGTAGCTGGGTTAGAAAAGGTTTTGAAACCTATTTCACTTTTTTAATAGAATTGTGCTGGTCTAAACAGCGCATTTTAGAAGTGTATTTAAACAGTATTGAAATGGGAAAAGGTATTTATGGAGCCGAAGCAGCTTCGAAGTATTGGTTTAAAAAACCGGCTAAAAACCTATCACAATATGAAGCGGCTGCCATTGCGGCTATATTACCAAATCCGAGAAAATATAGAGCTTCTCCAGCCACAGCTTACATGGAGTCTAGAAAAGCGTGGATTGTGAAGCAAATGCGCTATTTTGGCCCTTTAAAGTTTAAAGAAAAGGATCATGGCAAGCGCTAAAATTAAGGAGGCATTATACCGTTTATGTTGCGATTTTATTGATGATCGCTTTAAAACCATTCAGAAAACCATCTCCGAAATTCAAGAGTCTTTAACTTCCGAAACTAAAAGTAGTGCAGGCGATAAACATGAAACGGGCAGAGCCATGCTTCAATTGGAACGCGAGAAAGCAGGAAATCAATGGGCCGAAATTCAAAAAACTAAAGAAATTCTGGATAAGGTCAATTTGAGTAAAGTGTCTAAACAGATCGGTTTAGGGAGTGTGGTTTATACCAGTCAAGCCAACTATTTTATTGCTATTAGTGCGGGCGTGCTAAAAGTTGAGGAAGAGCGTTTTTATGCGATATCTTCAAACACACCTATTGGGCAATTATTAATGGGGCATACTGTAAATGATAGCATCACCTTTAGGGATCAGCGTTTTATTATTACGCAGGTGTTTTAAACGTTTCAATTCATATTATAAAAATAATACAGTGGATACGGCAGGTTGTAAATGTTGAAGTTATGAGTATCGAACTTTTTGAATTGATTATATAACCTTATCTATCTTTTAGCCTTGTACCTTAGAAAATCTTGAACACTAAGTTATTTATATTAACTTGTCTCGTTTTTTGAAAAGACTGTCTATGGTTTATACTTTTTCATTTTTATGCTTGATCGCTGTAATCATTTTTGCTTTTCGTTTGTTAAAAACAAAAAAGCCTGACTCTTTTCCTGAGGGATGGAAACAGCTTTTAGTAGAGCATGTTACCTTTTATAAGGATTTAACACCCAAACAGAGAAGGGACTTTGAAAATCGTATCATGATTTTTCTAAATGAAGTGCATATTGAGGCGGTTGCGTTTGACTTAGAGGATTTAGATCGAGTATTAGTTGCGGCAAGTGCTGTTATTCCTGTATTCGGATTTCCAGAATGGCATTATACCAATTTGAGCGGTGTTATATTATATCCGGATAATTTTAATGCCGATTATGAATTTGGACATAAAAACGAGCATCGAAATATTATGGGCATGGTTGGTACTGGCCGTTTAGAAAAGCAAATGATACTTTCTAGGAAGGCTTTACATCACGGGTTTTCTAATGCGACCGATAAAAGCAATACTGCCATTCATGAATTTGTACATCTCATAGATAAAATGGATGGCGCTACCGATGGTGTTCCAGAGTATATTATGAAACACAGTTACAGTATTCCGTGGCTAAATCTTATTCATAAAGAAATGGAAGCCATACATAAAAACAAATCGGATATAAGAAGTTATGGAGGAACCAATCAAGCGGAATTTTTTGCTGTAGCTTCCGAGTATTTCTTTGAAAATCCTAAGCTCATGCAAAGGAAGCATCCTGAATTATACCGTATGCTTCAAATGAGTTTTCATACTAAAAAATGAAACTAGGTCCTTTCAGTTAGCTTTAAGTTTTTTCTTTAGATAATTCTTATTTATTCACCTCAAGATATACCTCATCAGAAGCCATTAAGGTCTTATCATGCTCAAAAAATATAGTTTGACCTTTTAAATCGGCTTCCACCAAATAGAAATGTCCTTTATAATAAGAGCGCTTTATAGTGGCCTTTAGATTGGAACGATTTACCACTTGCAATTGATGGGCATAGATTAAATCACCTTCAATAGTATTAAATTCTCCGAAAAAAGACGCGATTAAGGGGGTTTTAGGGCTTTTAAAAAGTTTTTCAGGGGTATTGTGCTCTAAGATTTTATGATCGCTTAAAACGATCATTTGATCGGCAAAACCTAATACATCCTCTTTATCATGAGTGGCTACGATACAGCTGATGTTTTTTTTCTTCAGATATTGAAACACATTCCGTCTTAAACTTTGCTTTTTGAAATTATCAATATGGCTAAAAGGTTCATCTAAAAGCATGATTTCAGGTTGTTTTGCTAAAGCCCGCGCTATGGCTACCCGCTGTTTTTGTCCGCCACTTAAAAGTTTTACTTTGGTTTTTGCGAAAGCTGTAAGTTCTACCACTTCAAGAAGTTCGGCAGTGCGTTCTTTTTTTTCTTCAGGAAAGAAATTAGATAGGAATTTCCCAATATTTTCGGCTACCGAGGTATAGGGCATCAAATCGAATTCTTGTGCCACATATTTCATGAAATCGTAGCCAACTACCAAGTTGTATTTGGGCCCTAGAATTTCGTCTTCCTTCCAAAAAATATGTCCGCCATCCAAATCATATTCACCATACAAAAGTTTTAAAAGGGTGCTTTTTCCGCAACCGCTTTCTCCAATAATGGCTAAGTTTTCACCCGGTTTCACCTGAAATGAAATATTGGCTAAAACAGGTTTTTTATGATAAGAAAAAGTAAGTTGATTAACGCGTAGCATATAGAAGAAGTCCTAATAATTAAGACGATAAAAATCGTTTGAGGTTTTAAAATTATACAAGGATGGTTAAAATAAATGAGCCAAATCCTCTAATTTAGAATTTGGCTCAAAGGTATTATTTATATAAACATGTTTATATTTTATTCGGTAAGCTTTTAAATTTCATATTGTATAAGGTAAAGCCAAAAATATCGGCATATTGCTCAATAGATTTACTAATAGGTGTTCCAGCGCCATGGCCCGCATCGGTTTCAATACGAATTAAAACGGGATGTTTTCCAACTTGTTTGGCTTGTAAAGCAGCAGCAAATTTAAAACTATGTGCAGGAACCACGCGGTCGTCATGATCGCCAGTTGTGATTAGGGTCGCAGGATATTCAAAGCCTTTTTTCACGTTGTGAACAGGTGAATATTTTTTAAGGTATTCGCACATCTCTTTACTGTCTTCTGCTGTACCATAATCATAGGCCCAACCGGCACCAGCCGTAAAGGTATGGTATCGTAACATATCTAAAACACCAACCGCAGGTAAGGCAACTTGCATAAGATCTGGTCGTTGTGTTAAGGTGGCTCCAACAAGTAAACCTCCATTTGATCCACCTCTTACTGCTAAGAACTTTGAAGACGTGTAGTTGTTTTTAATCAAGTATTCGCCAGCAGCTATAAAATCGTCAAATACATTTTGTTTTTGCATTTTTGTTCCAGCATCGTGCCATGCTTTTCCGTATTCGCCTCCACCACGTAGGTTAGGTACGGCATAGATACCACCTTGCTCCATCCATACAACATTAGGAACGCTAAAGGTTGGAGTTAAACTAATGTTGAAACCACCATAGGCATAAAGCATGGTTGGGTTTTTACCGTTTAATTCTAGGCCTTTTTTATAGGTAATCATCATGGGGATTTTAGTGCCATCTTTTGAGGTGTAAAATACTTGGTGACTTTCGTAATCGGCACTATTAAAATCGATAGCAGGTTTCCAGTATAATGCTGTTTCGCCAGTTTCAAGATCTAAGGCGTAGATGCTTAATGGTGTGTTGTAGTTTGTAAATCATTAGTGTCCGATAAAAGATTTAAAAAGCGGGATTTCCAAGATAGGATTTCCCGCTTATTTTGTATCTTGAAGTTATCACACATCCAAGATATGAATAAAAGTAAAAACTTTAGCGGACAACCCATAATCAAACAGGTATTAAATTTCATTTTGCCCAAAGATGTTCATCGGACAGCCAAAAAGCACAACAGCGATCGCTATACCAAAAAGTTTACCACCTATGAGCATTTGGCCACTATGGTATTTACCGTGATCAGTGGCTGTAGCTCACTTCGTGAGGTTTCCAGTATTATGCTTGCCTGCGAGGGAAAGATCAACCATCTAGGACTCACGGACTTTCCAAAACGCAGTACCTTGTCAGATGCTAACAGGAGAAGAAGCTCTGAAGTATTTGCCGATATTTATCATTTACTCTACAAACGTTACCATCGCTTTTTATCGGACAGCAGACCCTTAGAACCTGCAGTGAAGAACCTTAAAATCGTTGATTCCTCGACCATCCCCCTATTTAGTGACATTCTTAAAGGTGTAGGAAGGAACCCGCTCAACGGCAAAAAGAAAGGAGGTATCAAGATGCATACTATGATAAACGCCATGGAAGACGTTCCTTGTCTGATTAAGTTTTCAAGCGCGGCCACGCACGACCACACCTTTTTAAAAGACCTGGAACTCAAGAAGGGCTCTTATGTGGTTTTTGACAAAGGGTATGTGGATTATGAGCAATACCAAAAATGGACACTGGAAGATGTTTACTTTGTGACTCGGCAAAAGGACAATGCTCGCTATACAAGCCTTGAAGAGTTTGATATCTCCAATAAAGTGGACGATGCTGTCTTAAAGGACGAAAAAATAGGGCTTACGGACAAAAACGGCAATGCTTTTTCCCTGAGGAGAATCGCTTTTTGGCACGAAAAGCACCAAAAAGTTTATGAGTTCATCACTAATAATTATGATCTTGATGCAGACAAAATAGCCGACATCTATAAAAATAGGTGGCAGATTGAGACGATGTTCAAGCGGCTTAAACAGAACTTTCCGCTAAAGTATTTTTTGGGAGACAATCAAAATGCCATCGAAATACAAATCTGGGTCAGTTTGATAATCCAGCTCATTATGCTTGTGATCCAAAGAAAAGCCCAAAGAAACTGGGCTTATTCCAATATGATGTCCGTCATACGATACCATTTGATGACATATATCGATTTGTTCAAATTCCTGAAAAACCCAGAAGCTAATTGGGAAGAGATTACAACCAAAAACATTGGGCAATTAAGCCTTTTTGACCCATAAGGAGGTTCTGTTTTCAAAATAAAGAGTGCGATCAATAAAAAAGGCCAACACCAAAGCTTTTTTAGCTAATTCTGTTTTTTATCGGACAACAATAATAAAAAAATATTTAATTTGTTATACAATTATTTCATACCGCCACAAAAAAATAGTTACGTCTAACTAGCTCACTGCGTCCAGCGCTTTTGTTTTGGTATGGCTAAAGTAAACGCGTTCACTGCACAAACCTTGCAGTGAAGTATTTTTCTTTAAAAAATAGCTGCCGCCAAAAACCTCAATGGCTTCGTTATTACTTAATGCGGTTACCGATATACTTACTTGCAACTCAAAATCGTCGCAATAAAAATAGGTTTTGCGCTTACGGTTGTAGCATATTGGTGCTGTTAAATCCTTTAATTGCTCGATGAGTTTATATACTGTACGCTCGCTAATGCGCATGTTATGCGCTAATTCCTTAGGTGTTCCGGTGTTTTCCTGACTTATACGTTGATGCAATTGCTGCAACCGCTCTAAGTTTTTTAGGTTTTTCATTTTTATTGGTTAGTTTATTCTGGTTTGTTTTGTTTTAGGAATTACTATGCGTTCATGTAAAAGCAATTTAAAGCTTCGTCATGGTTACTTGATTTGTATCAGCAAAGGACTTCGCGCTTGGGTTTAACCAATTATCTACCTTGTCGTACAACAAGTCAAATAGGCTGCGTTTAGCTAATTTAAATTGAGCACTTAGTGTCATTCCTTTTTTTAGTTTGCCAACAAAACCATTTTTAAGTTGCAACTCTTTATTATGTAGCTGACACAAGACTTTAAACATAGAGGTGTTGTTTATTATTTCTACATCCTTCCCTATATCGGTAACACGGCCTGTGGCTAAGCCCCATTGGTTGTAATTAAAAGCATCTAATTGAAAATGAACTTCGTTATCCATTTTTAACAAGCCTATATCTTGAGGCGATATATAACACTCTACTAATAAGTTGGTGTTTGGTGAAATGTCCACAAAGGTTTGTCCGGCATTTAAATAGCTGCCCACCTCCATAGCAGCGGTATTAATTAAAACTCCAGTAATTGGTGCGGTTATCACAAATTGCGACTTGTTTTTTTCAAGCTGTGCGCTAGTACTTTTTAATTCTAGTAGCTTGTTTTGGAATTCTGTTAAACTAGATTGCCAGGTACTAAACTGTTGTTGGTTTAATTGATTGAAATTGCTTAAAGCCAAATCGTACTCAAAATTAGTATCTTCAAATTCCACCCTTGCAATAACACCTTTATCAAATAGCTTGGCACTGCGCTCTTTATCGATTTTAAGTTTATTAAGTCGGGTACGTAACTCTAATTTTTTCTGTTTGTATAACAGATACTCTTTTTTATATTTCCCTGATTGAAGTTCTGTTAACTTAACATTTTTGGTATTCAACAAATACGATAAATCTTCAACAAACGCACTCAGATCAACAATTTGCTGCTGCGCTAAATTGTATTTTTCAAGGATGATAGCATTGTCCATAACCAAAAGGGTATCCCCTTTAGTGACCTCTGTGTTATTTTTTAAATTTACATGTGTAATTTTACCCGAATTTGGGACTTGTAAAGTAAAACGCTCTTTATCTGGCCTTACAATGCCCCTTGCACTGGTGTAAATAGAAACCTTTAACACTGGCAATAAACAAATAACCACAAGTAAGGTTATTAAAATAACACTATAAATAATCTGACTTTTTTTGCCATGCATAAACTGATGGACTTCGGTAGTGCTACTTAAAATTTCTTTAGGAAATAGGTCTTTCATAATAAACTGTTTTGCAACAATTAATCATCAAATAATCCCGAAAAAGTAAAAAAAATGAGAGAGTAAATAATAGCAAATGCAATTATCTTCGCTTCAAATGAAAAAAAAAGAAACAAGCAGGTGAAGTTTTTTCCTACTTTTATAAAAGAAAAATAGTAAATGAAAAAATAGTATTAAACCATTTAATTATTTTCATTAAAACAACCTTTCAACAAGAAAATCTTCAACTTGAAGTAAAACAAAAAAATCGCCTAAAGCAAAAAGCTCCAGACGATTCCGTATTTTAAAAGCTATCTAAGCTTATTATTTCGCTGCTGCGTAACGTTTTTCAACTTCGTTCCAGTTTAGTACATTAAAAAATGCAGAAATGTAACCCCGATAGCGCGGACTTGTACCTTAAATCCGTAGGTACAGAGTAAAAAACAACCGCAAACTATTTGTTTACAAAGGTTTGCGGTTTTGTGTGTTTTCACCTAAATTGGTGTTGCTACAAAAAACACATTATGAAAATAATAAAATCTCAACGTATTAACCCTTTTGGGGGATTAAATTTTGTTATCAATGAGTTTGAACAGCTTGGTTTAGGCACATTGCTTGAAAACAATTTACCTCATATTGTTCAGCAAGCTTCTTATAGTTGGAAAGACTTATTATATTCCTTTTGGTCTATCTATTTTTGTGGAGGAGATTGTATTGAAGATATCTCGTTGAACTTAAAAGAACATCTAAGAGACAATCCTTTTTTTAAAGTACCAAGTCCTGATAGGATTCTTGATAGGTTCAAAGAATTATCACAGACAAAAGACCTTTTTACATTACCCAGAGGTACTAGTTTACATCAATTTGGCTTGAACTTTACTTTAAAGGAGTTGAATTTAAGGTTATTGAAAAAGTTGAACTTAACTACCACGAATGATCATATTTTAGATTATGACAATACGATTCTATACACCAATAAAAAAGACAGCATAAGAACTTACAAAAAGGGCTCTGGATACTGCCCAGGAGTGGGGATAATTAAGAATAATATTGTTTATGTTGAAAATCGAAATGGAAATAGTGCAGCCAAAGATTTACAGTTAGAAACATTAACTAGAATGTTTTATGAACTCGAAAATCAAGGAATACAAATTGATGCTTTTAGAGCCGATGCAGCTTCTTATCAAGTTAATGTGGTTGATTTTATTTCTACAAAAGTTAATCGATTCTTTATTAGAGCATGTATGAGCGATGCATTGGCTAAAAGGATATCTGAAATAACTAACTGGTCTGAAGAAGGGGTCGGCTCCGAAACAATTTTCAGAGGAGAAATAAAATTCACTCCCTTTATAAGATCATTAAAACGAAAAAAACAACTCCATAAAACTAAGGAATACAGGCTTGTTGTAAGTAAAATAGAGCGTAATGACAAACAGGTAAATTTATTTACTAAAGATGCTTATTTGTATTCAGCGATATTGACCAACGACTTTTCGATGTCCATCAATGAAGT
This sequence comes from Tamlana carrageenivorans, assembly GCF_002893765.1. Classification (NCBI taxonomy): domain Bacteria; kingdom Pseudomonadati; phylum Bacteroidota; class Flavobacteriia; order Flavobacteriales; family Flavobacteriaceae; genus Pseudotamlana; species Pseudotamlana carrageenivorans. The sequence goes on along the minus strand of NZ_CP025938.1, from coordinate 1,399,488 downwards.
TGTTGATTTTTACAATCAACGTGGAGCGATTGAAAAAGAATTTGATATTCTCAAGAATGACTTTGGATGGAACAACTTGCCGTTTTCAAAATTAGAGCAAAATACAGTTTTTCTGTTATTTACTGCTATGTGCAGGAATTTGTATCAGTATATTATAGAACGGTTTTCCAAACGGTTTAAGGGTTTAAAGGCAAACTATAGAATTAAAAAATTTATCTTTAGATTTATATCCATTCCTGCCAAATGGATAAAAACGGCTAGGCAATATAAGTTAAGGATATATGGAATTATTCACTTTAAAACTTAACCAAAAAAAGTGTCAAGCTCCAACAGTTTAGTGTGAAAAAAATTAAACCCCAACAAAGTTGGGGCTGTCCTATATACAGTAGCTTCCTTGTGTAAGCAAGCAGTTCAAACACAAACACAAGAACCTTAAAAACTTCAAACATTTAACACCTGAAAAAATGAGAAATACTACTAAAAATCATTACAGCTAAGCAAAATACTACAACCTACGGATTTAAGGTTGTAGTCCGTGCAACACGAATAACTAAATAGGACTGCTCATTATACCCTAAGTATAAATAGCTAAACCTTTATGTTGTTTACAGTATTATAATGCATTTAACCCGTTGTGCATTTTAAATAATGTTAATTTTAATATTATTAATGTTTCTCCCAAAAATAAACTTATTGATATACTGAATAGTTGTTAAAGCAGTTATCTTAGCTACGATTCTTGTTTTAAAACCTTCAAAAGTTTTAGCATAATTGCGTCTTATCATAAATTGGTCACAAAGTTGTGAAAATAATGTTTCTATCCTTTTCCTCTTTTTTCTAAATACATAAGGCTGTACTTTGTAATTTTTTTGATTGCTTCTCATAGGTGTATTTAGCGTTATATTACAGGTTTCAAACAAGTTAAGCTGTATTTCTGTTGATAAATAGCCTTTATCACCAATTAATGTACAATCGCTTATTTGCATCTTAATATCTTTAAGATAATTAATATCGTGTACAGATGCTGGACTCAAATCGATACTTTGAAAGACACCATTTACAGAACAAACAGCGTGCAGTTTATAACCGTAATAATTAGAACTTTGAGCTGCACAATAACCTTTATCTGGAAATGCATAAGTGTTTTCTTTACAAATCTTTGAACGAGAACTGCGTGATAATTTACAAACTTCTAAAGGCATACTATCTACTACAAAATAATCTTCAAATTCATTAAAATGGGAAGCTAAGCTTAACCTGATACTGTTGAGCTTATTAACTAGTTTTCGTCTTTGATAACTTAAAAGTTGTTCTTTCGATATTTTTCTTAATACTTCCAATATTCTTTCGTAATTTGCACTCAAGTTGTTCATTATTAATGATTTGTAGTTAAATCAATTTACTGATTTTCAGTAAGATGAACAACTTTTTTCTTTTAAATCATAATGCACAACGGGTAGTATTAATTAAATTTAACTATTATTGTATGATCTCTTAAAGTGGCACGGTTTGACCGAAATACGTGGCATGGTCACTCCGAAATAGCCAAATGCTAATGTGCATATTAAAAGAGTTAAAAAGGCCTTGCCTAAGCACGGAAAAATAGGAGTTTTGTGTATTACCGATAAACAGTTTGGTAATATGGAGCTGTTTCACGGTAAAAAGCCTACCGATTTACCGGGTGTTACCCAGCAATTAGAATTATTTTAAAATTACCTTTTTAAAGGTGCTTCAAGCGGAGTCGTGATGTTATGCGTGTAATTAGATACAATTATATTGTTCTCGACTCCGTTCGAACACCCCAGTTTAGAATTTTAAAACTTAAATTTATTTTTTAATACCTATATTATTGGGCTACTTTTTTTCATTCTAAAAAACAATCCCCAAACCTTTATTTGACTAAAGTTTTGGGGATTGACCTTGTGATTGCTCACGTAAAAATACAATTTGAAATCAATTCACAACCCGCTTAGAGTTACGGACGGAGCAGAGCAACTTGTGATTGCTCACGTAAAAATACAATTTGAAATCAATTCACAACTATTTGTGGTGCATAGCTTCAATCGATAAGCTTGTGATTGCTCACGTAAAAATACAATTTGAAATCAATTCACAACACTATTAATTTCGTTGAAAACGGAGTTTCTCTTGTGATTGCTCACGTAAAAATACAATTTGAAATCAATTCACAACTAGTAGCATTGGACTTACAACTCTGTGTGCCTTGTGATTGCTCACGTAAAAATACAATTTGAAATCAATTCACAACTGTTTACGTGATGTATCATAAAATGACAAACTTGTGATTGCTCACGTAAAAATACAATTTGAAATCAATTCACAACTTTTATTCATAAATTGAAAACACAACTGATCTTGTGATTGCTCACGTAAAAATACAATTTGAAATCAATTCACAACTAACCTTGGTCAAAATAAAACTGCACCTTACTTGTGATTGCTCACGTAAAAATACAATTTGAAATCAATTCACAACCTAACTGCTGATACCCTGCTGTTGTGGGGTCTTGTGATTGCTCACGTAAAAATACAATTTGAAATCAATTCACAACTGCTTAATCTCATCCCATTCTGGAGAGTTCCTTGTGATTGCTCACGTAAAAATACAATTTGAAATCAATTCACAACTTCAGCCCCTCTGTGTTTAAGCTAATTGCACTTGTGATTGCTCACGTAAAAATACAATTTGAAATCAATTCACAACAACACATCCTTACTCAATTCAAATATTCGGCTTGTGATTGCTCACGTAAAAATACAATTTGAAATCAATTCACAACAACTAATTGATAATGCAAACCTCTAATAGTCTTGTGATTGCTCACGTAAAAATACAATTTGAAATCAATTCACAACTGTCATATCTGTTATTTTTAAAATTATCAACTTGTGATTGCTCACGTAAAAATACAATTTGAAATCAATTCACAACTGAAGCTCTAAGCATGTATAATTTACTTATCTTGTGATTGCTCACGTAAAAATACAATTTGAAATCAATTCACAACTATAAAGCCAAACTTTTAAAAGCATCGAAACTTGTGATTGCTCACGTAAAAATACAATTTGAAATCAATTCACAACATCCAATTTGAAGGGATTAAAACCTACCAACTTGTGATTGCTCACGTAAAAATACAATTTGAAATCAATTCACAACTAGCAGGTGTGACAACATGGGTTTTAGATGCTTGTGATTGCTCACGTAAAAATACAATTTGAAATCAATTCACAACTGCTTTTTTTAAGTTTTTTCCAATTTGGATCTTGTGATTGCTCACGTAAAAATACAATTTGAAATCAATTCACAACACACCATTTTTCGTCGTCTTTAAAATTTACCTTGTGATTGCTCACGTAAAAATACAATTTGAAATCAATTCACAACTCAGGCAGCGCAACTATAATTAGAAACATGCTTGTGATTGCTCACGTAAAAATACAATTTGAAATCAATTCACAACGTATATAAAGGAATTTTAAAAATTGGAATTCTTGTGATTGCTCACGTAAAAATACAATTTGAAATCAATTCACAACAGTATTTGGATCACTTACCTGCTCTTCTGCCTTGTGATTGCTCACGTAAAAATACAATTTGAAATCAATTCACAACAAAGTTACATCAGTAGCAGAATAGAATCTACTTGTGATTGCTCACGTAAAAATACAATTTGAAATCAATTCACAACTGGAACTACCTTCAGGACTTTTAGATGTCCCTTGTGATTGCTCACGTAAAAATACAATTTGAAATCAATTCACAACTCTATAAAAAAAATGAAACGAAATCAATTACTTGTGATTGCTCACGTAAAAATACAATTTGAAATCAATTCACAACTGAAGTTCTAACCTTTCAGCCTCTTTTTCTCTTGTGATTGCTCACGTAAAAATACAATTTGAAATCAATTCACAACTTAAAATCTCCTTTTGTTTTTACCTCGAAACTTGTGATTGCTCACGTAAAAATACAATTTGAAATCAATTCACAACCAGGTTCAACAACTAAATCGGTTACTACATCCTTGTGATTGCTCACGTAAAAATACAATTTGAAATCAATTCACAACAACATCGTATTTTGATTTGGATTGATTTAACTTGTGATTGCTCACGTAAAAATACAATTTGAAATCAATTCACAACGATGCAGAAGAAAATAAATGGTTTGTAAACTTGTGATTGCTCACGTAAAAATACAATTTGAAATCAATTCACAACAAGCCGAGGTAAGTGCAGCGGTTAGAGTTGCTTGTGATTGCTCACGTAAAAATACAATTTGAAATCAATTCACAACATATAATGATGAATGTTATAAAACCCGTTGTGCATTTTAAATAATGCTAATTTTAATATTATTAATGTTTCTCCCAAAAATAAACTTATTGATATACTGAATAGTTGTTAAAGCAGTTATCTTAGCTACGATTCTTGTTTTAAAACCAATCCTGTCCTAAACATTTTTGATCTAATCAAAAGTCAACGATTTTACTGGTAATTAGCCATGTTTTTTATCTTTTTCAAAAAAGAACCCCTTGTGTATAATTTTGTTTGGGGGGAGGCTGCTCGTTAAAAGGGCTATCAATCCATTTTTGCAAATCCACTTTGACAAAAAGGTTAAGTCTTATAAAAGCTACTAAATTGGACAAGTACCAATTATATTTTGCATTTGCTTTTAAGGCTTTTAGGATGAGTATAGTAATAAGAGCCGTCCATATTTGTATCATTACGGCATTTTCAGAAGTTCCTATAAACGATTTAATATGTAGCTGTTGTTTGATGTCTCTAAAGAATATCTCAATATCCCATCTAGCTTTGTAGAGTTGGCTAATTGTGTTTGCTGTCTAAGACATTTGGTTGGTAATAAGTTCTATTTCCTGGTTATTTTTATCGTCCCATACAGCTATTCTACGTAGCTTCTTTGGGTATTTTGTTTTTGATTTAGCCCCTGTTAGCTCAATGATTTCATCTTTTAAAACATGATGATGTCTATTTTCTGGCAATTCTTTTTCTTTAATACTCTTAAATTGGATGTTTTCTTTGTGCCTAATTACAAAAAACACTTGGTTGCTGTCCCAAACGTTAAGTAACGAAAAATCATTATAAAATCGATCTGCGACAATAACCGAACGGCTAATCAAAGGAATATCGTAAGCTCCTTTATTATCTGCTGTTTTACCATCGCTAATATTTACATAGTGCGGTAAATTACCATCATAATCAAGCAAGGTGTGCATTTTTACAGCTCCTTTGTGGGTTTTGTATTTTGCCCAATCAAAGAGACTTAAACATAGACTTATCGTTGTAGAATCTAATAGAAATATCTTGGATTTAATTTTGAATTTAACACGTTTTAAGTGAGGGTGCTGTCCAAAACTTTTTAAAAGAACATAGTAGTAATCTCGATAAAGCGTCCAGTCTCGATGTTTGTTTTGATAGCTTATCGTTGATTTAGAAGGTGCTTTCTGTATGCCTAAATGATTAAGGTTTCCTGTGGCAGAGCGAAGTCCATTACTTATATCTCGGACGGATTGACTTTTTGCAAATTGACAAAACAACATGGAGACTAAATGTGTCCAACTATTAAATCCTTTTTGATGTTTATCTGTTCCCTTGGCTTTTACAAGTTTAGAAAAACTAGAACGGTCTAATTTGGAGATTATCTGAGAGAACAATGTTATATTTGTCATGGAGAAAGGTTGTTTTTTGTTGTGCAACTCAAAAATAATATTTTGAGATACAAAATCCCTTTCTCTTTTTAAGCGTTTTGGACGCTATTGGTTTGAAACCAATAATTTGTTTTAAAAATTATAACTTTTGTAGAATTTAAATACCTATAACCCGTTGTGCATTTTAAATAATGCTAATTTTAATATTATTAATGTTTCTCCCAAAAATAAACTTATTGATATACTGAATAGTTGTTAAAGCAGTTATCTTAGCTACGATTCTTGTTTTAAAACCTTCAAAAGTTTTAGCATAATTGCGTCTTATCATAAATTGGTCACAAAGTTGTGAAAATAATGTTTCTATCCTTTTCCTCTTTTTTCTAAATACATAAGGCTGTACTTTGTAATTTTTTTGATTGCTTCTCATAGGTGTATTTAGCGTTATATTACAGGTTTCAAACAAGTTAAGCTGTATTTCTGTTGATAAATAGCCTTTATCACCAATTAATGTACAATCGCTTATTTGCATCTTAATATCTTTAAGATAATTAATATTGTGTACAGATGCTGGACTCAAATCGATACTTTGAAAGACACCATTTACAGAACAAACAGCGTGCAGTTTATAGCCGTAATAATTAGAACTTTGAGCTGCACAATAACCTTTATCTGGAAATGCATAAGTGTTTTCTTTACAAATCTTTGAACGAGAACTGCGTGATAATTTACAAACTTCTAAAGGCATACTATCTACTACAAAATAATCTTCAAATTCATTAAAATGGGAAGCTAAGCTTAACCTGATACTGTTGAGCGTATTAACTAGTTTTCGTCTTCTTCTATTGTAGACACTTCTCTCTATTTTTGATAATAGGGAATCTGGAAGTTTTCTAAAAAGGTCATTTTCACTATCTATTCCCATAAATTCGGCAGTAAGACTCAAACTGATAAGTTCTAAATCACTAAGCTTTGGTTGTCGTCTTTGATAACTTAAAAGTTGTTCTTTCGATATTTTTCTTAATACTTCCAATATTCTTTCGTAATTTGCACTCAAGTTGTTCATTATTAATGATTTGTAGTTAAATCAATTTACTGATTTTCAGTAAGATGAACAACTTTTTTCTTTTAAATCATAATGCACAACGGGTTACCTATAATAATAAACTAATTAATTCACTTTTAAAAATGAAAAATTTCCTTTTAGCCTCCCTTTTACTTGTTGTGAGTTTTGTTCAAGCTCAGACTAATGATGATTTTAAAAATGAAGCCATTGAGTTTATAAAGCTTACAGGTGCAACTTCGGCGTTTGATGCTGCCATAGAGCAATTAGGTGCTACGGTACCTGCTGAAAAAAAAGAGGCCTATACTAAGGAGGCAGAAGGCACTTTAAAAACACTATACGATCAGATGGCCGATTTGTATATGAGTGAATTTACCCAAAAAGAAATAAAAGATTTAATTGCCTTTTATCAGACACCATTAGGTAAAAAATTGTCGTCAAAGCAATTGCAAATGACTCAAAAAGCCATGATGCTTGGGCAAAATTGGGCTATGGGGGTGCGTGATGTTGCAAATAAATACCAATAACATGCTAAAACTTTTTTTGAGTTTAGAGTGGAAGTCTTTTTTAAGATCAGCAAGTTTTGGTAAAAGCTTAGGCTTGAAAATTGTAATGGGCTTTTTTGCATTGTATTTTATGGTCATGTTTTTGGGTCTTGGTATTTCAGCTTTTTTTATTTTAAAGGATACCTTTCCCAACCAAGAGCCGTTATTTGTTGTAAATAGCTATTTGTTTTACTGGTTTTTAGGCGATTTAGTTATGCGTTTCTTTTTTCAGAAACTCCCGGTAATGTCGGTAAAACCCTTGCTAACCCTGCCTATTAAACGTCATAAAATCGTTAATTATGTGTTGTGGAAGTCGGCGGTAGCATTTTTTAACTTTTTACCTTTATTTGCTGTAATTCCTTTTGGACTGACTTTAATTTCTAATGGTTATCTAACGGGTAACGTCATCATCTGGATGTTAGCTTTGCTACTACTCACTTTAATAGTTAACTTTTTAAATTTTATTATTGAGAGTCTTAGTGCTCAAAATGAACTGTCGGCATTGCCCATAGTTGCCATTTGTTCGGTGTTATTTGGCTTAGATTATTTTCAAATTATATCCTTTTCAAATCTATTCGGAAAAGCATTTTATGCCATTTATGAAAATCCTATTTTTATAATAGTTCCTATTTTGGTTTTAGGAGTCTTATATCGTATAAATTTTAAGATGCTTCGCCAAAAAATATTTTTAGATAGTGGGTTGAAAAACAAGGTTGAAGAGGTAAAAGCATCCAATTTAGAATGGACTAATTATTTTGGTGATATTGCGCCATTTATGCAACTGGATTTAAAATTAATCTGGCGTAATAAACGCACAAAATCTTCCGTTTGGATGTTGCTTCTTGGGCTGTTTTATGGTTTGTTTTTTTATACGAATGAAAGGTATATAAATGCACCTTGGATGTACATCTTTATAGGAGTTTTTTCTACAGGGAGTTTTTTAATCAATTTCGGACAATTTATTCCGGCTTGGGATAGCACGTATTACAAGCTTTTAATGAGTCAGAATATTAAATATGAAAAGTATTTAAAATCCAAATTTACCTTAATGGCACTTAGTGTGATTATCCTTTTCGTTATAGGAATTCCTTATGTGTATTTTGGTTGGAAAATTCTATTGGCCCATTTTGCTTCAGCCATTTACAATGTTGGGGTGAATACCCATGTGATGCTTTATGGTGGTTCATATAATCGAAAAAAGATAGATCTTAATCAAAAGGCTGCGTTCAACTATCAGGGTACAGGTGCTGTGCAATGGTTAATAGGTATTCCATTACTTGTGGTGCCTATGGTTATTTTCGCCATACTTTATTATTTTTTAAATTTTGAATATGCTTGTGCTATAATTGCTGGTTTGGGGATTATTGGTGTTGTTTTACACGACAAGTTATTGGGTATAATAACCTCTAAATATTTAAAATCAAAATACGAAACGATTCATGCTTTCGAGCAAGATAACTAATTAAAAATATGATTACGACTTCTAATTTAACTAAAAAATATGGAGGTACTCAGGTTTTAAACATGGGGTCTCTAGAAATTCCTAAAGGACAAAGTTTTGGCTTAGTAGGAAATAACGGCGCTGGTAAAACCACATATTTTAGTTTGTTACTCGATTTAATTAAGCCTTCAACAGGGTTTATAAATTCTAATGCTGTTCAGGTTAATACGAGTGAAGACTGGAAGCCTTTTACGGCATCCTTTATAGATGAAAGTTTTTTAATCGGGTATTTAACTCCCGAAGAATACTTTTATTTTGTAGGGGAATTACGGGGACAAAATAAAGCCGATGTAAATAAAGTTTTGCTTCAGTTTCAAGATTTTTTTCATGATGAAATATTAGGAAAAAGAAAATATTTACGCGATTTAAGTAAAGGCAATCAAAAGAAAGTGGGTATTGTAGCGGCTTTAATAGGAAGTCCTGAAGTGGTTATATTAGATGAACCTTTTGCTAATTTAGATCCAACAACCCAAATTCGTTTAAAATCTATAATCAAAGATATCGCCGAAACACAAGGGGTTACCGTGCTTATTTCAAGTCATGACTTATTGCATATTACCGATGTTTGTGAGCGTATTGTTGTTCTAGAAAAAGGTGAAATCGTTAAGGATTTAGAAACCAATACAGAGACTTTAAAAGAATTGGAAGCGCATTTTGCAAATTAGTTTCCTTTTTAAAAGTGATTACATTATTTAGGTTAATTCAAAAAGATGCTTATTTTTACCCCTATATATAATAATTACAAGCCTTTGTAGTTATTATTAAGACTAAAAAAACCAGCGTTGAAAACATTTTTTAAAGTCTTAGTAACCTGTGTATTTTGTACCTTATTCGCCTTAAGTTGCTCCAGGAAAAAAGACAAATTTATTAGTAGAAATTATCATGCCGTTACAGCCGAGTACAATGTGCTTTTTAACGGTTATAATGCTTTAGAGGCCGGGAAATCTACTTTAAATGATTCTTATTTTGATAATTATTGGGAACTGCTCCCCGTAGAGCGGATGCAGATCTCTGAGGATATTTTACTTCCTGGTCAATCTCGAAACGAAAATTTTACCATCGCTGAAGATAAAGCAGCAAAAGCCATTCAAAAGCATAGCATGCATATTGATGGTAAAGAAAAAAATCCGCAAATGGATGAGGCTTATCTGTTATTAGGTAAGGCACGATATTTCGATCAGCGTTTTATTCCAGCTCTAGAAGCTTTCAATTACATTCTTTATAAATACGCGGCAAGCGATAAAATTAATCAGGCGAAAATTTGGCGCGAAAAAACCAATATGCGTCTCGATAATAATGAATTGGCTATTAAAAATTTAAAACGCTTATTGCGATACGCCGATTTAGAAGGTCAAGATTTAGCCGATGCCAGCTCAACTTTAGCTCAGGCATACATTAATACTCAAGTGATAGATACCGCGATAACAAAATTAGGTGTTGCGGCGCAAGCTACTAAAAGTCATGATGAGCGCGGTCGTTATCTTTTTATTCAAGGGCAGTTGTATAATGAATTGGGGAAAAAGGATAGTGCTAATATGGCTTTCGATAAAGTTGTTGCCCTTAATCGTAAAACGCCAAGAGTATATTGGGTAGTAGCACACCTTGAGAAAATTAATAATTTCGATTTTGAAAATGGCGACAAACTAGCCATGAGCGAAATGCTTAACGAGCTTGAGGAAAACAGAGAGAATCGTCCGTATTTGGATAAGATCTATCATCAAATTGCAGTGTATCATTTAAGAAATGGCTCCGAGTCCATAGCTACTCGTTATTTCAATAAATCTTTGCGAACCAATACCAAGGACACCTATTTAAAGGCTAAAAATTATGAAATTCTTGGTGATATGAATTTTGATAATTCTGTTTATGCTAAAGCGGGGCAGTATTACGATAGTACGATGATGAATATGACCGATAATTCCAAACCTTTTCGCGTCATGAAAAGGAAGCGGGATAATCTAAAAGATGTCATATTATATGAAGGTATTGCAAAGGTTGATGATAGCATCATAGGCTTGGTAAACATGCCAGATGCCGATAGGCAAGCGTATTTTTCTGAATATGTTGCCGAGTTAAAACGTAAAGATGAAGCGCTTAAGGCTCAAGAGGAAGCGGCAAAGCGCAATAGCGGTCTCGTTACTGTAAATAATCAAATTGGAGGTGTGCGCACCGGAACACCTGGACAAGCGGCCTTATTTTATTTCTATAACCCTACAACAGTGGCTTACGGAAAAAATGAGTTTGTTAAAATATGGGGTGATCGCGCTGTAGAAGATAATTGGCGTTTGTCTAGCAAAGGCATTTCAACTGGTTCGGCGACAGTAGAACCAGTGGTTGTTGCGGAAACGGCTTCAGATGACGAACGTTTTGATCCGGAGTTCTATATTTCCAAAATTCCTTCAGATGAAAAGGTTATTGATAGCATTTCTAAAGAGCGTAATTATGCCTATTATCAGTTGGGATTAATTTATAAGGAGAAGTTTAAAGAATACGAGTTGTCTAAAGATAAATTTCAGGATTTATTAGAAAGCGAGCCAGAAGAGCGCTTAGTGTTGCCTTCAAAATACCATTTATATAAAATTTATGAGTTGCTGGGCGAAACCGATGAGGCCGAAATCGCAAAAAAAGAGATCATTTCAAAATATCCAGATTCTCGGTATGCTCATATTTTAGAACATCCGGAGTTGGTAACTGATGCCGATGAAAATAGTCCGCAGTATATTTATGAGAAATTATACGAACAGTATGAAAATCAGGAATTTCAAACGGTAATTTCAAAATGCGAAGAATATATCAATCGTTTTGATGGCGAGACTATAGTGGCAAAATTTGAATTATTAAAAGCATCGGCTTCAGGACGATTAAATGGGTTTGAAGCTTATAGCGAGGGAGTCAATCGCGTAGCTGTAGAATATGCCAATACAGATGAAGGTAAGCAAGCTAAGCATATCGTTTCAAAAGTTTTACCACGCCTTGCTTCAAAGGAGTTTGCTGCCGATGTAGAGGGCGTTTCCGAGCATTATAAGGTTGTTTTTAGTTTTACAAATGAGAGTGACGAAGCCATTTCAAAATTCAAAACCACTTTGGATGAGGTGTTGAAAAACATCAGTAATTATTATGTGTTAAAATCTTCTATAGATGTTTACAATGCAAATACATTATTTGTGGTGGTTCACGGTTTAAAAACCAAACAACTTGCAGAAACATTTCATCAAATCCTACTTAGTAAAGACAAGAGTAAAATAAATGTCCCCTATTTTGTAGCATCGTCTACAAACTATCAAATTATTCAAATTCATAAAAATTTGGATGATTATTTGAATCTTTATAATAAATAACTTAACCAGATTATGTTCTCAGATAATAAAAAAGAAAAAAGCATGGCAGAAGGCGGATCAAGTCAGAATTTAATAGCACAAGGCACAAAAATAGTTGGTGATTTAACCAGTGAGGGTGATTTTAGAATCGATGGTACCATTGAAGGTAATATAAAAACTACAGGAAAAGTAGTTGTTGGTAAATCAGGGTTAATAAGTGGTACTTTAGATGGTACCGATGCTTATTTTGAAGGCAGTTTCTCTGGGAAATTAACCTTGTCCGGTACCCTTACTTTAAAGTCATCGGCACGTATTGAAGGCGAAGTGGTGTCAGGTAAATTAGCTGTCGAGCCAGGCGCTACATTTAATGTAACATGTTCTATGAAAGGAACTGGAATAGCATCTCAACATGGACAACAAAAATCAAAAACCGAAAAAACAACTAAATAAATACGTTAGGTTTACTTCCATAGCGCTACAAATGGGGTTAACCATTTATTTAGGTAGCTTGTTAGGTGGTTGGGTCGATTCTAAATTAGGAAACACCAATCAATTGTATTATAAAATTATAACATTGCTAGCTGTATTTCTAGCAATGTTTTCTGTTATTAGGCAGGTTCTTAATATCACAAACAACGATAAGAATGATTAAAAGAATTCTCGTTTTTACATTATGCATATTGCTGCTTTTTGCTATATCATTAAGTGTGCATAGTTATTTTATTTCCCAGCCTATAGCTTTCCAGCTTTGGCAAGTATATCTCTATCATGCCGTAGCGGCTTTAATCGTTTATGTGAGTATAGAAGGGGTGTCGCGTACTTTGCCCAATCAGGCGGGTTATGCTTATCTGGCTTTAATGCTTTTTAAAATTGGAATTTTTGTGTTTGTTTTTAAGGATTCGGTATTCGAAAATGAGGCGTTAACACGTACTGAACGCGTGGCCTTAGTAGTGCCATTATTTCTTTTTTTAACGGCCGAAGCCATTGGTGTGGCAAAATTGTTAAATAATCAAAAATAAACGCCTAACAGTTTAAAGTTGGTAATTCTAGATATCCATAAGTACTAAATATAAAAAACTGCTTGCCTTTTTAAATAATTATGTACATTTGCCAAAAATTTTAGAAAGCGTAATTTTTCATTAGTTTATAAAAATATGATGCTAGTAAAACAAACTACCAAGTTTATTGCAATTTTAGTTTTATTGATGACTTCAGTTTCGAGCTTTGCTAATACACAAGAGCATGGCGATGAGCATCAGGGGGATAAAGTGGATACTCCAGAGGAGATTAAAGAATATATTGCGCATCACTTAAAAGATTCACACGACTTTCATTTGTATACCAACCATGAAACCGGTAAACACGTTGGGTTTCCGTTACCAGTAATAGTTTGGACAAGCGAAGGATTAAAAACATTCATGTCTTCAGAATTTCATCACGATGATAACGGTCAAGTTATCGTAGAAAAAGGTGGTGTTAAACTAACAAAAATTCACAGTAAAATATACGAGTTGGAAGCTGGGGCAGAAGCCGTAGTTTTTGATGATCACCATCATGCTGAAAATGCACATAAGGTTTTAGATTTTTCTATTACTAAAAGTGTCTTCGGGATGTTGTTAACAGGGGTGTTGATGCTTTTAATGTTTGTGTCTCTTGCTAGAACTTACAAAAAAGGTCCTATCCCAACAGGTGTATCTAGAGCTTTAGAACCTTTAGTTATTTATGTGCGTGACGAAATTGCACGTCCGAATATTGGTGAGAAGAAATACAAAAAGTTTATGTCATTTTTGTTAACCGTGTTCTTTTTCATCTGGATATTAAATTTATTAGGCTTAACACCATTTGGATTTAATGTAACAGGTCAAATTGCCGTAACAGCATGTTTAGCGATTTTTACCTTAGTGATATACTTGTTTAGTGGTAGTAAGGATTTTTGGGCACACACCTTATGGATGCCAGGAGTACCAGTAATATTACGCCCGATATTAGCGGTAATAGAGCTTGTTGGTTTTATATTGATTAAACCTTTCTCGCTTCTAGTGCGTTTATTTGCCAACATTACGGCAGGACACTTCGTAGTTATGAGCTTAATTGCTTTAATGATTACCATGAAGCAAGCCTTTGGCCCTGTAGCTTCTACAGGAATGTCGTTGGTATTATCATTATTTATTATGGTCATTGAAATTTTAGTGGCCTTTTTACAAGCGTTTATTTTTACGATGTTATCATCGTTATTTATAGGTATGGCTGTTGAAGAACATGACCATCATTAATAAGAATTTGTTTAATTAATATTTTAAAAATCAATTAGTATGTACAATTTAATTGGAGCAGGTTTAATCGTTATCGGAGGTGGTATCGGTTTAGGTCAAATTGGTGGAAAAGCAATGGAAGGTATTGCTCGTCAACCAGAAGCAGCTGGAAAAATCCAAACTGCCATGATCATTATTGGAGCTTTATTAGAAGGTTTAGCATTTGGTGCATTAATCTTAGGTAAATAATCCTGCAAGAAACAAAGTAGAAGCAGCATTCTGTAACGGTTGGTTACAGAAGCTGTTTTTAAAATTAAACAAAAAAAGAAGTTAAACTTATTATATAGTTACACATGGATCAGTTATTAAATGATTTTTCTCCAGGATTGTTTTTTATGCAAGCCATCATCTTATTAATCTTAATTGTATTAATGAGAAAGTTTGCATGGAAACCTATTTTAGATTCTTTACAAACTAGAGAAGACGGCATAAAAGATGCCTTAGATGCCGCTCAAAATGCAAAATTAGAATTAGAAAATCTTCAAGCCGATAACGAAAAGTTATTACAAGAGGCTAGAATAGAGCGTGAAACTTTATTAAAAGACGCACGTGATATTAAAACTAAAATGATTGAAGACGCTAAAGATGAAGCTGAAACTCAAGCTAACAAAATGATTGAGCAAGCTCAAGCAGCTATTGAAAGCGAAAAGAAAAGCGCTATGGTAGAGCTTAAAAAGCAAGTGGCCGATTTATCTTTAGAAATCGCCGAAAAAATGATGCGTAAAGAATTATCTAGCAATGACAAGCAATTAGAATTGGTGGAAACCATGCTGTCTGAAAAATCATTAAACTAATACATAATGGCAGGAGCAAGAGCAGCAATACGATATGCTAAAGCAGTATTAAGTGTGGCAACAAATCAAGGTACAGCCGAGGTTGTAAATAATGATATGAAGCTTATCACCAGTACGATTGCAGAAAGTAAAGACTTAAGCGACATGCTTCAAAGTCCTGTAGTACCGTCTTCAGTAAAAAAATCGGTTTTATTAGAAGTGTTTAATACAGCAAGTAAAGATGTATTAAGTTTAATCGATGTTTTAATCAAAAATAACAGAATCAATATTTTTGATCAAGTGGCTATAAAATATAACCAGTTATTTGATGAACTAAACGGTATTGAACACGCTACAGTAACTACAGCAGTGGCTTTAACAGCAGATTTACAACAGCAAGTTTTAGAAAAAGCTAAAGCGCTTTCTGGAAAAAATGTTGAAATTAAAAATATTATCGATGAAAGCATTATTGGTGGTTTCATCTTACGTGTAGGTGATTTGCAGTATAACGCAAGTATCGCAAATCAGTTAAACAAATTAAAAAGAGAATTTACATTAAATTAAAAAGTTTTTAGATACGTGGTAGACAACATCACTTATCTAAAGTCTAATACTAAATAACGATGGCAGAAGTAAAACCAGCTGAAATATCAGCAATCTTAGAAAAACAACTTTCAGGCTTTGAGGCAGGTGCTTCATTGGATGAAGTAGGAACTGTATTAACTGTAGGTGATGGTATTGTACGTGCTTACGGATTGTCTAACGCACAATATGGTGAGTTAGTAGAATTCGAAGCGGGATTAGAAGGTATCGTACTTAACCTTGAAGAAGATAACGTTGGTATTGTATTATTAGGAGGATCTGTAGGTGTTAAAGAAGGTTCTACTGTAAAACGTACAGGACGTATCGCTTCTATTAATGTAGGTGAAGGTATTGTTGGTCGTGTTGTTGATACTTTAGGTACGCCAATAGATGGTAAAGGTCCTATTGCTGGTCAAACTTACGAAATGCCACTAGAGCGTAAAGCACCTGGTGTAATTTACCGTGAGCCTGTTACCGAGCCATTACAAACTGGTATTAAATCTATCGATGCCATGATTCCTGTGGGACGTGGACAACGTGAGTTAGTTATTGGTGACCGTCAAACTGGTAAAACAACAGTTTGTATCGATACTATCTTAAATCAAAAAGAATTCTACGATGCAGGTGAGCCTGTGTATTGTATATATGTTGCTGTAGGACAAAAAGCTTCGACAGTAGCAAATATTGCTAAAGTTTTAGAAGAAAAAGGAGCGCTTGCTTATACCACTATTGTAGCTGCCAATGCTTCCGATCCTGCTCCAATGCAAGTTTACGCGCCAATGGCGGGTGCTGCAATTGGTGAGTATTTTAGAGATACTGGTCGTCCAGCCTTAATTATTTATGACGATTTATCTAAACAAGCTGTTGCTTACCGTGAGGTGTCTTTATTATTACGTCGTCCACCAGGACGTGAGGCGTATCCAGGTGACGTTTTCTACTTACACTCGCGTTTATTAGAGCGTGCGGCTAAAGTGATCAATAACGATGAAATCGCTAAAGATATGAACGATCTTCCAGATACCTTAAAACCTATCGTGAAAGGTGGTGGATCTTTAACAGCTTTACCAATTATCGAAACACAAGCGGGTGACGTATCAGCCTATATTCCAACAAACGTAATTTCGATTACCGACGGACAAATTTTCTTAGATGGTGATTTATTTAACTCTGGGGTTCGTCCAGCAATTAACGTAGGTATTTCGGTATCTCGTGTTGGTGGTAACGCTCAGATTAAATCAATGAAGAAAGTATCAGGTACTTTAAAATTAGATCAAGCGCAATTCCGTGAGTTAGAAGCTTTCGCGAAATTTGGTTCTGATTTAGATGCTGTAACTTTAAATGTAATTGAAAAAGGAAAACGTAACGTTGAAATCTTAAAACAAGCACAAAACGATCCGTTTACTGTAGAAGATCAAATTGCAATCATCTATGCAGGTTCTAAAAATTTGTTAAGAGATGTGCCTGTTGAAAAAGTTAAAGAATTTGAAAGAAACTTTTTAGAGTTATTACGTTCTAAGCACAGTGGTGTTTTAGCAACTTTAAAATCTGGAAAATTAACTGATGAAGTTACAGATACTTTAACAGCTGTAGCAAAAGATTTATCAGCACAATATAAAAAGTAATTTAAGTTAAAAGTTAGAAGTTAAAAGTTAGAAGTTACGCTTCCTAAATTTTAACTTTTAGTATACGATAATGAATCTTAAAAGTGAAGGGTTAACTTGTATTTATTAATAATTATTAAAAAATCGGACTCTAAACTCATAATTCATAATTCATAATTTGACAAATGGCAAATTTAAAAGAAATACGTAACAGAATATCTTCAGTATCTTCAACCATGCAGATTACCAGTGCCATGAAAATGGTATCGGCTGCAAAGTTAAAGAAGGCCCAAGATGCTATTACTGGAATGCGTCCGTATTCAGATAAGCTAACTGAACTTTTACAAGGTTTAAGTGCTACTTTAGACGCCGATTCTGAAAGCAAATATTCTGAACAACGTGAGTTAAAAAAAGTACTTATTGTAGCGATTACTTCTAACAGAGGTTTAGCAGGTGCTTTCAATTCAAATATTATTAAAGAGGTTAACCTTTTAACTTCTGAAAAATATGCGAACCAAGAAGTATCTTATGTGGCTATTGGAAAAAAGGCTAATGACGCTTTCAAAAAAACCAATCGCGTTATTGCTAACGAAAGTGATGTTTACGACGATTTAACTTTCGAGAATGTAGCAGTGATAGCAGAGTCTTTAATGGAGAAATTTGTTGAAGGTGAGTTTGATAGAATTGAAATCGTTTATAACAAGTTTAAAAATGCCGCGACTCAAATCGTGACTACCGAACAATTTTTGCCAATTGTTCCTATTGAAGGTGATGTTAGCAATGAAACGTTCTACATTTTCGAGCCTTCTCAAGAAGAAATCATTGAGCAATTAATACCTAAATCTTTAAAAACTCAGTTATACGGAGGTATTAGAGATTCGTTTGCAAGTGAGCACGGTGCGCGTATGACGGCGATGCATAAAGCAACCGACAATGCTACCGAGTTAAGAGATCAGCTTAAATTGACTTACAACAAAGCACGTCAGGCTGCTATTACTAACGAGATTCTTGAAATTGTTGGTGGTGCCGAAGCCTTAAATAACTAAATTCTAGAAACTTATATTAGTTTCAAAAATATATTAAAAAACCTCACATTTTGTGAGGTTTTTTGTTTTTAGAGTGGAACGACTTATCTATTATTGACACTTTAAATGATTTTAATAACCACTTAGCGTTTCAAACTAAAATGTCCCGTAATGGTGGTGTTGTTCACGATAATAACATACCAGTAATCATCAGAATTCACTAATTTTCCATTAAAAGTACCATCCCACGAAAATGAATTGCTTTTACTATGCTTTAAGAGTTTTCCAAAGCGATCAAAAATAGAAACTTCATTAATAAGGATTTCGTTGCTACTTTTTAATTCGAAAGTATCATTATAACCATCGTTATTGGGAGTAAAAAATTTAGGAATTTTAAAGTGTACATGTTCAAAAGTACTAGTGGTATCACAGCTATAATTTTTAACCACAATATTATAAACTCCAGAAGGCATGTTGTAAAAAATGTTTTGACTTTTAAAACTAGTTCCGCCGTCTATGGAGTATAAATAATTGCCTGAATTAGACATGTAAATAACAACATCGCTTTTTTGCGACTCCACCTTATCAATTATTGGAGGTTCGATTTTAGTAACTGTAAAGGTTGCTTTTCTAGACAAGCATCCACTTACAGATATATCAACACTATATTGGCCTTCTTGATTTACAGTGATGCTTTCTGTGGTTTCTCCCGTGCTCCATAAAAAGCTTGTACCACTTGCGTTGTTGTTTGTTGTTAAAATAACAGATTTGTTTGTACACAATTCGGCGTCATAAGTTTCTGTTACGATAGTGCTTTCTATATCCCACGAACAAGTCGTGTAATTAAAAGTAGCCGTTTCCCAGCATTCTAGGTTAGTAGGTTGTGTAGGTTGGGTTCCTGTAACCTCCCACGCACAGGTTGTGTTATTAAAAGAAGCCGTTTCCCAACATTCTAGGTTGGTAGGTTGTGCTGGTTGAATCCCTGTAACGTCCCATGAACAAGTCGTGTTATTAAAAGTAGCGGTTTCCCAGCATTCTAAATTAGTAGGTTGTGCTGGTTGAATCGCTGTAACTTCCCACGAACAAGTCGTGTTATTAAAAGTAGTTGTCTCCCAACATTCTAGATTAGTAGGTTGTGCAGGTTGGGTTCCTGTAACCTCCCACACACAGGTTGTGTTATTAAAAGTAGTCGTCTCCCAACATTCTAGATTAGTAGGTTGCGCAGGTTGCGTTCCTGTAACGTCCCATGAACAAGTCGTGTTATTAAAAGTAGTCGTTTCCCAGCATTCTAGGTTAGTAGGTTGTGTAGGTTGGGTTCCTGTAACCTCCCACGCACAGGTTGTGTTATTAAAAGTTGTCGTTTCCCAGCATTCTAGGTTAGTAGGTTGTGCTGGTTGAATCCCTGTAACGTCCCACGAACAATTCGTATTATTGAAAGAAGCCGTTTCCCAACAATCTAGGTTGGTAGGTTGTGCTGGTTGAATCCCTGTAACGTCCCACGCACAAGTCGTGTTATTAAAAGTAGTCGTCTCCCAACATTCTAGATTAGTAGGTTGTACAGGTTGGGTTCCTGCGATGTCCCACATGCAAGTCGTGTAATTAAAAGTAGCCGTCTCCCAACATTCTAGGTTGGTAGGTTGCGCAGGTTGTGTTCCTGTAACGTCCCACGCACAGGTTGTGTTATTAAAAGTAGCCGTTTCCCAGCATTCTAGGTTGGTAGGCTGCGTAGGTTGTGTTCCTGCGATGTCCCACGCACAAGTCGTGTTATTGAAAGTAGCCGTTTCCCAGCATTCTAGGTTAGTAGGTTGCGCAGGTTGAGTACCTGTAATCACCCATGTACATGTAGCTGGGTCAAGGGTTGCCGTTTCCCAACATTCTAATCCTGTAGGCGGTGTTGTGGTTAGGATGCTTATTTGAAAGGTGTCAGAATACGTTATACAATTTAAGTTGTTTAAATTGTTAGGATGTTCAGCAACTTTGGCTCGGTAATACATGGCAGTGTTAATGCCAGAAACATTTAAATCTTCAGAGGTTGCGCCTAAGATATCTGTCCAGGTTGTACCATCGCTACTTTCTTCCCATTGATAAAAGTGAGTGTTGAAAACAGCATGATCTGGAACAGCCGTAATGGTGGTGCTATAAGGTAAATTAGAAGGGCATACATCGACTTGATCGCTTGTGCCGTCGGTAACAGCAATAGTGTCCCCGCAACTTCTAAATACGAT
Source organism: Tamlana carrageenivorans (assembly GCF_002893765.1). Taxonomy (NCBI): domain Bacteria; kingdom Pseudomonadati; phylum Bacteroidota; class Flavobacteriia; order Flavobacteriales; family Flavobacteriaceae; genus Pseudotamlana; species Pseudotamlana carrageenivorans. Next base: position 1,378,854 of record NZ_CP025938.1, on the reverse strand, counting down.
ATCATCGATAGCTAAATCGTTACCATAGCCTCCAACGCCGTTATTAACAATTTTTAAAACCACTTCGGCTTGTCCGGCCTGAGTTTGGAAAACGAGACCATATTGTTCCCATTTGCCAGGTTCTCCCAATAGGCTTCCATAAAAGTCGCCGGTATCTCCCGACTTGATTATGGTAGTTTCTGTACTGTCCCATATTTCAAAACTTACGTTACAAGGGTTTGGATAGCTTCCGTTGTGCAAGTCATCACGTGGGGTTAAATTAAGAACCCAGGAGGAGAACTCGTAGGTGGTGTTCTCGCAAAGCCCAGTGACGCGCAAATTAAAAAACTCACCCTTTACAAGGGCAGCATTTACGAGTAGCATGCGGCCATTAGTGTCCCCCGTGGTATGGTCTTCAGTGTTAAACCAATTAAATTGTTGATAGTTCATATTGGTTACGGTGTATTTACCGTCACCAAACGGAGTTTGTGGATTACCTAAAAAGGTGTAATTGGTGGTTCCAGGAGGCGGTAAAGGCATGTGTTCTGTGGCAGATGATGGTGCTGTACCGAAATCTTCAATAAAAATTGGAGCGCCAGAATTTCCTCCACAGAAGCCTAGTTGGGCATGTAAACTTAATATACTTATAAAAAAGAATAAAGAAGAACATAATGTTTTTCTCATTTTTAGAATTTGGGGCATGTCTAAATGTTTTAAAAAACGATATTAATTAAAAGCCTTAAAGGCAGCTGACTAAAATCTAACCGATATAGGTTTTATATTACCTTATTGATAAAATTTTGATGAAAATTTTAAGACTTAGTTAGGTAACCCGTCAAATTAATGGATAATTGTAGATTTAATAAGGTTTTTCAACTAGACAAAAACTAACAGTTGGAAGAAAACTTGAAATTTTATTTTTTAAAGGAATATTTTAAGGCATGAATTTGAATAGGATGAGATGGATAAAAAACTAGTTAATCTAAGGCTTTTCAGTTTACATAATTGCTGAGAATTGATAATTTTGATATTATTTGTGTACTTTTATCCAACTAAATACTATCTGTTTGGGCGCACTCAAAAATTTATTTAAACAAACATTTATTTATGGTTTAGCCACGGTTTTACCTAGAATGTTAAGCTTTTTATTAGTCCCTTTATACACCACAAAAGGAGTGCTCTCCTCTGTTGCAGAGTATGGTGAAGTGTCGGTAATATTTTCATATTTTGTGCTTTTTAATGTGATTTTAGCTTATGGAATGGAAACAGCATTCTTTCGCTTTTTTAATAAAGATCTCGATAAATCCATTGTTACCAGTACGGTTGCTATATCTTTGATACTTTCTTCATTCGGCTTTTTCGCTATAGGCTTTTTGTTTAAAAGTCATATTGCCGAATTTATCGAAATTAAGGAGCACTATGTGACCTATGTGTTTTGGATTTTGCTTTTAGATGCCTTAGTGATTATTCCATTTGCTTGGTTAAGAGCTAACCAGCAGCCTATGTGTTATGCTTTTATTAAGATTTTTAATGTGATTGTAAATATTGGACTAAATCTATTCTTATTACTGGCATTAAAAAACTTGGCAGCAAAGGGTGTTATTTTTAAAAGTCTGTATATTCCTAATTTTGGAGTGAGCTATATTCTAATTGCCAACGTTATCGCAAGTGGCATCACGCTTTTGATAATGATGCCTTTCTACGCGCGTATTAAATATAAATTCGATCTCGCTTTATGGAAAAGTATGATGAAATATGCGATACCAGTATTAATTGCCGGTGTAGCTTTTTCAATCAATGAAACTTTCGATCGTATTTTACTAAACCATCTTTTACCAGCCGATATCGCTAAAACCCAAATTGGTCTGTATTCCGCTTGTTATAAATTAGCCTTGTTTATGACTTTATTTGCTACGGCATACAGGTTAGGCATTGAACCTTTTTTCTTTAGCCATGCTAAAACCAAAAATCCGCAAAAAAATTATGCGCTCATTTTAGAGTTTTTCGTCATTTTTGGATCTATCATCCTTTTAGGGGCTATTGTTTTTGTGGACCTATTAAAAGAAATAATTGTTCGAGGCCAAGGTTATTGGGAAGCCATGTGGATTGTACCCTTAGTACTAATCGCAAACTTTTGTTTGGGGATATACCATAATCTTTCGGTGTGGTACAAAATTACAGACCGTACCCGTTTTGGAGCATATATATCCATTTTTGGCGCTTTAGTAACCTTAGTTTTAAATTTTTGGCTCATTCCTATTATAGGGTACCGTGGTTCGGCTATTGCTACATTAGCTGCCTATGCATCCATGATGTTTTTGTCGTTTTATTTCGGAAGAAAATATTACCCCATCCCTTATAATCTTAAAAAAATAGGTTTATATATGGGCAGTTCCATCATCTTATCGTTATTATCATTCTACGAATTTAGAGGTGATTATGTTATCGGAGTTTCCATGTTAATTGTATTTTTGGGAATCGTTTATTATTCAGAACAAAAAGTAATCAAGCAACTTTTAATAAGAAAGCATGACAATTAAAATTATAAACAAATCCACTCACGAGATGCCAAACTACGAAACCTTGGCTTCAGCTGGCATGGATTTACGAGCAAATTTATCAGAATCAAGAGTTTTAAAACCCCTAGAGCGTAGTATTGTGGGAACCGGTTTATTTATTGAATTACCTGTTGGTTATGAGGCACAAGTACGCCCAAGAAGTGGCTTAGCCGCTAAAAAAGGCATTACAGTATTAAATGCGCCTGGAACCATTGATGCCGATTACCGAGGTGAAATAGGGGTGATTTTAGTTAATCTTTCTCATGAAAATTTTACCATTCAAAATGGTGAGCGTATTGCGCAGCTGGTTATCGCGAAGCATGAGCGCGCCGAATGGGAGGTTGTTGAAACCCTTACCGAAACCGATCGTGGCGAAGGTGGCTTTGGAAGTACCGGGGTGAAGTGATAAATTCCTGCGAACGCAGGAATCTCATGATTTAAAAAAAATAGTCAATTCGCAAGAGCAGTATTTAATAGAAACGTATATTATTAGAAAATGCCATATTGGTATGTTTACATTATGACGAACAAACCCAACGGGGTATTATATATTGGAGTAACAAACAATATTGAAGAACGCGTAAAAGAACATCAATTAAAAATATACCCAAAGTCATTTACAGCAAGGTATAATTGCGATAAATTGGTTTATTTTGAAGCGTTTGAAGATGGAGCTGAAGCCGAAAAAAGAGAAAGACAATTCAAAAAATGGAAGCGGCAATGGAAAGTAGAGTTAATAGAAGATATGAATCCGAGTTGGACTGATATAAGTGTCAACTGGAATTTAAATTATAATATCTTAAGATCATGAATACCTGCGAAGGCAGGATTATTAAATATTAAAAAATAGATTTTCAGGTCGTAACGATAAAAGAATATTAATATAATAAGATTCCTGCCTGCGCAGGAATATGTTTAACATTAAAAAGATACCCGCCTGCGCGGGCATTCGTATGAAAATAATAGTACCAATGGCGGGACGCGGATCTCGTTTAAGACCACACAGTTTAACCGTGCCAAAACCATTAATTCCAGTTGCAGGACAACCTATTGTTCATCGGTTGGTAAAAGACATCGCTAAAGTTTTAAAACAACCCATAGATGAAATTGCCTTTGTTTTAGGTGATCCGGCTTGGTTTGGTGACGATGTGGTGTCTAGTTTAGAAGATTTAGCTAAAAGTTTAGGAGCTAAAGCCTCTATTTATCGCCAGGACAAACCACTTGGAACAGGTCACGCAATCATGTGTGCTAAACTATCGCTTTCTGGGCCTGCCGTTATTGCCTATGCCGATACGTTAATTCGTGCGCAATTTGATTTAGATCCGAGTGCCGATAGTGTGATTTGGACCAAGCAAGTAGAAAATCCAGAGGCTTATGGTGTGGTTAAATTAAATGATAACCAAGAAATCGTTGAATTGGTTGAAAAGCCAGAAACATTTGTTAGCGATCAAGCAGTAATAGGGATTTATTATTTTAAGGATGTAGCTATTTTAAAAGATAAATTACAAGAAATTCTTGATGAGAATGTTATGAACGGAGGCGAATACCAAATTAACGATGGTATTAAACGCATGATGGCCGATGGGAAAATATTTAAAACTGGAACTGTTGATGAGTGGATGGACTGCGGAAATAAAGCCATTACCGTTGAAACGAATCAGCGTATGTTAAGATTTTTAAAAGCTGACGGTGACGAACAATTAGTAGCTACTTCAGCCAAATTAGAAAATGCTAATATTATTGAGCCTTGTTTTATCGGTGAAAATGTGGTTATTAAAGATGCCACTGTTGGTCCTTTTGTATCCATTGGAAACGATAGCGTTATTGAAAACGCAACCATTAAAAACAGCTTAATACAAAGTCATACCAGCATTAAAAATGCGAATTTGGATCATGCTATGATTGGTAATCATGTAAAATATAACGGGGAATTTACTAGCATTAGTATTGGTGATTATTCTGTTTTAGAATAATTCCTGCGAACGCAGGAATCTCATAGAGCTGAGTTGTGAATATCAATTACCCCAAAAGTCTTGCTAAGCTTATTGACGCATCACTTTAACAGGAATTATTATTTACGCGATATGTATATTGTTATTTATAGGTTTAAAGTCAAACAAAATCTAGATCAAGATTTTATTAAATCCTGGAAAGGACTTACCGATTTAATCTATAAATATGAAGGCAGCCTTGGGTCAAGGTTACATAAGGAGAAACTTAATTATTATATCGCCTACGCCCAATGGCCAAGTAAAACGGTGTTTGAAAACTCAGGCGGGAAATTACCAATTGAAGCGATTAAATACAGAGATTCCATGCGATTAGCTTGTGAGGAGATTGAAGTTAGTAACAAACTTGAAGTTGTGGAAGATTTACTAATGGATAAAATACATGCTGAAAAATAGCTTAAAGATATATTGAAACTAACTAATTTTGCCTTACTTATTGAAGCATTATAAAAAATGAAAAATAAAATCTACATCCTTTGTTTGCTTTTCGGAATATTATTGTTTCCGCAGCTGAACTATGCTCAAGTAGATTTTAATAAAAAACCAGACGACGATTTAGGTAATAATGAAGATGAGTTTCAAGAACTTTTTTATGAAGCTTTAAAGCAAAAAGGTATTGAAAACTACGATAAAGCTGCTGAAGCTTTTTTGAAATGTATTAAAATAGATAAATCGGTGGCTGTACTTTATTTCGAGTTGGGTAAATGCTACAATCATCTTAAAAATTTTGGCGCGGCCGAAGGAGCTTTAAAAAAAGCGGTTGATAAAGACCCCGATAATGAATGGTATTTGGATGAGTTATACGGCTACTACGCAGCCCAAAACGAACATGATAAGGCCATCAAAACCATTAAGCAACTGGTTAAATACCATCCCGATTATAAAGAAGATTTAGCCGGCCTCTATGCGCGAACAGAAAAATATGATGAAGCATTAAAAATACTTGATGAGCTCGATGCCGAATTTGGCATTTCCATGAATCGGGATATCATGCGAAATCGTATTTATGAAGCTACTGGTAGAAAAAAAGATCAGATTAAAAATTTACAAGCTCGCGTTGAAAATAATCCCGAAAAGGAATCCAATTATTTAGCCTTGATTTTTAGATACAGTGAAAACAATGAAAAAGAAAAGGCCTATGAAACGGCTAAGGAATTGTTAAAAATAAACCCCAATTCCCAATTAGTGCATTTGGCTTTATATAAATTTTATTTAGACGACAATGAAACAGAAAAGGCTGTAGAGTCAATGAAAATTGTAGTGCAGAGCAACGAAATTAAACCCGATGCTAAAATGAAAGTGCTTACCGATTTTATGGCTTTTGTACAAAATAATCCGGAGTATGAATCCGATTTAATCGAAGCAACTGCCTTGGTTAGCGATTCTAATAATAGCAAAACCGTTATGGAATTGGGCCAGTATTACTTGTCTAAAAATGAAAAAGAAAAGGCTTTAACTTATTTTGAAACGGCGCTGCGCTTAGAGCCTAATAATTTTAACGTGCTACGTCATGTGATGCTTTTATATATCGATTTAAAAAAGTATGATTTAGCTAAGGAAAAAAGTGAGGAGTCCTTACAAAAATACCCCGCTCAGCCTTTGTTTTATTTAATAAATGGGGAGGCTTTAAACGCTTTAAATCAGCCTAAAAAAGCCTTGTCGTCATTAGAAATGGGACTGGATTTTATAATAGAAGATTCTCAAATGGAAATCGATTTTTATTCAGAAATGAGTAAAGCCTACACCATGTTAAACCATACAGCCAAAGCGAAATTATATAGTGATCAAGCCAAACAAATTCAATCCTCAAATTAATGCGTAAATCTGTATATATTAGTTTAAGTGTCATACTTTTACTTCTATTTAATTGTAAGTCGGTAAAATCTATAAAACCGGGAGAAGAAAACTTTAAACTATCCACCAAGCAATTAATAAAAGTAAATAACGATCAGGAGGCTCGGTTTAAAACCTTGCAGTCCAAACTTCGAATTGGCTTTACCCACCAAGGAAAATCACAAACCTATACGGTGACTTTACGCGCTAAAAAGGATGAAGTGATATGGATTAATGCGCCTTTTTCGGTGATTAGAGCTAAGGTTACTCCCGATAAACTCAGTTTTTATAATAAATTGGATAACACGTATTTTGATGGCGATTATCAATATATCAGTAAGTTGTTGGGGACCGATTTTGATTTTCAGAAGGTTCAAAACTTGTTGTTTGGAGAAACGATTTTCGATTTAACTACCAATGAATATACGGCTTCGGTTGCCGATGGAGCTTACGTGGTTCAACCTAAACAGCAACAAGCTTTGTTTGAGATTTTCTTTTTATTAAGTCCGAAAACCTTCAAAGTGACCTCACAACAAATTTCGCAACCCTCAGAATTTCGTCATTTGCAGGTCGATTACGAAGCGTATCAGTTGGTAGAAAATCAAAATCTTCCGCAGCGCATTAAAGTGATGGCTGTCGAGGCTAATGAAGAAACCCTTATCGACCTAGAATTTAGAAATGTGACTTTAAATGAAGATTTTAGATTTCCGTTTAAAATACCTTCAGGATTCAAAAAAATTGAGCTATAAATGCTAAGATTACCTGCCACATATAAAACCCTTTTTCTAGGTCTTGTTTTGCTTTGCAATCTTGTTGGTTTTGCTCAAAATAATAAGCAAAAACAATTGGAATCGCGTAGGCAAGAATTACGCCGAGAAATTCAGAAAATTAACGAATTGCGCATCGCGCATAAATCTAAGGAAAAATCGGAGCTGTCGTTAATTGAAGATTTTAATTATAAAATCAATGTGCTTTCTAACCTGATTAAAGTCACCAATCAGCAGGCCAATTTGTTGTCTAGGGAAATTAATAAAAATCAGAAACACATTTCCGAATTACGGGACGAATTAAAGCAGCTTAAAGAAGACTATGCTGCTATGATTGTGAAATCCTATAAAAGTAAAAATCAGCAAAGCCGTATCATGTTTTTATTGTCTTCAGAAGACTTTAAACAGGCCTATAAGCGTATTCAATATATTAAGCAATATTCAAATTACCAGAAGAAGCAAGGCGAGTTGATAAAAGATAAGACCAACGAACTTCAAGAAACGAATACGAAGTTGCTAAAACAGCAAGAAGAAAAAAAGGCCTTAATTGCTGAAAATAGAATCACTCAAAAATCACTAGAAAAGGAGCGAAAAGATCATCAAGTTTTGATGCAGTCGATCAAGAAAAACTTATCGTTATACGCTTCTCAAATAAAAGAAAAGCAGCGTGAAGCCGATAGAATTGACCGAGAAATAGACCGTTTAATTAAGGAAGCTATTGCAAAATCGAATGCCAAGGCGGGTAAAACTGTGAGTTCAAAAAGTTTTGCTTTAACAGCCGAAGAAAAGGTGTTAGCTTCTAATTTTATAGCCAACCGCGGGAAATTGCCTTGGCCTGTAGAACGCGGTGTGGTACGTTTGGGTTATGGTACACAACGTCACCCTATCGATAATTCATTAACTATAAAAAGTAATGGTGTGCGTATTGAGACTTCTAAAGGGGCTAAAGTTCGGGCTGTTTTTAATGGTGAAGTGAGCGAAATTTTAAGGATGAAACACGTAAACCCAATCGTGATGATTCGTCATGGTAATTACCTAACTATCTATAAAAACTTGTCGAAGGTTTATGTTAAAAAAGGTGATAAGGTCGTTACCAAACAAGAAATAGGTGAGGTGGCTACCAACCCAAGCAATGGTGAAACCATTTTAAGTTTTATACTTTCCAAAGGTCGTGATACTGAAAACCCAGCGAGCTGGATTTATAAAATGTAAAAGTTATAAAAAGATATATATATATATATATATATCATTAGTGTCCGATAAAAGATTTAAAAAGCGGGATTTCCAAGATAGCTTATTATGGTGGTATTATAGTATGCGGTTTTATAGTAGGACTCCTTTTTGAGGTAATCGCTCCAGGTGCGATTGATAGTGTCAATAATACCTTACTAGGTATTTTGATGCTTCCTTTTGGGATATTAAGCTGCTATTTGCTTTATAAATTTTTAGAAAAGAAATGGCAAAAGACGTGTTCACACCCTGCTGATCTGATAAATGATATAGGGAAACCTGTAGATTAAACCTTAAAAAGGCAGTCCGTATTCAAGAACTTAACGCAACAAATCTAAATTAATAGATTTGTAATTATGGTACGAAAAAAAACAGGTAGACTTACCCTTAAAGAAAGAATACAGATTGAGACTCTTTTAACTGAAAAAAAGAATAAATCATACATCGCTATAACCATTAACAGAGCTCGATCTACGGTTACAAGAGAAGTTAATAAATGGGTGCAAACAGATAGAGATAAATACTCAGCAGAACTAGCTCATTGGTGCGCCAAAGATGATTACCTAAACAAAAGAAATATTGATAAAATATCTAAGTACCCTAGACTTCGAATTTATGTCTATAGGGGCTTATTATCACAATGGACTCCTGAACAAATTGCTGGAAGACTAAAAGAAGAATTCCCAAATGATCCTATAATGTCTATTTCTCACGAATCAATTTATAGGTACATATATGCAAAGCCTCAAGCTAGTTTAAATAAAAAACTAATTAAACTCCTCGTACGCAAAAAAACAAGACGTAGACCCTCTAAAAAAAGACGCAGAACAGGATCTAAAATATTAAACCAAGTCAGTATAGACCTAAGGCCCGAGCATATTAACCTAAGAAATGAAATCGGACACTGGGAAGGAGATTTAATGATTGGGAAGGATCAAAAATCGGCTATTGGAACTATCGTAGAACGCAAATCTAGATATACATTAATTATCAAACTAAAAGCCAGGAACTCTAAGGAAATTGCTAAAATGTTTTCTAAAGAACTTAACAAACTAGATCCCATATTCAAAAAATCTATGACCTACGATAATGGAATTGAAATGGCAAGACACGAAACAATTACCAAGAAAACAGGTATGAAAATTTACTTTGCACACCCCTATTCTTCTTGGGAAAGAGGTACCAATGAAAACACTAACGGACTCATCAGAAGGTACCTCCCAAAAGGAACAGATTTTAACAAAATTGACTTAAATACATTCATCGAAATTCAAGAAAAATTAAACAATAGACCTCGTAAAATTATTGGATTTAAAACCCCTAATGAAGTTATGATAAAAGAACTAAAAATTGTAGCTTAGACTCATACAAAAAAAAGCAACGTTTGTTGCGTTAGAACCTTGAATGCAGCCACTAAATAAATAAAGCCTTTAATTCTGTAGCATCCTGAGGCTTTATTTTCCCTGCTAAAAGTAAACTAAGTTGTTTACGGCGTAAGGCCGCTGCAAAGCGTTCTTTTTCCAAATCGCTTTCAGGGGCTACTTCTGGTACGGCTACTGGTCGCCCGGTTTCATCAACGGCCACAAAAGTGTATATGGCTTCATTAGCTTTTGTACGTGCACCCGATTCGCGATCTTCAATCCATACATCAATAAAAACCTCCATAGAAGTTCTAAAGGCTCGTGAAACTTTGGCTTCTACAGTAACTACACTTCCTAAAGGGACAGCGCTATTAAAAGCGACATGGTTTACAGAAGCCGTTACTACAATTCTACGACTATGGCGTCTTGCCGAAATAGCAGCAGCACGATCCATTCTAGCTAATAACTCGCCTCCAAAGAGGTTGTTTAAGGGATTGGTTTCGCTTGGTAAAACCAAATCGGTCATTATAGTTCTGGATTCTTTGGGTGCTTTAGCTGTCATGGACTCTGAATTAAAGTGCAAAGGTACTTCGTTTTATGTGATTTTTAGAGGTTTTACGCCTTGGAAGCATCACTTTTGACAACATTTAAATGTTAGACCTCAATTGTTTAAAGAGTAGATGGCTATAAGTGTTAATTTTTTTGATATATAATAGTATTTTGATTCCTAGGTGAGATCTACTATATGAGCTTTCTTTTGAAGTTATTTATAGTTTACTATGGAAAGCGTTAATGTGGGAGGGCTAATAAGTTTAAAAACAAATTGAAGTTGGTGATACCACACAGAAAGAATTGCCATTTTTAGAGGCGTAAAATAATCCCTTTTAAATTATGGGGAGTCCTTTTCCTTGTTTTTTCAAGATACCTAGAAACGTTTTAGCGTTAAGATCAATTTTTTGAATAAACTCATTGTTAACCACAAATACTTCACCTTCTAAATGATTGGTTGTGCTTGGAAAGAATACCACAGAACTTGTTTCTTTTTCATCAATTAAAAGGCCGGGCTTAGCACCCATAGGGGTATTAACTAATACCGGAATGCGGTTATCTGGTTTTGGACTTACTTTATTCTCTAAATCTGCTTTATACTTTGTATATCAAGGAATTACATTCAATAGCTTGCCTTCAAACCAATTGTAAAATTTCATAAAACGAGGTAAGGTTGCCAAGTATCCAAAAGTATAAAAAGTAAGTAGTATAATTAAACCTGTGGTTAAGGTTAAGGAATACTTACCAAGGAAAGCATCTAAATTTAAATTATGAATAATCACTTTTCCTACATGTTTTATTTTGTACCATAGTTTTTTAAGGACTATAAATAGAATAAATACATCATACCACTAACAATTTTGTTTCTAGATTTTGCTAGCCGTTTTTTTAAATTTTTCATTTGTACCGGGTTCGTATATTTTACTGTTTAAATCCTTTCTTTTTAATGCCAAATCGATACTGTAATCCAGTCATTAAAAAGCGTTGAGAATCGGCTACACCATATTCGCCACGTAACATCCAGTTTTTATTGAATTGTAAATTGAAACCAAACTGAAAAGTTATGGTTTGTATAAGTTCTTTTCTAATAAAATAATCAATTTGAGTGGTAAATAGTCCGCTGTCATTTACGCCTTCTTGAATAGTAGTTAGGGCCTGATTTTGAGCTTGTAATTTAAGTTTTTGTGCAGGAGGTGTCGAGGGGTCGTCAATGATATCTTGGTTTGAGGATATTTTGTTGTTGATTCTTTGGTTGAAGGAGGTTTCTAATTTAGGAAAAACTTGGTTCAGATTAATAGAGCCACTACTTCCATCGGCACCAACAAAATCTCGATACATCATCCCGACATAAGGACCAATGAAAAAGTCTTTGTTTTTTTTACTTAGGCCAAAAATATGACCGAGGCGCCCCGACATGGTGAGGTACCCAATTTGCTCTTTCAGTAAATCGGTATCTGTGGCCGAATAATTCATATCGACGCTAGAAAAATAGCCGTTCCAGCCAAAAACTAACGTGGTTCCTAAGCCATAAGCCAAGGCATCAAAATCGACACTAGAAGAAAATTTTGGTAGTTGTAGCATGATTTCTCCTGTCCCGTCTTTCCAAGTGGGTTGAAGAGTAACATTGGTGCCACCTGCAACTTTAGACATTAAGGCATAAACATTTAAGAATGGTAAAACCCAAGCATCGGCTCTAAAATTAACACCGTTTGTGGTACCACTTACTTCCTGAAAGTTCAAGGTTTCAGCATTAATAATACCTGATAAGTCTCTGCCTCCAAACAACAACTCAAATTCTGTAATTTTTAAATCAATATAGGCGTTTACGTAGTTTACATTTAAACCAAAAGGTAGCTGAAGTTTATCGGCCATGCCTCTTTCGGCTACTTTATCGCCCCAAATGGGTAGTACATAAGGAAAAGCGATGGAGTCTTGAGTTTGTGCAAAGCTTTTCACTGGTAAGTATATTAGAACACATATTAAAAATAAATACCGCTTCATAATAACAGGTCGTTTGAATTTGAGTTTTAGAAACTCTAAAGTAATTAAAATTTTGAATTTAGTTTTACCTATTGCTTATAGATTTATGTAAAATGAATCGGGATGAATAAAAGCACACGCCCTTTACGTTGTAAAATATAGTGACTAGAATAGAAAAAAGGTTAGTTTCTCCAGAAGCTAACTTTTTTTTATGTGTAAATAAATATGTTGTTACTAATCTAATTGCTTGGTTAATAGCCAAGCATCAGAGTTATGCGTGTTTTTAATGTTACGCAGCGCTTTTAAAGCTTCTAAACGGTCTTCGTAACTGGCATAAACCACTTGATGTAAACCGTAACGATTTACGCCAATTTTTCTTGCACTGAAGCCTTCATTTTTAAGCTCTTTTACTTTTTTATCACAGTTTTCTTCTATACGAAAAGCACCAGCGATAATATGATAATTCCCTGTTTGTTTAGTTACATTTAAGGTAACAGCAGGCAGCGGATTTAAATTAAAAGTAGCTTGTTGAATTTTGCTATCCAATTGTTTTGTGGCCTCTTCTTGGGCCAATTGATTATGCGTCTCCACTTGGTCTACATAATATTTTGAAGCCCCAAAACCACCTAAAGTCAAAGCAATTAAAGCTACTGCAGCGTATTTTAAATATGATTTTGCCTCTCGTTTTTCAGGAGTGATGGCAATAGGAATCACTTTTTCGATTTTTTCAACCTCTTTTTTGTACACTTCACGTGCAATTTCAGGAGTTGAAAATTGAGATAACCCAAAGGCATCAGGTAAGTAATTTAATTGATACGTAGGTTCAAATAAAATTTTACCTTCTTTATTAAAAACAATATCACCAATGTTTTTAAAAGTTAAAGTTTCACCTTGTGTTAAATATGATTTTATAAGTCGAACACGTTTCTCGATTTTTTTGTTGGCAATCTCGAACGGGATTTTTTCAACCTCAGCAATATAATTGGCAAGTAAGCCATCATTTTTCTGAATTTGCTCATTAAAAGACAACACTTTTTTAGGTGCATGAAAAGTGTTCGACGCCACATCAACAGTTGCCGAAACATTTTGTGTTAAAAAAGCACCAAAACCAGGAATGGTAACGCACTCATATCTATAGAGTAAATCGCTTATGTATATTTCTAATTGCATAAGTTCAAAGTTATAAAATTATGGGGTTAGATAAAATTTACACTTCACTTTTTATTAACAGAATAAAAATTCTTTTATTTTAGATTAAAAATCAATTAGATAGGATGACAGAAAATGATTTGCTTTACACGCTTGCGCTTCAGCATGTACCCAATATTGGTGATATTACAGCTAAAAAACTCATAGCACATTGCGGTTCTGCACAAGCGGTTTTTAGAGAAAAACAACAGAACTTACTTAAAATTGATGGTGTTGGCCAAGTGATTTTGAACAGCTTGTTTAAACCACATCATTTAAATGAAGCTGAAAAGGAAATCGAATTTATTTATGCCAATGAAATTAAAGTATCCTTTTTTGAGGATGACGATTATCCAGATAAATTGAAACACTGTGTTGATGGCCCTATCTTACTGTTTGAATCGGGACAAATCAATTTGAAAAAACAACACATCATAAGCATTGTAGGCACTCGGAAAATAACAACCAGTGGTGTTGCTTTTTGTGAAGAACTGGTAGAACGTTTGGCGCCTTACAATCCTATTATTGTTTCGGGGTTTGCTTATGGTACCGATATTACCGCACATAAAGCGGCTATAAAAAATGATTTGCAAACGGTAGCCTGTTTGGCGCATGGATTAAATCAGGTTTATCCTAAAGTGCATAAAAAGTATATGGTTGATATGGAGAAAAACGGCGGTTTTATTACCGATTTTTGGAGTAATTCAATCTTTGATCGTAACAACTTTTTAAAGCGAAATCGGGTTATTGCTGGTTTAAGTGAAGCGACTATTGTTATTGAATCTGCCGAAAAGGGCGGAAGCCTTGTTACGGCTGATATTGCTAATTCTTATAACCGCGATGTTTTTGCCGTTCCGGGAAGAATTACCGACAGCCAAAGTATAGGCTGTAATAATTTGATAAAGCAACAAAGAGCACACATGCTTACTACGCCATTAGATGTGCCCTATATTTTAAATTGGGAGTTAGAAAATTTTAAAAAACCAGCCATTCAAAAACAACTTTTTGTGGAATTGGACCCTTCCGAAAAATCAATTTATAGTTACCTAAAAGACAATCAAAAACAGCTGTTAGATGTTATTGCTTTAGAATGCCGATTGCCTATTTTTAAGGTAGCGGGTATTCTTTTAAATATGGAGCTTAAGGGGGTTGTTAGGCCTTTACCAGGGAAGTTGTTTGAGGTGATATAATTCCTGCGAGAGCAGGAATATTAATAAGCAATACTTTGGTTTTTAAAGGATTGCTGTCATTCAGACGAAGAATGAGGAAGAATCTGTTCGTGTAAATATTGCAAAAGTAGTTTCGCTGAGATACACAGAGAAGTCATAGAGGTTCACAGCGTCATTCTTCAGTAAAAAACATTATGGAAAACAAAAACGTTCAAAATCAATAAAAAATAATTCTATTGAAGTTGAACGTTTTATTATTTTGAAATCTCGTATTTAAATCATAAGATTCCTGCCTTCGCAGGAATTAGTAACCAACTTTAGCGCGAACACGGGCTAACACTTCATCGGCAACCAATCGGGCTTTTTTAGCACCAATGGCTAAGGCCGCATCAATTTCGTCCAAGTTATTCATGTAGTAGTTATAACGCTCGCGTTGGGTGGCGAATTTTTCAACAACTAATTCAAACAAGGCTTGTTTGGCATGACCATAACCATAGTTGCCATTTTCATAATTGGCTTTCATGGTCTCAATCTGTGCATCATCAGCTAATAAACTATAAATAGCGAAACAGTTACAAGTTTTCCAATCCTTTGGGTCTTCAAGCGCTGTGCTATCCGTTTGAATAGACATAATTTGCTTACGTAATTTCTTATCTGTTAGAAAAATGTTTATGGTGTTGTTTCTACTTTTACTCATCTTTTCACCATCTATTCCAGGAATAAGCATGGTGTTTTCTTGTATTTTTCCTTCAGGTAATACAAAAGCTTCTCCCATTTTAGCATGGAATCGGGAAGCGACATCGCGCGTCATTTCAATGTGTTGCAATTGATCCTTTCCAACAGGTATAATATTAGCGTCGTATAATAAAATATCGGCAGCCATTAACATGGGATAGGTGAAAAGTCCCGAATTTACGTCTTCTAATCTATCGGCTTTATCTTTAAAACTATGTGCTAATGTTAAACGTTGGTAAGGGAAGAAACAGCTTAAATACCAAGACAATTCTGTGGTTTGTGGCACATCACTTTGTCTATAAAACACGGTTTTTTCTATATCTAGGCCAAAAGCAAGCCAAGTAGCGGCAACGGAGTAGGTGTTTGATTTTAAGGTCTCTGCATCTTTAATTTGAGTTAAGGTGTGCAAATTTGCTATAAATAAAAAGGACTCATTTTTAGGGTCGTTTGCCATTTCAATGGCTGGAATTAGTGCGCCTAAAATGTTTCCTAAATGTGGTGTTCCTGTACTTTGAATGCCTGTGAGTATACGTGCCATAAATTTTATATAAAAGGCAAATTTAAAGATAAGTTGGACAATAAAAAAAGTGGCAGACGCCACTTTTTTAAATAAGCTGCAATATGTTTACTTTTTAAACAAACTGGCAATAAATAATATGACGCAAGCTCCTATAGCACCCGTTAAAATATCACCAATAAAGCCTTCAATAAATGAAATGCCAAGTGTGGCAAATAACCAGTTTCCTACCAATCCGCCAATAATACCAATAACGATGTTTAGCAGGAGTCCAAATCCGCCACCTTTCATTAAATTTCCAGCTAACCAGCCGGCTAGTGCTCCAATTAGTAAAGCATAAAGTAATCCCATAATGTCTATTTTTAGTGAACTCGTTTTGACTATTTCTATTCCCTAAAAAATGTTTAAAATTCACCCATATTTTGCTGTTTTTATTAGTCGTAGCGATACTATGACTTTCTAAAAACACCTCGTCTGGTCAAATTTTATTTCATTTTCGGTTAAACGTAAAAAGTCAAGACGAGTTCGGTTAGTATGTTTTAAAGATAATCAAATTATAATAACCCGTTGTGCATTATGATTTAAAAGAAAAAAGTTGTTCATCTTACTGAAAATCAGTAAATTGATTTAACTACAAATCATTAATAATGAACAACTTGAGTGCAAATTACGAAAGAATATTGGAAGTATTAAGAAAAATATCGAAAGAACAACTTTTAAGTTATCAAAGACGACAACCAAAGCTTAGTGATTTAGAACTTATCAGTTTGAGTCTTACTGCCGAATTTATGGGAATAGATAGTGAAAATGACCTTTTTAGAAAACTTCCAGATTCCCTATTATCAAAAATAGAGAGAAGTGTCTACAATAGAAGAAGACGAAAACTAGTTAATAAGCTCAACAGTATCAGGTTAAGCTTAGCTTCCCATTTTAATGAATTTGAAGATTATTTTGTAGTAGATAGTATGCCTTTAGAAGTTTGTAAATTATCACGCAGTTCTCGTTCAAAGATTTGTAAAGAAAACACTTATGCATTTCCAGATAAAGGTTATTGTGCAGCTCAAAGTTCTAATTATTACGGTTATAAACTGCACGCTGTTTGTTCTGTAAATGGTGTCTTTCAAAGTATCGATTTGAGTCCAGCATCTGTACACGATATTAATTATCTTAAAGATATTAAGATGCAAATAAGCGATTGTACATTAATTGGTGATAAAGGCTATTTATCAACAGAAATACAGCTTAACTTGTTTGAAACCTGTAATATAACGCTAAATACACCTATGAGAAGCAATCAAAAAAATTACAAAGTACAGCCTTATGTATTTAGAAAAAAGAGGAAAAGGATAGAAACATTATTTTCACAACTTTGTGACCAATTTATGATAAGACGCAATTATGCTAAAACTTTTGAAGGTTTTAAAACAAGAATCGTAGCTAAGATAACTGCTTTAACAACTATTCAGTATATCAATAAGTTTATTTTTGGGAGAAACATTAATAATATTAAAATTAGCATTATTTAAAATGCACAACGGGTTATAATAGTATTTTTGAAGCTTATGAAAATTCTGAAATACATATTTGGGACCCTTTACCGTGTTTGGTTCTACATTTTAGTATGCTTACCAATACTAATATTGTTTCCGTTTTTAATAATATCTATTTTAAAGGAATCTTGGTATTCATTCTTTTTTAGGTTAGCACGCATTTGGGCTAAATTTATTTTAATGGGCATGGGGTTTGTTCCCATTATAAAACGCGAAGAAGCTTTAGACAAAAGCAAAAGCTATATGTTTATTGCTAACCATACGTCTATGGCCGATATCATGCTCATGCTGGTTACGGTTAAAAACCCGTTTGTTTTTGTTGGGAAAGCCGAGTTGGCTAAAATTCCACTATTTGGATTTTTCTACAAACGTACTTGTATTTTGGTAGATCGCAGTTCGGCTAAAAGTAGGCATGCTGTTTTTTTAAGGGCTCAAAAGCGCTTAAAATCAGGATTAAGTATTTGTATTTTTCCAGAAGGTGGTGTACCCGAAGAACATATTGAATTAGATACCTTTAAAGATGGGGCTTTTCGACTGGCGATTAATCATCAAATTCCAGTGGTGCCTTTAACATTTGCCGATAATAAGAAACGATTTTCTTTTACTTTTTTTAGCGGAAGTCCTGGTCGTATGCGAGTGAAGGTACATAAACTTATTCCAACCAGGGGTTTAACTATTGATGATACTAAAGACTTAAATGCTAAGGCTCGTGAGGTTATTTTGAAGCAGTTGGAGGTTTTTTGTGGTTCCTAGGCTTAGATTAATCATATTACAGTATAAATGAGATAAAAAACACCGCAAAAAGCAACTGCTTTTTACGGTGTTTCG
This sequence comes from Tamlana carrageenivorans, assembly GCF_002893765.1. Taxonomy (NCBI): domain Bacteria; kingdom Pseudomonadati; phylum Bacteroidota; class Flavobacteriia; order Flavobacteriales; family Flavobacteriaceae; genus Pseudotamlana; species Pseudotamlana carrageenivorans. The sequence continues at coordinate 1,360,601 of NZ_CP025938.1, read as the reverse complement.
TGATGTCGTATGAATTAATGTACTATAAATTTTTTGATCATATTCTTATTGGATGCATCAGTAAAATAAGCTAAATACAGGCCTTTGCTAATACCGTTTAGAGGTATAATGTTTTCGGTGTTATAAACTATATTTTTAGATAATACTTTGCGTCCAGAAATGGTATAAATGGACACATTTAATTCATCGCTAGTTGATGATTTTGGCGTATTAACTTTAAGACCTAATCCTTTAATGTAAGCTGCGTTAATAGTTTTAAAGTCTTGTTGGTTTATGTTTAATGTGTAGGTGCAACCATTAAAAACATCATAAGTATTATTTCCAGAATTCACTAGAGTTATTACTCTGTCGCTCCCAGAAACCGTAGCGCAACCTGAGGCTGGTGTTTCTTCTGTGCCCCATGAATTTCCATTAAGGTATTTGTATTGAGGAGTAACGGGGTAATCTGCTGGCGAAGCAAGTCTAACGGTTTTACTGTAAATATCTCCAGAGGTATTTGTAAGCATCAAATCATCGGTGGTCCAGCCATTCATATTACCAACAACATGTATGCCAGCTGCATCTATAGTAGATAAGGAAGACGTATCGACATTAAATGTTAAATCGAACCCCGTACCGTCGGCATTACAACCTCCAAAAGGGACGGTTTCTAAAACTAAATCGGTTCCAGAATCGTTAACATAAATCATCCTGTTCCCTTTGCTTGTAGCGCATGGTGCTGAAGGTGACTCTTCGGCACCCCAGGTGTTTCCATTTACAAATTTATACGCATACCAGCCTTCAGTTAGCGGTATTACCGTAGAATAAATGGTTGTACTTCCTTCCTGTGTCAACGTGGTTATGCTTGGATCCCATCCGTTCAATGAACCTACAATGTGGATGCCATTGGGGCTAATAATTTCAGAGCCTAAGTCTACGCGAAATATAACGTCTACTTGAGCAAATAATGGAAATGATAGTAATAGTGTTAATGCAATAGTACTAAGCATGTAGTTGTTTTTCATAATATATAAAATTAAAGGGTTAATAGACTATGGATTGAATGGCATGGGCAGGGATGTTTAGTGATACTTCTTGGTTTTCAACAATAAATTTATAGGCAATCGCCTCATTTGTTTTATTCATAACGACGGTTACAAATTCATCATTCTCATTTTTAAACGTTGTGCTTTCAATGGTGCTTCTGCTTGTAGTTGTGCTTATTCTAAGGGCATTTGGTTTAATAAATTTTGAAAAATGTCCTATGTAATAATAAGACGGTGTGTAAATTAATTCGTTGGTTCTAGTATCGGCATGAATAGGAGCGAAACATAAATTCTGAACATGATTTGGTCCGCCAGTTTCGTCAAGTAAAATATTCCAATCTGTCCAGCCTACCGTACCGTTGTTGAAATCGTTAATCATGGAATTGCCATAGCGTTCGGCATTAGACCATCTAAAATAATGTTCTGCACTAAAAGCTTCTTGGCAGCCTTCGGTAAATAGTAGGTTTTTAGTAGGAAAGGATTCTTTAATGTTTGCTAAATTTTCATACTTAGGATCGCCACCTGTCCATGTTTCATACCAGTGAAAACCAATACCCCAAGCATATTTTGCAGCTTCTGGATCTTCAAAAATAGTATTAGCCCGTTGCGAAATTAAGTCCCTGTTATGGTCCCAAACCACAATGTTTTTATCGCTAAAACCAGCCTTTTCAAATGTTGGGCCTAAGTTGTTTTTTAAAAAGTCGCGTTCTTCTTCTGCTGTATAGATACAAGATTCCCAGCGTTGTTTCGCCATGGGTTCGTTTTGAATGGTTACCCCCCAAACAGGAATACCTTCAGCTTCATAAGCCTTAATGAATTTAACAAAGTAATCGGCCCAAGTTTGATAGTATTCTGGGCGTAGTTTCCCGCCTTGTAACATATCATTATTGGTTTTCATAAATGGTGGTGGACTCCATGGTGTTGCATAAAAAACCAAATCATCTTTAATTAAAGCTATGGCTTTTTTAATCATTGGGATTCTAAATTGTTTGTCCTTTTCAATAGAGAAGGTTTTTAATTCAGTATCACCTTCTTCAATATAGGTATAGCTTTTTGAGCTAAAATCACAGCTGTGAATATGGGTTCTAATAATGTTGTAATTAATGCTGTTTTTGCCGTAATACGCCTGTAAGAGCTCTTCTTGTTTATCGGCGCTTAATTTTGCAAATACTTCTGCTGAAGCATCGGTTATGGCACCACCAATACCTAAAAATTTCTGGAAACTCTTTTTGGGATTTACAAACACCGAAATATCCGTTTCTAAGGGCTGTTTTGCAGGTTTAAAGGAAGCTTCATCAGTTAAACTCAATTTTAAATTGGTGTTTTCGGCTGTGGTATAAACCTTTAAAGATGTTATGTTGTAGCTTGTTTCAGGAGCTTTTTCGTCTACTATTTCTGTCGATTTGGTTTTCGTATCTGTACAAGAAGCCAAAAAAATAGTAGCTAGAAGGAGGAGGTTGTATTTTGAAAAAATCATAGTCGCTAAATTTTAAATTACCAAATAAATGTTCCTAGAGCCCCAGCGTCAAGTGACGTTGTAACAGGTTCGTCTGAAGCATTTATATTGAAAGTTTTTTTAGTGTCTGTATTATTTAAAACAATGACAACTATTTTGCCATCTGGTGTTTTAAAAGCTACGTTAGGCAGGTTGGAAGCATAATTAGATTCAATTCTTTTCGATCCTGGTCTCACAAATTTTGAAGCATGAGCAATGATGTAATACGCTACGTTTTTCTTAACCGTATTGCCATCAATGGTTAAGGCGCCTAAACATTCTGTGCAACCACCATCGGTGTGTGGTTCTAAATTAGAATCTGCTGCAAGGTTCCATTCCAAAACAGTTTTGCACCAATTTCTTGTTGCACCAATTATGAGTTCTCTGGCGTGCCATTTTAAGTTGTTGTCAAAGGTTTCATTAACCCCTACCCACTGCTCGGTAAAATATAAGTTTTTGTCAGGGTGCGCATTGTGTACTAAGCTCAATTTATCGATACTTCCACCATATAAATGAAAGGCAGAACCGTCAATATATTTTTTGGCATCCGGATCATTTAGAATAGAAATTGGGTAATCGGTTCTATCGGCATTATGATCATAAATAATGATTTTTGTAGGGATTCCTGCTGTTTCAAATGCAGGTCCTAAATGGTTTTTAACAAAAACGGCCTGATCGGCAGCTTCCATTAATAAACTCGGGTTGTTGCCAGGGTGTAAAGGTTCATTTTGCACAGTAACGGCATCAATAGTAATACCTTCGGCAGCCATAGCTTCAACATATTTCACAAAATATAAGGCATAGGCATCGTAGTATTCAGGTTTTAAACTGCCCCCCTTAAAGCTTTGGTTGGTTTTCATCCAAGTTGGAGGTGACCACGGTGAGCCCATTATTTTAATGTTTGGGTTGATGGCTAAAATCGCTTTAAGAACAGGGATTAAATTTTCTTTGTCTTTTGCTATTGAAAATTTGGTCATAGCAACATCTGTTTCGCCTGCTGGCAAATCGTTGTATGAAAATGGTGCGGCATCTAAATCTGATGCACCTATGCTTATTCTTAAATAGCTAACACCAATATTTTCGCCATCCCATTTAAAAAGATCGTTTAATAGGTTGCTTTTATTGGCTGAAGATAAGTTGTTAATGTGTAACGCACTTCCGCCAGTTAATGAATAGCCAAAACCATCGATTTCTTGATACGTTTTACTGCTAGAAACGTTAATGGTGAAATTTGAATTTTCCTTATAAGCTGAAACTCCAGCATCCTGTTTTTTGAATAAAACCGATTGGTCTGCTTTTGTAAGATAAAAATCTACATCTACAGTTTCTGGTGTTGTTGGTGGGGTAATTTGGCCGGAAACGTCGTCGTCTTTTTGACAACTTTGACAACCAAAAAATGATGCTATTAATGCTGCTGAAATGAAGCTTTTTTTTAAGATTTTTAAATTCATTTTTTTTAGTGTATTGAATCTACGAACCCCTAACCCGTAGGGGTTCGTAGATTTTGTTGTTTAGGGTTGAGTGAATTCGTAGGTTCCTGTGGTGTAGTTGTTTGTAACTTCAACGTTAACTAGGTAATTGCCGTCTGTTACAATGTTTCTAATGTTAGAGCCGCCGCCGTTAGTCATGCCTCCAGATAAAGCTGAAGGGTCGTCGCCTCCAAAATCGTTATCCCAAGGTGAGAAAAACTTCATATCGAAATTTGCTTTTAAAGCAACGGTACTCGTAAATTTAAATGGGTGTTCATAAGTTAATAAATACTCGTTTCTGCCATCCCAATCTTGATTGATTTCATCCCAGTGAAATAAGAAAAGATTGTAGTAGCTCCATTGAAATTTAGCATTAGCAAAATCGATAGCAAAGGCATAGGCTTGGTCTCTTTCAACTGAAATATCGCCTGATTCTTCACTTAAATCTGAACTCATCATAACTTTGGCATCATCGGTAGCATCGGTAGCACCAATATTGGCAAACATGGTATAGCTTGTTCCTGAGCCATCGGCTGAGGTATTTAAAGCAACCATATCCCCGTTTTGTAGGGCGAAATGCGCGTCGGTTTTAAATACATCGCCATCTTTGGTTAACTCGGTAGCCATATTGCCGTTTACGAATAAAAATAAGCTGTCGGGCGTATCAATTGGTTCTGATGCATTAGGATCTTTTTCAATGTTGTAGGTATAGGAGCTGGCTGATAAATCTAGAGTAACTATAACACTGCCTTTAATTTCTCCAGGCACATCTTCATAAGTTACGCCTTGACTTGCGGCATCAGATTCCATAATAACTTGGTTGGTAGTCCCTGTAACACGTTTCATTAGGTAATCCCAGTAGCCACCGTCGTTAACATCGGCACGGAATAAAAATCCGCCTGTGTCTACAAAGTCCATGGTCGCTTGCCATACGCCGCCTCCAATGTATTCCAGAGGTTCATCGCTACCCCATCCACCAACAATTGGGCTACCTTTCACATTCCAACGTTCTATTTTAAGTATGGAGTAGGTGTTGTTGTCTAAATCTATTCGAATTCGGTATGCACCATCTTCGCTTACCGAGATTGCTGTTCCAGATTTTACCAGTTCACCATCGTTAGCGCCGCCTCCGTAAACATGAGCAGGTAAAGATTGTTCGCTGTATAATTTAAAAGTTTTACCGGCTGTTAAACTGGTATAAATTTCATGGATATTTGAAGGGTCCCCATCAGCATTATTTAGTCTTTTTAGAGGAATAGCTTCAGCGATATTATTATTGTTTTCTACAGCATTACCCGATAAAAATAATTGATCAGGAATAATTTCATTCTCAAACCTTTTAACGGTTATTTTTTGAATGTCTGTAGATTGTTTATTAATGCTACTTGCTTGAACCGCCCAAGATAGTTCGGCATTACTATTCGCAGGGTAGCCGGCTATAGATAAAGCTTCGTCTAAAGTTTCATGAGAAACGGAGGCAGATAAATCTTTACCTCCATTTCCTGAAACAAAAATTAACAAAGGGTTATCAAACGCAGTTGTTCCTAAGGTGTCAATAAGGACCTTGTAAGTAACAATGTATCCTGCTGATGATTCGGCAGCATCCCAATTAAATGTTATCAACTCATCAGGTGTATTTTGGTTTAAAATGATTGTAGCATCATTTTCGGGTGAAGTTATGGCAGGGTTACTTAACTCCCATAGTCCTTCAGGTTGTAAGTTGTCTTCTGTTTCGCAGGCTACTAAAGTAACAACTGCTAAAAAAAAGCAAATAATGTTTTTATATAGTGTTTTCATAATGGTTGTTTTATAGTGGAGGAAGCGTTAATGATGGGTTTCTATCTAATTCTTGTTGTGGAATAGGTAAAAATATTTTGTCTTCGGTCATATTATAATTCACGGTGCTACCATCTCTTAAATCAATTTCTACTAGATTATTCATGGTTGAAACCAATTGATTATAACGTGCTAAATCGTCCCATCGCTGGCCTTCTTGGACCAACTCTAAACGGCGCTCATTAAGTATGGTTTGTTTTAATACGTCTTTTGAACTTTTTTGCGCGTCTGTAAGATCTGGTAGGTTTACTCTATTTCGAATTCTGTTCACCTCTGTTGCAGCGGCTTCCAATTGATTTAATTCATTTAGTGCTTCAGCCTTTAAAAGCACAATATCACCGTATCTTAGTATGTACTGTCTGTTAGAGCTTGCCCATCCGCTAGCTTGTTTCCATTTGTAACTAAAAGGAATAGAGCTACCTGAGGCATTGCCCCAATACTCATCAACCCACTGTACTTCTTCAAATAAAACAGAGGCGTTTTTTCTAATATCATCACCTTGTGCATCAAAGGCGTTTATTAAATCGTGTGAAGGGGTCACAAATTTTCTCCAAGAATCACCAGAAATTGATGGTGGTAAAAGAAGTTGTGGCCCAAAATTACCTTCGTTTCCTCCTAAATATTGAATTTCAATAATAGATTCGGCATTGTTGTAATTATTGCCATCAAATAAATTTTCAAAGGGAATAAGCGTGTAGTTTGCTGCGCTAGATTCTACTTTTTGAATATGGCTTAATACCTTGTCATAATCTGGGTTAGGTTGTTGTGCATAAGCTTTTGCGGCTAATGCATACGCAGCTCCAGCGGTTGCTCTTGCTTTGTTTATGCTAGAATCATCGCCATAAACGTCTGGTAAAAGTGTAGCCGCTAGCTCTAGATCTGAAGTGATTTGCTGATAAATTTTTTCTATGGATGTTCTAGGAATTTGAACACTTTCTGGCGAAGTCGATTTTATAGTACTCGTAATTAATGGTACTGCACCCCATGATTTAACAAGGGTAAAATAATGGTATGACCTTAAGAAATAGGCTTCCCCCTTTATTTCTCTTTTTCTAGCTTCTGTTAATAGAGGGTCTGTAACATCATCAACACGTTCTAAAACAATATTAGCTTTAGAAATGGCATTGTAAATATTAGACCAATTTTTATATAGCCTAGAATGTGTAGGCGTGATTTCTAAAAAATCGATAGCGAAAATTTCAGGATTATCACCTCCCGCATAATTATTATCTGAACGAACGTCTTGGAAAAGAATATTATCCCAAACATAGTATTCAGCCGATTGAAAAGATTCGTAAGCACCAATAAGCGCTGATTCAATTTGACTTGCGGTTTCGTAAGCGTTTTCACTAGTTTCTTCCGAAATGGGGGTTAAATCTAAATAGTCCTCACAAGATGCTAATACTAATAGGCTTAGTAATAGTGTTATTATTTTATTTGTTTTCATGATTGTGTTTTTTGATTAAAAAGTAACGTTTAAACCAAAAATGGCTGTTCGTGTTTGTGGGTAGGTGCCAAAGTCTATACCTCTTACGGTATTACTTCCTCCAAAAGCATTCACTTCTGGATCGAAACCAGAATAATCTGTGAAGGTTAAAAGGTTTTCTCCGGTTACATATAGTTTTAAAGCACTCATTTTTAATTTGTTTAAAATGCTGCTTGGAAACGCATAACTTAATGTAACAGCCTTAACTCTTAAATACGAAGCATCTTCAATAAAGCGTGTTGAAATTCTAGAGTTATCAGCATTACCAAAACTAGAAGCTGGGATATCTGTAAAATCTCCAGGTTGGCGCCATCTATCTAATACCGCTAACGATTGATTTTTAGGATCTGTCATGCCCTCAATTTCAATCCTTGTGGCATTTAACATGTCGTTACCTTGAGAACCTTGTAAGAAAACCAATAAACTTAAATTTTTATAGGTGAAGGTGTTTGTAAATCCGTAAGTAAAGTCGGGATTAGCATCACCAATAATGGTACGGTCGTCTGCAGATGGTGTAAATGTAGAATCACCATTATTATCTAAATAGAATGCAGCACCGGTTTGCGGATCTACTCCGCCATATCTGTAACCATAAAGAATTCCTAAAGGCTCACCTTCTCTAATTAAACTAGCTTCGCCTCGTCCTCCAGAAATGGTGCCCTGAAAAACATCGGCATCTACGAGTTTTGTAATTTTATTTCTATTGAAGGCCATATTGAAACCAGATTCCCATGAAAAGTTTTCATGATCTATATTTATGGTGTTTATGCTAAATTCAACACCTTTATTTTCTAACTCTCCAATATTTTGTATAGCGCTTTCAAAACCTGTAGCTGTAGGTAGTGGTGCGTTATACAGTAAGTCTTTTGTTTTTTTAATGTAGGCATCGGCAGTAATATTTACGCGGTGCTGAAATAAAGAAAGATCAATACCAATATTGGTTTGGTTAGATTCCTCCCATTTTAAGTTTAAATTTTCAATAGATGAAGGGAAAGTACCTGGTTGGGTAACGCCTCCAATAGGGTAGTTGGCACCACTACCAGCTCGTCCTAAATAGGAGTAAGGGGCAATTTGATCATTACCAACAATACCCCATCCAGCTCTAAGCTTTAAATCACTTAAAGCGTTAGCGTTGTTTAGAAATCCTTCTTCTGAAACTCTCCAACCTGCAGAGAAAGAAGGGAAATAGCCCCATCGTTGTTCTGGGCCAAAAACACTAGAACCATCTGCTCTAAAGTTAGCTGTAATCAAGTATTTATCGGCATAGCTATAATTTAATCGGCTAATGAACGATGCATTTGATTTTTCATCTTTTCTAGCAGTACCCTTTATTACTTCCGAGCCTCCGTTTGGTGTGGTAACCGAAGCACTTGCAAAATTTCTAGTTTCAATTTCACTAGTTTCCCAAGTGCTTTTTTGATTAACAGAACCAATAAGCGCTTCTATTTTGTGATTGTTGATTAGCTTGTCGTATCTTAAAGTATTCTCAATAATGTAATAAGAATCTTTATTGGTATTGTTTATAGCTTGTCCTTTTAATGATCTACCATAACCTGTTCTAAAAGGATCTAAAAACGAATCGTATACACCATGGCTATTATCTATACCCAGATTTGTTTTGAAAGTAAAATCGTTTAAGAATTTAAACTCAAAGTATAAGTTTCCTAATAATCTTTGGTTTTTGTATTCTCGATCTAAGCCATCGGTTGAGGCAAGAGGATTTTCCCAGTTTTGAAAAGGGTTGCTGGTAAAAGAGCCATCAGGATTATAAATATCAATAATTGAAGGGGTGGATAATGCCCCAAGTAAAACACCTCCAGAGTTTACATTCGTGTTGTCTTTAACGTCTACATCGCGGTATTGCGTGTAGGCTATTCTAGAGCCAATAGTTAGCCAGTCACTTACTTTTTGGTCTAGGTTTATTTTGAAGTTATAGCGTTCTATTTCAGAACTTCTAACAGCCCCTTCTTGTGTTAAGTACCCCGCTGAAACGTAGTAGTTGGTGCCTTCAGTTTTACCAGATAAGGCTAATTGATAGTTGTTTGTATAACCATTTTGGAAAATTTCCTGTTGCCAATCTGTAGTACTTGTGTATAAATCCCAATTGGTATTTTGGCCCATTTCGGTCATTAAATCGCGGTATTGTTCGCCATTTAAAACAGGTAAAGTATTCCAAACTTGAGATACACCTGTGTACGTGTCAAAAGATATTTTTGGTTTTTCGGAAGTACCTCTTTTAGTTGTTATAATAACAACACCATTGGCACCTTGTGCACCATAGATGGCTGCAGAAGAGGCATCCTTTAATACCGAAATGGCATCAATATCTGAAGGGTTTATAGAGCGTGTATCGGTGGTAGGTACGCCGTCAACAATATAAAGTGGCTCGCTACCAGAAGTAATCGAGTTTGTTCCTCTAATTCGTATACGCATACCTTCAGATGGTTTTCCAGAGTTTGCTAATACCTCTACACCCGCGGCCTGACCTTGTAGTAAGGACCCTAATTGTGCATTCGATCTTTCTTCGAAAGATTCAGAATTTACAAGGGCAACCGCACCAGTTACATCTTTCTTTTCTTGTGCGCCATATCCAATAACAATCACCTCGTCAAGCGATTGTGTGTTCTCTTGCAGGGTTACGTTAATGGTTGTTCTATTATTAACAGCTTCTTCAATGCTTGTCATACCAACATAACTGAATACGAGTATGGATTCAGGACTAATATTGGCGTGTAGTTCATAAATACCATCAAAATCTGATGAGGTTCCGCTGGTTGTTCCTTTTAAAATTATTGTGGCTCCAGGAATCGGGTGACCATTAATGTCGGATATTTTTCCTTTAATAGTCTTTTCCTGGGAAAATGCACAAAATGATAATAATAAGAGTAACAGGGAAATTGTTCTTCTGTGTTTAGTTTTTACATTCATTATTGTTTAGTTTTTTGGTAAAATTTGAAACATGTTTAGTTTTTAGTGTTATAGAAACAAATTAACCCCTATAGGTCTGAAAAAGCAACACGAAGTATTTCAAATGTAGATTTGTTGTAACTAAATAATAATATAAGTATCTAAAAATTAAAGGATTATAATTTTAGTGCTTGGTGTATTAAGTGGATTTAATGTAGAAGTGATATAGTAATTTTTACTGTATTTGTGCTAAATACATAAAAAAACACGGGCAATATTGCTATATTTTAGGTTTTAAGAGATTTTTTTAACCATATTCTCGAACTCATCTCTGTTAATGGCGCTATTTTTTACTTTTACACGATAATTATAAATGGTGTTTACAGAGTATCTAAGAATTTTGGAGATTTTCGAGCTGTTGGTTATGCCTAATCTTATTAAAGCAAATATTCGTAGCTCTGTGTTTAAACTTTCGCCTTTTTTAAGAACAATTTGTTTGTCTTCATGCAGGAGTTTGTTTAATTCCTCGACAAAGTTAGGATAGATGTGTAAAAAAGATTTATCGAAGTTTTCATAGAAAAGATTTAGCTCGTTTTCTATAACTTGTTTTGATTTTGTTAATTCAAGTAATGAATTTGTTCTGTTTGAAACAATATAGGTTCTTACCATTTTACGGTAAGTATCTAGCTTGTTTATGTAATCAGAATATAAATTTAAAAATGTGCCTATATATTGCTCTTTTATTCTGTCGGAATCCGATAGTTCGTTGTAAAGTCTATTAAGGTCTTCATTAGAAAAACTTAATTGTTCATTTAAGTCTTTTAATTGATTGTTGGCATTTTTTAAGCTTTTCCGAGCTGCCGAAAGTTTTTTAATTTGTTTGTAGATGTAAAAAATCGTTATCAGTAAAAACAAGACCAAAACACTAATGAACAAAAGCATCTTTTTGAGTTCTTCTTTTTGTTCTATACTGCGAGCTTCGTATGCTTTTGAAATGACTGATAATTTATTAGATATGTTAATATAACGAAGTCGGGAGTTGTATAACTCAGCATCTTCAACAGAAAAATCGATATACTTATGTGCGCGATCTATATCACCTTCTTTAAAAAACACCATAGCTAATTCGGTTAGAGAAGCGTTGTCTTTAACTGAAGACTGAATATCTGAAATGGCCGATAAGATTAAGTATTTTTTTTGCTGATCCCGGTGGTTGTTTAAGTCGTATAGCAACGCTCTTTCAAAAGTAATTAACGAATATAGTGGGGTGCCCAGTTTTACCTGAGACAGGCGTTTAGAGTTTGTTTGAAGAGCGTCATTAATTTTTCTTTGATCTCGTAAGTTTTTTTCTTTTAAAGCTAACGATTCATCCGAGTTAGGTCCTAATCGCTGCATTAATGAATCTTGATAGGCTTGGTATAATGAGGAGTAATTTTTTTTACTTTTTTGAACGCTGGTATAGAAGCTGAGCCCCGAGTAACCTTCTTTATAGTTATAATAATATTTATTGCGTAGTTTTTCGGGTAGTTTTTTCCTGTTTAACTCATTTAGAGCGTCGATAGATTCTTTATATCTACCAGACTGAACAAGCAACTTGGCTAGTTTTAATATGGATTCTTTTTCGAGGTAAATATTATTTATAGCTTTAGCTGTGGCAATATTTTTCTCGATGTAATATAAGGTGCTATCAAAACTGTATTTTTCATATTCTTCAATGATTTTGGTGGTAAGAAAATATTTGTTTTCTAGCGTTGTAGATGTTTCACCCAGGAGTTTTTTTAACTCTTTAATGCGTGTTTCTTTAGCGGCGTCATAAGTTTTACGCATGGCCATGCTTTTCTCTAAGCGCGTTAAAAGAGAGTCAATCTCATTAACAGAAAAAGTAGAATTAGAAAAGATAAAAAACAAAAGAAGAGTGAAAATGTATTTCAAGGCTCAAGAATTTATGATAGATCTGAATAACAAATTTAATGGTTTTTATGCTAATACCATTTATTTGTCGACTATGCCCGTTGTGATGCCAATCTGGCGTATGCTAATAGTTGCTATTAAACAAAAAAAACTGCCCTCACATGAGCAAGGACAGTTATGCGTTTTTAAGGCTTGGGGCTTATTTGAAAATGATTAATAATGCCTTTTAATTATTTGTGATTATAAATGAAAACGACAACCGAAGTTGCCGTTTTAAATGTTTTCACAACGGAATAATCCTTATTGTGAATTGATTTCAAATTGTACTGCTAATATAAAAAGATTTGGGAAGTTTTAATAGAAAAGCCTATTTTTAATTCCGTCTTTAAAAAAATAACACAAGACTTTACTGCTAAAAAAAATCAATTTTCTGTTGCTGTTTGGGTAATGGATTTATAGAATAATATGAAAAAAATACTAGGACTAGATTTAGGGACAACTTCTATTGGTTGGGCTTTAGTAAATGAAGCCGAAAATATAAATGAAACTTCTGAAATAATTAAACTCGGTGTTCGAGTAAACCCTTTAAGTTCTGATGAAATTACTGATTTTGAAAAAGGGAATCCATTATCTGTAAATGCAGATAGAACATTAAAAAGAGGGGCGCGTAGGAACTTGCAACGATTTAAATTAAGAAGAAAAAACTTAATAGAAACGTTGTTAAAAAACAAGGTCATCCAATCGGAATCAATATTAACAGAAATAGGAAGTAATTCTACTTTCGAAACCCTTTCCTTAAGAGCTAAGGCAGCTAAAGAACGTGTTGAAAAGGAAGAGTTTGCAAGAATACTTTTAAGCATCAATAAAAAAAGAGGGTACAAGAGTAGTAGAAAAGCTAAAAGCGAAGAGGAAGGTACTTTAATTGATGGCATGTCGGTTGCTAAACATTTGTATGAGAACAATTTTACGCCAGGACAATATGTTTATCAGCTTTTATTAGAAAATAAAAAGTATATCCCTGATTTTTATCAATCTGATTTAAAAAGTGAATTTTTAAAAATATGGAATTTTCAAAAAGAATTTTATACCGAAATTTTAACCGATGAGCTTTTCCAAAATTTAGAAGGTAAAAGCAAAAACCAAACATGGGCAATTTGCAAAGAACCTTTTAAAATTACTGGAATTACCCAAAAAGGTAGTGCCTCCCAAAAGAAACTAGAAAAATATAAATGGAGGAGCGAAGCTTTAGAAAGCAAAGTCGATTTAGAGATTTTAGCTATTGTATTTCAGGAAATAAACAATGACTTAAACAAATCGAGTGGGTATTTAGGTGCTATTGGAGATAGAAGTAAAAAACTATATTTTAACAAAATTACAGTTGGGCAATATTTGTATCGACAAATAGAACTAAATAGGCATACAAGCTTAAAAAATCAAGTCTTTTACCGTCAAGATTATTTAGATGAATTTGAACAAATCTGGGAAACACAAGCTAAGTATCATACAGAACTAACGCCTTCATTAAAAGAAGAGCTAAGAGATATAATTATTTTTTATCAACGAAAATTAAAGTCTCAAAAAGGGTTAATTAGCATTTGTGAGTTCGAGCAAAAAACAATTGAAGTAACAGTTGAAGATAAAGTTAAAAAGAAAACTATAGGGCCAAGAGTTGTCCCTAAATCATCTCCTGTATTTCAAGAATTTAAAATATGGCAGGTTTTAAACAATCTTAGTTTTACACCTATAAAAGAAACTCCAACGGATCTTTTTAAAAAGGAATTTCCAGAAGAAGTATTAACTCTAGATCAAAAAAAATTAATTTTTGAAGAACTAAATACAAGGGGGAAATTAAAAAATACAGATATTTTAAAACTACTGAAATTAAAGACAAAAGATTGGAAATGTAATTTTGAATCTATTGAAGGAAATAATACCAATCAAGCAATTTACAATGTATTACAGCAAATTTCTGAAAACGAAGGACATGGTTTTGATTGGAACAAAAAAAATGCCTCTGAAATAAAGGAAGAGTTAAAAGCAACATTACCAGAAATAGGTGTCAATCCAAATATTTTAGACTTTGATATTAATGCTGATAATTTTGAACAGCAAGCCAGTTATCAATTATGGCATTTGTTATACTCTGCCGAAGACGACACTAAAATAAGCAAGCAAGACGAGGCCATTTACGGGAAAACCTCTGTAAGCCTAAAAAAGAAATTGCATTTAAAATTTGGCATTCCTGTAAAATACACCGCTCTATTTGCTAATATTAGTCTTCAACCAGATTACGGAAATTTAAGTGCTAGAGCTATTCGTAAAATTATGCCACACTTACAAGATGGTATAGAATATTCGCAAGCATGTGTACTAGCGGGCTATAATCATTCAAACAGCATTACTAAAGAAGAAAATTTAAAAAGAGCATTAAAAGAAAAACTGGAACTTTTACCAAAAAACAGTTTAAGAAATCCTGTTGTAGAAAAAATATTAAACCAATTAGTTAATGTTGTTAATCAAATAATTGATAGCTATGGTAAACCTGATGAAATTAGAATTGAATTAGCCAGAGAATTAAAAAAATCGGCTAAGCAGCGTAAAGAAATGACTGTTGGTATTGCTGCAGCAACTAAGCGCAATGAAGGGGTAAAGAAAACACTTCAAAAAGCCCCATTTAATATTTTAAATCCTACTAAAAATGATGTCACTAGATATAGGTTGTATCAAGAACTGGAAACAAATGGATACAAAACACTATACACCAATCAATATATAGCACCAAACAAACTATTTTCTAAAGAAATAGATATAGAACACATCATTCCTAAAGCTAAATTATTTGATGATTCTTTTTCTAATAAAACCCTAGCGTTTAGAACAGTGAATCTTACCAAATCTAATATGACATCCTATGATTTTATTGCAGAGAAATATAATGATGATTTAGAAAACTATGTTTTAAGAGTAAAAAACTTATATGATAATGGTGTGATTTCCAAAGGAAAATATAGTAAGTTACTCATGAAAGAGAGTAACCTGGCTGATGGCTTTATTGAAAGAGATTTAAAAAACACACAATACATCGCTAAAAAAGCGAAAAACATGTTGCAAGAAGTTGTTAGAAACGTCGTGCCTACAACCGGAAGTATTACAGACAAACTACGAGAGGATTGGGATTTAATTAATGTAATGAAAGAGTTAAACCTTCCTAAATACAGACAACTTGGTTTAACTGTTCTGGAGGAACGAAAAAATGGAAATAAAGTAGAACAAATTATAGACTGGAGCAAAAGAAACGACCATAGGCATCATGCTATGGATGCATTGGCTGTTGCTTTTACAACCCATAATCACATTCAATATATTAATAATTTAAATTCTTCCAGAGATGAGGAAAGCAGTTCGGAGTATGCTAAAAAGTCTAAAAAAGAAATTAATTTATTTAGTATAAGAAATAAAATCACTAAAAATTATGACCAAAAAAATGGTGGTAAAAAAAGAAAATTCATTCCTCCATTAACAAATTTTAGAGCAGAAGCTAAAAAACATATTGAGGGTATTTTAATTTCTTTTAAAACTAAAAATAAAGTAGCTACAAAAAATATAAACAAAACTAAAAAACAAGGAGGCTATCATGTTCAAAAAGCCAAAACGCCTAGAGGCCAACTGCATAAAGAAACGGTTTATGGGCGCTCAAAAAAAGAAATAGTAAAACAAGAAAAAATTGGAACTTCCTTTACAATTGATAAAATAAATACGGTTACGCAGCCAGAATACAGAACACTACTTTTAAAGAAGATTACCCAATTTAACAACGATCCTAAAAAAGCTTTTGGGGGTAAAAATGCACCTAGTAAAACGCCTATATACTTAGCTAATGGTAAACAAATGCCCTTAACAGTAACTACTAAAACTTACCAAGACGTATACACCATACGTAAAGAAATAACACCTGATTTAAAAATAGAAAAAATAGTAGATGCTAAAATTAAAGCGCTTTTGTACCAAAGAGTAGAAGCTTTTAATGGCGATAAAAAAGCGGCTTTCTCTAACTTAGATAACAATCCTATTTGGTTGAATAAGGAAAAAGGCATTGCTATAAAGCGTGTTACCATTAGTGGAGTATCAAACGTAGAGGCTTTACATGATAAAAGAGACTATTTTGGAAACCTTATTTTGGATGCCGAAGGCCATACGCAACCTGTAGATTTTGTAAGTACCGGAAATAATCATCATGTCGCTATTTATAAAGACGAGAAAGGAAAATTACAAGAACAAGTTGTTTCTTTGTTTGATGCTATAGCTAGAGTAAATCAAGACCTACCTATAGTGAACAAAGATTACAACAAAGACAAAGGTTGGGAATTCTTATTTACACTCAAACAAAACGAACTTTTCATTTTTCCTACGGATACTTTTAATCCAGAAGGAATAGACTTGTTAAATGAAAATAATTATGCCTTGATTAGCCCTCATTTGTTTAGGGTACAGAAAATAAGTTCATTATTATCGGGATTATGGTTTAGGCACCATCTTGAAACTACTGTATCTGTAAACAAGTCTTTGAAGGACACAACTTATAAAGTAATACAATCATTAAGTAAAATTGAAAACATTATTAAAGTCCGAACTAATCACCTGGGTAACATTGTTCAAATTGGAGAGTATTAATCAATAATATGTTATGATAAAACGCACTGTCTATATAGGAAACCCAGCCCACCTCAAATTAAAGAACCAACAATTGTTAGTGCAAGAACCTTTGGGAGATGTAAAAGGTTCTGTACCTATTGAAGATATGGCCTTGTTGGTTTTGGACCATTATCAAATTACTATCAGTACGCAGGTTATTAATAGTTTACAAGGGAACGGCGTGTGCATTGTAACCTGCGATGCACACCACCTGCCTTTTGGGATTACCTTACCATTGTATGGTCATACAGAACATTCAGAACGTGTTAAGTATCAATTAGAGGTTAGTGATCCTTTAAAAAAACAGTTATGGAAACAAACTGTGATTCAAAAAATTAAAAATCAAGAAGCCTTACTGAAACTCAACAACCGTGTGCATGAGCCTATGGAGATGTATCGTACCACCACCAAAAGTGGTGATACAACTAATACTGAAGGGAAAGCAGCACAACATTATTGGAAACATTTGTTTCCTGATTTTCAGCGTAATCGATTTGGCGACGCTCCAAATGCGCTTCTAAATTTTGGATATGCAATTTTGCGTAGTATTGTAGCTAGGGCTTTGGTGAGTTCTGGATTATTACCTGTTTTGGGATTGTTTCATAAAAATAAATACAACCCCTATTGTTTAGCAGATGATATTATGGAGCCTTATCGCCCATTTGTGGATAAAATGGTGGTAAATTATGTAAATAATAATGGCGAAACCGATGCGCTTACTAAAGAAGTAAAAGCATATTTGTTAGGTATTGCTACACAAGATGTTTGGATAGATGGGCAACAAAGGCCTTTAATGATAGCAGTAACAACTACTACGGCTTCTTTGTATAAATGTTACACAGGAGAATTAAGACAGATAAAATATCCTGAATTAGATTAACCATGTCTCAAGACAGATTTAATGCGTATAGAATTATGTGGGTTTTGGTGTTTTTTGATTTACCAACCGAAACTAAAGTAGAGCGAAAAGCAGCTAGCTTGTTTCGGAAAAATCTATTAAAAGATGGTTTTGATATGTTTCAATTTTCCATATACCTCCGTAATTGCCCAAGCCGCGAAAATGCAAATGTGCATATTAAAAGAGTGAAAAAGGCTTTGCCTAAACACGGAAAAATAGGAGTTTTGTGTATTACCGATAAACAGTTTGGTAATATGGAGCTGTTTCACGGTAAAAAGCCTACCGATTTACCGGGTGTTACCCAGCAATTAGAATTATTTTAAAATTACCTTTTTAAAGGTGCTTCAAGCGGAGTCGTTATGTTATGCGTGTAATTAGATTGGCTAACACGGTTCGATTTGTGCCAGTGATTTCGGAGTTACTGTGCCGTTGATTTCGGTTTAAATTGTGCCACACGGAAATTGAGTTAGCTAAAAACGGTTT
The DNA here is from genome assembly GCF_002893765.1 of Tamlana carrageenivorans. Lineage (NCBI taxonomy): Bacteria > Pseudomonadati > Bacteroidota > Flavobacteriia > Flavobacteriales > Flavobacteriaceae > Pseudotamlana > Pseudotamlana carrageenivorans. Next base: position 1,342,399 of record NZ_CP025938.1, on the reverse strand, counting down.
GATTTGTGCCAATGTTTCCGTTTCGATTTGTGCCACTTTAAGAGATCAAGTAATTACCTTATTGCTCTAAAAAGCGATATGGCCAACACACTTGATCCAAAGGACCTAAAACAAATTATCAACTTAAAACAAGATGGTTATAGTAACCGTCAAATTGGAGCCACACTTGGCATTTGCCGCAACACTATAAATAGCTATATACACCTATTTAAAGGTAGTGGTTATAGTTTTAAGGAGTTATTAAAGCTAGACAACCACACCCTAGAAAAGCTCTTTACATCTCATACAACCATAAATAACAAACGCTATGATGAATTGATGTTTTATTTTGAAAGTATTAATAAGGCTCGGAACCACCCAGGATTTACTTTTTTGTACCACTACACAGAATATAGTCAAAAGGTTAAAGACCCTTATAGTTACACTCAATTCATGGAGCATTACCATCGTAAATATGCCAAGATCAAGGGATCTATGAAACTTGAACACGAGGCAGGGAAAGAGATATTCGTGGACTTTGCTGGAAAAAAACTTCAGATAGTAGACAAAATCACAGGCGAGATACTTCCAGTAGAGGTCTTTGTTGCCATGCTCCCTAACAGTCAGTATACCTATGTTGAGGCTTGTATGAGCCAAAAGCGTGAAGATTTTATAAGTTGTTGCGAAAACGCCCTTCATTTCTACGGGGGAGTACCCAAGGCCATCGTATCAGACAATCTAAAATCAGCCGTTACCAGATCTAGTAGATACGAAGCTCAGGTTAACCGTAGTTTTAAAGACTTTGCCCGCCATTACAACTGCGTGGTCAATCCAACGCGTAGTTACTCCCCTCAAGATAAAGCGCTGGTGGAAAACGCGGTGCATCTAGCTTATCAACGGATTTATTATCCCCTTCGGGAAATGACCTTTTTTTCTTTAGCAGATCTAAACAAAGAGATAAAACTTCTGCTAGAGTGCTACAACAACCTATTATTCCAACGCAAAGAAGCTAGTCGTCTGGAGCTCTTCCAAAGCGTCGAACGAGAGTATCTAAAACCCTTAAGCAGTACACGCTACGAGATAAAAGAATATAGAAGAGCTAAGGTTCAGAAAATAGGCTATATCTATTTTTCACCAGATAAGACTTACTACAGCGTTCCATATCGTTACATTGGCAAGGAAACCACGCTACACTATACCAAAGGCATGGTAGAGGTGTATTATAATCAACAGCGCATAGCTATACACCAACGTAGCGGTTCCAAAGGCGCATACATAACCAACAAGGATCACCTTAGTAGTTCTCATAAACAATACAGCCAGTGGAGTCCGCAATACTTTAAGAACAAGGCAGCTGTCCATGGTAGTTATGTTGCAGCATGTGTCGAGCGGATTATTGCTGCGTTGGATTATCCTGAAACAGGGTATAAAAGAGCTATGGGCGTTATACAACTCCATAAGTCTTATGGCTCCCAAAGGTTAGATAATGCTTGCAAAAGAGCCATACAGGCTGATGCTGTAAGCTACAACAGGATAACCAACATACTGAAGAATAATCTAGATCAAAGCTCCTTATTCCTACAAGAAGAAACAGACCGAGGTTCTCATATCCCCAAGCATGCGAACATCCGTGGGGCATCCAATTATAAGTAAAAACAACACGAAAAAATCACTTAAATTTTATACATATATGAATACAAATCACACCATCGAAAAACTCAGAAAAATGAGATTAACAGCTATAGCTGAACTCCATCACAACCACCTTAGTGATAACCGAATAGAGTGTCTTACGCCAGATCAATATCTAGCATTGCTTACCGATCACCAATGGGAAGACCTTCAGAATAGAAAGATAAAAAGGCTTACAACGCAAGCAGCCTTTAAGCAGGGAGCTACACTTACAGATATTAATTACCTGCACAACAGAAGCTTGGACAGAAATATGTTCGAGCGTTTGGCTACTCTAGATTTTGTACAAAAAAAGGAAAACTTGATTATCACAGGATCCTCTGGAGTGGGTAAAAGTTATATAGCTCAGGCATTGGGACATCAAGCTTGTATGATGAATAAAAGAACCCTATACACAAATACTGCTAGACTGATGAAACGATTAAAACTAAGTAAAGTAGATGGCACTTACCTTAAAGAACTTGCAAAACTATTAAAAGTAGATCTGCTTATCCTTGATGATTTTGGTTTACAGAGCTTCGACAATCAGGACAGAGAGGCGCTTATGGACATAATCGATGAAAGACATGATAAAAAAGCAACGATTGTAGCTTCACAAATACCTGTATCCGCTTGGTACGATATTATCGGCGAAAGCACTATCGCTGATGCGATACTAGATCGTATTGTAAATTCATCGCATAGGATAAACCTTACTGGAGAATCCTTGAGAAAAGGTAAGTTGAAAGAACAGTATTAATTAAATTTAACTATTATTGTATGATCTCTTAAAGTGGCACGGTTTGACCGAAATACGTGGCATGGTCACTCCGAAATAGCCAGGTTCGCCATTTAAAGCCAATTTGCTAATGTAAACCACATTGCCTTCAATACGCGTAGGAGGCTTGTAAATGATCTCTTCTTTTTCCTTTTTAAATAAAACCAATCCAGATTTTACAGAAAATGGAATTGAACTTATTATAAGGCCTTTGTCTATTTCAAACTTATATGCGCCATTGGGCAATAAGGTAAGGTCGAAATTGGAAGATAAAATTCCTGTGGTCTGTATTACTTCTTTATGTACAATCACGCCATGACTATCTTTAATCGATAATAAATTCCCTGCTTTAACACGTTTTAAAACTAGAGAGGTGCTTGATGTTTCATTTTTAATGTTAAAAAATGGAACTTCATTTGCAAAACTTAGCATGGCAGTGCACATCATTACCATCAAGATTCCTTTTTTTGAATGTTTAAGTACGTTTTTCATAATAAAGTGTTTTTAACGTTCAACATATCAAACTTAACAATTAAAATCCTGACGTAAAACACTGAAATGGACGCAATTATGTGTTAAATTCTCCTTTTAGGTGTGATTAAGAAACCATGTTTATTCAGGTCTCTTTTTAAAATTAATGGAAATAAAAAAGGTGCACCTTACAGAAGGTGCACCTTTTTATCAACTAAACTAAACTAAAATTTCTTAGATCTTTTTTTCAAATCTTCTTCCAGCAGTGTGAAGAATCACTTGGTATTCACCAGGTCTAGCACTGCTTAATTGGTAAGCTCTTTCAATTTTATCTTTATTTTTTATTTTTTCTGAAACTACAACCGTAGAATTCATGCTGTTTTTTGGAGTGAAAAGAATTTCAATATCTAATGGTTCTCCGTCAATGGCTAATTTGCTAACAAATACCATGTCTGCAGACACACGAATGAAAGGTTTGTAAATTACTTTTTCTTCATTCTTATTAAATAAAGCTTCACCAGATTTTATTGAAAAAGGAATTTCATTAATCTCTAAACCTTTATCTACTTCAAACATGTAATTTCCATTTGATAAGAAAGATAAATCAAATTCTCTAGTATATTTTCCAGTAGTTTTAATCGTTTCCGAAGCGATTACTTGTCCTAAAGCATTTTTAAGTGAAAGCAAGTTACCTTCTTTAACATGGTTAATAGTTAAAGTTGTTTTGTTTGCTACAACAGAAACGTTGTAAAATGAATTTTCATTTGCGAAACTTACTATAGTTACCGTTAATGCTAATAGTAAGATTCCTTTTTTTGCGTTTTTAATTATATTTTTCATAGTAAATAATTTTATCTTTTGTATACCACAAAGATATGGCGCAAGCAGATCCTGCAAAACATGGGAATTGATGAATTTGTATGCTAGATTATCTGTTATATTAATGTTGATTTTGTGTTAAGTTAATTTAGCATATAAAAAGGTTAATTTATCGGAATTATTTTAAGGTGTTATTATAGCTGAAGCCAGAAAGGCTATAAGCCTCTTTCTCAGTGAGAGTACAGCCTAAGTGATGAAATGTTTATTATTTAAGACGTATTTTCTAATCACTTTTGCATTATTAATAAAGTGTGTTGTTTTTTAAGTTATCATGATATTGAAAAGGAGAATAAAACCCATAGTGAATATTAGGGTGTATCTTAATAATGTTTTTAAAACTTATACACCTAACAAGTCAAAATTTGTGCTAATTAGTTAAATTCCTGCCTTTGTTCATTTAACTCCTTTTTCAGTTTTAAACTTGCAATCGCCATAAAGACCCTGTTGCAAGCTTACAGTTAAATGAATGAAATACAAGTATTGCATTCATGACTCTTTAATAAAATAAAAAAGGCGACCCTATTTGAGGTCACCTTTTTTCAACTAAACTAAACTAAAATTTCTTAGATCTTTTTTTCAAATCTTCTTCCAGCAGTGCGAAGAATCACTTGGTATTCACCAGGTCTAGCACTGCTTAATTGGTAAGCTCTTTCAATTTTATCTTTATTTTTTATTTTTTCTGAAACTACAACCGTAGAATTCATGCTGTTTTTTGGAGTGAAAAGAATTTCAATATCTAATGGTTCTCCGTCAATGGCTAATTTGCTAACAAATACCATGTCTGCAGACACACGAATGAAAGGTTTGTAAATTACTTTTTCTTCATTCTTATTAAATAAAGCTTCACCAGATTTTATTGAAAAAGGAATTTCATTAATCTCTAAACCTTTATCTACTTCAAACATGTAATTTCCATTTGATAAGAAAGATAAATCAAATTCTCTAGTATATTTTCCAGTAGTTTTAATCGTTTCTGAAGCGATTACTTGTCCTAAAGCATTTTTAAGTGAAAGCAAGTTACCTTCTTTAACATGGTTAATAGTTAAAGTTGTTTTGTTTGCAACAACAGAAACGTTGTAAATTGAATTTTCATTTGCGAAACTTACCATAGTTACCGTTAATGCTAATAGTAAGATTCCTTTTTTTGCGTTTTTAATTATATTTTTCATAGTAAATAATTTTATCTTTTGTATACCACAAAGATATGGCGCAAGCAGATCCTGAAAAACATGGGAATTGACGAATTTGTATGCTAGATTATCTGTTATATTAATGTTGATTTTGTGTTAAGTTAATTTAGCATATAAGCTAGGTAATTGTGTTTTGTTTTGTGGTTTTTACGTGTTTTTATGATGTTATATTATCGCGTTATTGTAAGTATTCCTTTAAGTTCGAATAAAAAAAAAGGGCAACCTTTAAAAAGATTACCCTTGTGATATAAAACTAAAATTAGTTTAAATATTTTTTTCAAAGCTTCTATTTCCAGAGTGTAATATAATTTGGAATTCACCTTTGTTCATACCTTCTAATTTATATACTTTTTCGATTTTATCGGTCGATTTAAGTTTTTCTGAAACCAAAAGTGTCGAATTGTGTTTGTTTTTTTCAGTAAAATAAATTTTTACGTCTAAAGGTTCACCATCTACTGCTAATTTAGTAATGTATAATAAATCGTTTTCTACTCTAATAAACGGTTTATAAACCACTTTTTCCTTATTGAATTTTGCAACTCCAGCATTTAAAGTAAATGGAATTTCTTTAATCTCTAAATCTTTGTTTATTTCAAAAAAATAGTTTCCATTTGGTAAAAAGTTTAGATCAAAATCTCTTTTGTATCTCCCAGTGGCTTTAATAGTTTCAGAATATAAAACGGATCCATTGGCATCTTTAATAGCTAAGGCAGTACCTTCTTTCGCGTAATTTAATGTTAAGGTTGTTCTGTTACCTTCAGCATTTATGCTATAGAAAGCATTTTCGTTTGCGAAACTTAAGGTAGAAATTAATAACGCTACCATTAAAAAACCTTTTTTTGTGTTTGTCAATATGTTATTCATAATATATAAATTTTCTATTTTGATACTGCAAAGGTACGGGAGATGGTTTAGGTGTAAAACACTGAAATTGACCAACTTGTGTGTTAAATTAACCGTTGGATAGAGTTGGGGAAGTTTGAAGGGGAATAGGTTAAATTAGAGGTAATTTTGGTAATTTCTCCAATGCTGCTAAAAAAGGAGGTCATTTGAGAAAGCGGCTAAAGTTTGATTTGTGTGGTGGCGCTTATGAAACCGATGTTTATTGCTAAGGTTAAAAATATTTTTACGGGTGCCATATAATATGATAATAGCATACTATATAAACGATCCCTTTTAACATCATCTCATTTTAGGGGGGTTAGAATGAGTTTAGTAAATGGTTTTTGTATTTTTTTCGCTCATCATAAAGTCTGATTTGTGATCTGTGATCATAAATATTTTTAATATGGCAAAAACTTTGAAATTGTTTAAGATTTATAAGTGTTTCTTTGTTGTTTATGAATACCATACCTGATGAAATAATTATAGGTATTCTCATAACTTCCGCCGAGTTTATTATTTTAATGGTATAATGCCCATCTTTAATATGGTCCAGGTCTAACGCCGAAATATTTCGATGGTGTTTATTTAATAAAATCTGGTTTTTGTCATTTAGTAATAATAATGAACTTCCTTTGGAAATATCGTTCAATCTTAATAAGGATTGTTTTTTAGAATTTTTAACATTGTAATAAGCGGCTTTCTTTGCATGGCCTTGTAAACTGCATAACAAGACTGTTAAAAGCAGTAAATTTTGTGAGAGACGAGTTATGTTTTTCAAAATGAGGTATTTATGTGTAAATTTATAAGAATAGTCTTCATTTTAAAACATCGTAATTGATTATAATGTGTGCTATATTGATTCTGTGTGATTATGCTACGCAACAATAAGAGGTTTCAAAGTTGTGTTTTCATGTCTTATAAAGGTAAAAACAAATCCTATGGAAGTTTAAGTCGCATAACCTAAAAAATAAAACAAAAAAAAGTGGGCCACCACAGCCCACTTTACCAACTAAACTAAACTAAATAAGACATTAAACTAATTATTAATGAATTTTGTGTACTCCTTATTATTAGAGTGTATTGTAATTTTATAATTTCCTTTATTCAATTTATAAACCTTTTTGATAGCTAAGGTATTCTCGATCAATTCCGAATGAACCATTTTGTAGGTACCTTGTTCAACTTCATTAAAAATATTAATGATGGTTGCTTCATTGTTAGAACAAAGTTTGGTTACATAAAGTAAATCGGCTTCCTTCTTTGTATGTGGTTTAAAATATGTTGATTCTTCAGATTCATCAAATTCAATTTCATTAGCACGAACTTTAAATGGAATCGTGTTTACTTCTAAATCTTTATCAATTTCGAAAACATAATCGCCATTGGCTAATTCTGTTAAATCAAATCCTTTTTTATAAGTACCAGTAGTTTCTACCGATTCTTTAAAAATGATGATACCCTGGTTGTCTTTTATAGAAACTAAATCGCCCGGTTTGACATCCTCTAATGTTATAGTCGTTTTTTTTGCGTCTCTCTTTACGATAACCTTAGCATCTCCTTCAGCGAAACCTAAAACGGTTGCAAGCATAGCAACTATCAAGATCCCTTTTTTCGTTAGTGTAAGTATGTTTTTCATAGTGAGTCGTTTATAACGTTCAACGGTACAAAGATATGTGAGATGCAGAGGTTACAAAACATCAATTTTGGCTTATTTATATGCTATTTTATCTATTAAGTAATTGTTAACTGTGAGTGAAGTTAATTTAACATATATTTGAGTTAAATAAATATACAACGTATGCATAATATGTATTAATTTTGCTAATAAAAACCCTCGATTATGATTGCTAAGAAACCCACATTAAAGAAGCTAAGTCCAAGTTTTGGTAGCTCGATCTTGGTTAAACAGCATGTAGAACAGGTAGATAAGAATGGCGCCTTCTGGCATTTCCATCCAGAATTAGAACTTATATATATAAATAAAGGACAAGGGAAGACTCATATTGGTACACACTTGTCCTATTTTAACAACAGTCAGTTAATATTAATAGGTTCTAATTTACCTCATAATGGTTTTACAGACCGTTTAACCGCTAATGGTACAGAAACGACTATACAGTTTAAATCTAATTTTTTAGGAGACGATTTTTTAAATGTTCCCGAAATGGCCAATATCGCGGCTTTATTTGAAAGGGCTAAAAAGGGTATTCGCTTTAAAGTAGAAACCAAGCAAAAAATAGGTCCGAAAATTGAAAAATTATATGAATATAAAGGCTTAAAGCGTGTTATTAAATTTTTGGAGATTCTACGTTATTTATCCAAAACCGACGATTATAGTTTATTGAATGCCGACGGTTTGGCTTTCGAAGCCGAAGCACAAGACAGTGCTAAAATTGGTGTGATTTTTAAATATGTGAATAAAAACTTTACGCACCATATAGCCTTAGATGAAATTGCAGACAAGGTTAGTATGACGGTTCCGGCCTTCTGTAGGTACTTTAAAAAGGCCACTGGTAAAACCTTTACACAAATTGTTAATGAATACCGTGTGGTACATGCGACCAAATTACTTTCTGAAGAGTTAGAAATGAGTATCGCCGATGTTTGTTTTGAGTGTGGATTTAATAACTTTTCGCACTTTAATAAAACTTTTAATGATATTACCGGTAAAAGTGCCTCAAATTATAGAAAGGAAATTAAAAAGATGATTAGTTAGGGGTGATGTCCCCATTGTGTTATAACCTAAAAATCTCAGATTGGCTTTAATCCATCTGAGATTTTTATTTATAGTAGCCTATAATTATATTATTTCAGTCCTTCCCACTCCTTGTAGAATTGCTCTAAAAAGCCTAACATATAATTATGGCGTTCTAGGGCTATTTTTTTTCCTGTTTCGGTATTCATGCGATCTTTTAGTAGCAAAAGTTTTTCGTAAAAATGATTTATAGTTGGTGCAGTTGAGTTTTTGTATTCGGCTTTTGTCATATTTAAATTAGGAGTAATATCCGGATTGTAAAGTGCACGATTTTTAAATCCGCCATAATTAAAGCATCTCGCAATACCTATGGCGCCAATAGCATCCAATCTATCGGCATCCTGAACAATGGCTAATTCGGGCGATGTAAATGTTTGCGTTTCATTGCCACCTTTAAACGAAATATGTTTGATGATATTTACTACATGAGTAATTACGGCCTCATCTACCTTTAATTCCGAAAGAAAGGCTTGTGCTTTTTTAGGGCCAACAGTTTCATCGCCGTTATAAAACTTACTATCGGCAATATCATGAAGTAACGCGCCTAAAGCAATTATAAAATCGTTTGCTTTTTCAGTTTTGGCTATAAGCAACGCGTTTTTATAAACCCGTTCTATATGAAACCAATCGTGGCCACCTTCGGCATGGGCTAAAGTCGATTTTACAAAGGCAATGGTTTTATTAATGATAACTTCGGAAGTGTGCATATTTTAAAAGAAAAAATTCCTTCCAGTTAAACTGAAAGGAATGAATTTATGTAATTATAATATTGTGTTTTTCAGTGAAACGAATTAACAATCTATTTAATAATAGCTGGCTCCACCCATTTAAATTGAAAAGAATTTTCAGGAATCTTCATGCGGTCGGCTAAACGGTACATTCTGGCAGGAAGTTTCATTAAATAATCTCTAGCTTTTTCAGCTTCGTCATTCAATCCAGTAATTTTATCGATTTCCCAACGGTCTATTAATTTCTGAAGAATATCAACATAATCGGTAGAAGTGTAAACTCCAATTCGCTGTGCTGTGTTTGAAAACTCTTCAAAAGCAGAACTTATTTTACCGCCAGATTCTCTTAAGAAATGTGCAGGCATGGTAATTTTTTGTTTCATCATATAATGAAAAGCCATCATCATTTGGCTTGGATCTACTTTAAAAATACGATCTACAAAATCTGAATAGGCATGGTGATGGCGCATTTCATCACCAGATATAATTTTACACATTTTAGACAAACGTTTGTTGCCCACGTCTTTTGCTATTTTTGCAACGCGATTATGCGAAATGTAAGTTGCTAATTCTTGAAAACTGGTATATACAAAGTTTTTATAAGGGTCGCGGTCTGTACCAATATCAAAACCATCGGCAATTAAATGCTGAGTGGTTATTTCAATTTCTTTCATATTTACCCTGCCCGATAGATAAAGGTATTTATTTAGAACGTCGCCGTGTCTGTTTTCTTCGGCGGTCCATTGGCGTACCCATTTTGACCAACCGTTTTCTTTACCGTCCATTTGGTTGACGCCTTCAACATCCATTAACCACGATTCGTAAGTTGGTAAGGCTTCTTCGGTAATCATATCACCTACTAAAACCACCCAAAAATCATAAGGGAGTTCTTTGGCAAGTTCACGAATTTCTTTTACTTCTTCGAAAAACTTATCATCTGTAGTTTCAGAATTCGGTAAAAAGTCGGTTGGTTGCCAAATGGAATCAATAGGAATTAAATATTTTTCCATTAGGGCGTCAACGTCTTTTTCCAAAAACTGCATGACTTCTAACCTTTTATTTTTTAATGACATGGTTTGTAATGTTATGGTTCGATACTATTTGTTATAGTAGTTTCAATACTATGTATTAGGTCTTGTTTATTTGCAAAGGTACTAACTTTTAAAGGCTTATGCACGGTAAATGTGATATGAGTCCCTAAACCCATAGGGAAATTTCCATATTTTAACATTTTCCATGAGTTATTTATAGTGATAGGAACTACCAGTGCCGAAGGAATTTTTTTGAATAAAATTTCTAAGCCTTTGGTTTGAAATGGTTTTGGTGTGCCATCTTTACTACGTGTGCCTTCTGGGAAAATGACTGCAGCTCGTTTATTGTTTTCAATATACTCACCAAACTTCATTAAGGCAGGAATAGATTGACGAGGATTTTTACGGTCTATTAAGGCACCACCACCGTGACGTAAATTATATGAAACACTTGGTATGCCTTTTCCTAATTCAATTTTACTAATAAATTTAGGATGGTGTTTACGCATATACCAAGTAATGGGATAAATATCGTGTAAGCTTTGATGATTAGCCACGATAATTAAGGGCACATTGGTATCAATTTTATAAGGGTTCGTAAAGGTAAATCGGGTGCCTAAAATGTTGGCGCAGCGCATTAAGCAAAATTGTAAAGCATCGACAACTTTTTTATGCATGCTGTAACCAAAAACATTAAAGGAAAACCACTGTAAACCGTGAAAAATTACTAGGGTAATAAAAAACAAAAAAGTATATATAATACTTAAGGGGTATGAGATGATTTTTTGCATGGTTCAAAAATAAGTAAATCTTGGTTTGGTTTAAATGTAGGTCACAAAAAAACCACAATAAGTGTATTATCGTGGTTTTGTATGGTAATAAACCGGTTTTTCACAGTATCGTTCATCACTCTGAAACGTTTCCAAATTTCAGTGAAAAACTAATGTTTAACAATGCTCGTTGTAGGCATCTTTTAAATTGTCTGCAATAAGTTCGGCTGGACGACCTTCAATATGATGGCGCTCTAACATGTGTACCAATTCACCATCTTTAAATAAAGCCATGCTAGGAGAGCTTGGAGGGAAAGGTACCATATGACCACGAGCAGCATCAACAGCTTCTTTATCAACCCCAGCAAAAACCGTTACAATATGATTAGGTTTTTTGGCATTGTCTAAACTCATTTTTGCTCCTGGGCGTGCATTAGCAGCGGCACAACCACAAACCGAATTTACAACGACTAACGTTGTTCCTTCTTTTGCTAAAGCAGTTTCAACCTCTTGGGCTGTATGTAATTCTTCAAAACCAACTTGGGTTAAATCTTCGCGCATTGGTTTTACTAATTCTGCTGGATACATATATTATAATTTTAATAATTAAAAATTTTGATTGCAAAGATACCAATTGTGTTACAATTGCGTAAAGCAATCCATTAACAAATATTATATTTACGCTTATTATTTAATTTAAAATTTGAGCTAAGCGTAAAGACTATCAACCTAATTCTTTTTAATTAAAGAAATAGGTATTGATGGTGTTGGACGTTAATTAAAACAAATACTTACATGAGTTATTCAAAATGGATTGGTGGTGCTATTGGATGGTCGTTTGGCGGACCTATAGGCGCCATTATTGGTGTGGCTATAGGGAGTTTAATAGATTCAATGTCTGAGGGTATTGATCCTTTTTTTTCCGAAAAGGAAGCCTTCGATAAAAGACAAAGAGCTCAAACACGCACCCAATCGGGCGATTTTGAAGTGAGTTTACTCATTTTAGCATCCTCGGTAATCAAAGCAAACGGAAAACTAGATCAGCGTGAATTGGATTTCGTACGTCAGCAATTTGTGGGTATGTACGGAAAGGAGCGTGCTAATCATGCCTTTAAACTTTTTAAGAATATTAATAAGCAGCAAGTGTCGCTGCGTCCCGTTTGTTTGCAAATACGCCAGATGATGGAGCATGCTTCACGTTTACAACTTTTACATTTTTTATTCGGAATTGCTAAGGCCGATGGTGCTGTTACTCAAGATGAGGTCGATCAAATTTTTAAGATTTCAGGCTATTTAGGGATTTCAGAAAGAGATTATGAAAGTATTAAAGCCATGTTTTATAACGATAGCAATGCGGCTTATAAAGTTTTAGAGATCGATAAATCGGCTTCTGTCGACGAGATTAAAAAAGCTTACCGTAAAATGGCTAAAAAGTATCACCCTGATAAAGTGATTCATCTTGGACCTGCACATCAAAAAGGCGCCGAAGAAAAGTTTAGGCAAGTGCAGGCTGCTTATGAACAAATTCAAAAGGAGCGCGGGTTTTAAACCCTGTATTCACAGTCTAAAAAAGCCACCGTGTTGTCTCAATCATAGGTGGCTTTTTTTGTAATGTTGTAGTATGCTACTGGTGTTTAAGGGTTATTTTTCGAAGTTTATTGTAGATTTTTCTTTTTCAACAGAAAGGTTTACAACACGGCCAAAAATTAAAGCCCGATTGTCCTTGTCATGTCCAGCTGGCATATTAAAAGTCACAGGAAAGTCGTAATCGGCTAAAACGTCTAAAATAAGTTGTTCTATGGAGCTGCCCCATGGGGTGGTGTTTTTCTTAATTTTGGTCATATCGCCAACAATAACCCCTGCGCAATGATCAAAATATCCCGCACGCTTTAAGCTTTGTAATAAGCGATCAATATGATATTTGTATTCACCAATTTCTTCAATAAATAGTATTTTTCCAGAGGTATTAAGGCTAGAATTAGAACCCAACATGGTTTGTAAAATGCTTAAATTTCCACCAACTAATTCACCAGAAACTGTTCCTGGTTTGTTGTAGTTCGACCCCTTTAAAGTATAGGAATTAGGCGTTCCCATAAGGGTGTTTTTAAAGGTTGAAATGGTTTCTTTAATAGATTCTGGAGTATCTTGTAAACTCGTACACATCATAGCGTGTAGTGATTGGTAGCCTAAATTATGGACATCGCTATGCAGGGCTGTAATATCCGAATAACCGATAATCCATTTCGGATGTTTTTTAAAATTCGTCCAGTTCAATTTGTCCAAAATACGTACAGCGCCGTAACCGCCTCTAGCACACCAAACGGCTTTAATACTAGGGTCGTCTATGGCGTTTTGGAAATCTTCACAGCGCTCATCATCACTGCCAGCAAAATGATTGTTTTGTGTAAATACATGTTTTCCAACCACAGTGTGTAAGCCCCAACTTTTTAAAAGGGCTTGTGCTTTTTGTATTTCAGCCTGTCTGTTTTTTAAAATGCCCGCAGGCGCTACAATAGCAACAGAATCGCCTGCTTTTAGATATGGTGGTTGTTTCAAACTACTTTGTGATGTTTTAACAGCAACATTTTGAGCAGTATAATTTTGAATTCCGAAGAAAAAAATTGCGCAAAATAAGCTGAATGTTAGAAGATTTTTTGCCATAATGTAAAAGTACATTTTTTTTCTAAATCGCTTGTTAAATGATTACTTTTGTGGCTTAAAAGAACAGTCATTACAAAAAAACAGAAGCCTTTTTCGAATTAAAAGGTTTATTGTCATGACACCCATAATTATTTTTTTAGACTAGATGAATACACCAAAAAGATACACTGTTACTACAGCTTTACCTTATACAAATGGCCCAATTCATATCGGGCATTTAGCGGGCGTTTATGTGCCTGCCGATATTTATGTGCGCTATTTACGCTTAACAGGTAACGATGTTGCTTTTATTGGGGGTAGTGATGAGCACGGTGTGCCCATTACTATTAAGGCGAAAAACGAAGGGGTTACACCTCAAGATATCGTAGATAAATACCATGCTATTATTAAAAAGTCTTTTGAAGATTTTGGGATTACCTACGATAATTATTCGCGTACTTCGGCTCCAATTCATCACGAAACGGCTTCCGATTTTTTTAAAACTTTGTATGATAAGGGTGAATTTATTGAAGAGTCTACCGAACAATTATACGACGCTGAAGCCAATCAGTTTTTAGCCGATCGTTTTGTGGTTGGAACTTGTCCGAAATGTGGCAATGAAGAAAGTTATGGCGACCAATGTGAAGCTTGTGGTACCAGCCATAATGCTACCGATTTAATTAATCCGAAGTCAGCCTTAACAGGAAACACACCTACGCTAAAAGAAACGAAGCACTGGTTTTTACCCTTAGATAAGCACGAAGCTTTTTTAAAAGAATGGATTTTAGAGGGGCATAAAAAAGATTGGAAACCTAATGTGTACGGCCAGGTAAAATCATGGATTGATGATGGTTTACGCCCAAGAGCCGTAACACGAGATTTAGATTGGGGTATTCCTGTACCTGTAGAAGGTGGTGAGGGCAAAGTGCTTTACGTATGGTTTGATGCACCTATCGGTTATATTTCATCAACTAAAGAATGGGCCGATCGAGAGGGCAAAGATTGGAAACCGTATTGGAAAGATAAAGACACCAAATTGGTGCATTTTATAGGTAAGGATAATATCGTATTCCACTGTATCATTTTTCCGGCGATGCTTAAAGCTGAAGGGTCTTACATCATGCCAGATAATGTGCCTGCAAACGAATTTTTAAACCTTGAAGGTAATAAGTTGTCAACGTCTAAAAACTGGGCCGTATGGTTGCCAGAATATTTAGAGGAGTTCCCTGGGCAACAAGATGTGTTGCGCTATGTATTAACAGCAAATGCACCGGAAACAAAAGACAATGATTTTACTTGGAAAGATTTTCAAGCTAGAAATAATAACGAATTGGTTGCTATTTTTGGAAACTTCATTAATCGTGTGGTGGTTTTAACTAATAAATATTATGAAGGCATTGTTCCTACACCTAACAGTTTAGAAATAGTCGATGAAGAGACTTTAGCTGCTGTAAAAGCATATCCAGACGTGATTTCTAGTTCTATAGAGCGTTACCGTTTTAGAGAGGCCGGACAGGAACTTATGAATTTAGCACGTCTAGGAAACAAATATCTAGCCGATGCCGAGCCATGGAAAGTGATTAAAGTCGATGAAGAGCGCACTAAAACCATCATGTATGTGGCGCTTCAAATTGCTTCAGCTTTAGCGACTTTAAGTGAGCCGTTTTTACCATTTACTTCCGAGAAACTAAAAAATATTTTAAATTTAAATGAGGATGCAGCAAACTGGAATGAGGTTAAAACTAAAGACGTGCTGCTTTCCGCAGGACATAAAATAGGAAAAGCCGAATTGTTATTTTCTAAAATTGAAGATGAAACCATTCAGAAACAATTGGATAAATTAGAAGCCAGTAAAAAGGCTAATGAAGCTGCTAATAAAGCTGTCGAGCCTCAAAAAGCTACGATTACCTTCGATGATTTTACCAAGCTAGATCTTCGTGTGGGGACTATTATTGAAGCTGAAAAAATGCCAAAAGCTAAAAAGTTATTGGTTTTAAAAGTTGATACAGGCATCGACGTACGTACCATAGTTTCGGGAATAGCCGAGAGTTTTAAACCTGAAGATATTATTGGTAAACAAGTCACTGTTTTAGTGAACCTAGCGCCAAGAGCATTACGCGGTGTAGAAAGTGAAGGTATGATATTAATGACCGAAAACGCCGAAGGAAAATTAGTTTTTGTTAATCCAGATGAGGCTAAAATTCCAAATGGATTAACCGTTAGTTAGGTACTGATTTTGAGTGGTGTTTTAAATAAGTTTACATGTAAATATAAAGCCGTTTACTAATAGCGTTAGTATTCGAATTTTTATAGTTAAACGAATTGAGAAAAACCTTCTTTATTTGTTTTATAGATTATTCGTGACTATATTTATTTGTAACTTTATAAAAAACCATAATCCATGAAAAAAATAGTATTAGTATTAATGACCTTAAGCCTTATGGCTTGCGGGTCTAGTAAAACAGCTTCGCCTGTAAAACCAAAAAAAGAAATTAAGGGCGACTGGACGCTTAGCGCTATATCGTATAGTGAAGAAGGTGAATTTAACGTGACGCTTTTGAATGAAGATAATAAGGCTTGCTTTGAAGGCAGTACTTGGAATTTCATACCTAATAACAATACAGGGAGCTATGCTATTAATGGCACCGATTGTAATACGGGTTTGAGATATTTTATTTTCACCATTCAAAAAATAGATGAGCAATCAGGACTTTATGATTTCCTATTAAAGCCAACCGATGTTAAAGGGAAGTCTATGACGAATCAAGGCTATCGTTTTAATTTAACTTCAATGTCTGAATCGTACATGACCTGGGAGCAAACCCTTACGGTCGATGATGAGCCATTTGTAATTACTTGGCAATTTAGTAAACTCTAAAATATTTAATCCCTTAAAATTAATAGTAACCGTTAAATTAAATAACATGAAAAAATATATTCAAAAAACATCAATAGTATTATTGGCAGCGATCACTTTATTTTCATTTGTGAATTGTAAGGCTGTAGATAACGCGAATAATAAACAAAAAGGTGCTGCTATTGGTGCCGTGGGTGGTGCGCTTTTAGGTGCCATTATTGGTAATAATGTTGGCCATGGAAACAGCGAATTAGGAGCTGCTATTGGAGCTGCCATTGGTGGTGGGGCTGGAGTTATCATTGGAAATAAAATGGATAAACAAGCTCAACAAATTGAACAAGAAGTTCCTGGTGCTCAAGTAGAGCGTGTCGATCAGGGTATTGTAGTAACCTTTGAAGATGGTAGCGGGGTGTATTTCGCTACGAACAAATACAATATTAATGGTGAGTCTGAAACTACATTAAATAAATTGGTTGGAATTATTCAGGACTACCCTGACACTAACTTATTGGTGGTAGGACATACCGATAGCCAAGGTGATGCTAATTACAACATGACGCTTTCAAAAAACAGAGCTAATGCTGTAACTGGTTTCTTAAAACAAAAAGGTGTTAATTCAGGAAGATTAACAACACACTGGTTTGGTGAAGAACAACCTGTTGCAGATAATGGTACTGCCGAAGGTCGTGCTCAAAACAGACGTGTTAATATCGTAATCGTGCCTAATGAAGATATGATTAACGATGCTAAACAAGAAGCTGGAAACTAACAGCCCTTAAATAATATTAAAGAGACTGTCTGAAAAGTATATTTGTTGTTATATGGAGCTTGTCGAAATATGCAAATTAAATATTGTTGACTTTTCAAACAGCCTCTTTTTTGTTTCTAGATTTATTAAGACTCATTATGTTTTATTAGATTCTAAAAACAGTGGTTAAAATAGAATATAGAAATCTGTAACTTTACGAAAAAACCAAACATTATGTTATCAAAAAAGATAGAAGAAGCGTTAAATACGCAAATAAGGATAGAAGCCGAATCTTCTCAAATATATCTAGCCATGGCTTGTTGGGCCGAAGTTAAAGGTTTGGAAGGTGTGGCAAATTTTATGTACGCACAGTCTGATGAAGAGCGTGAACACATGTTAAAACTGGTAAAGTTCGTAAACGAACGCGGCGGGCATGCTAAAATTTCGGAGCTAAAAGCACCTAATGTGACCTTTAGTTCCTTTAAAGAAATGTTTGAAAAATTATTCGATCACGAAGTATATGTATCTCAAAGTATTAATGAATTGGTGCATATTAGTCTTCAAGAAAAGGACTATGCCAGCCATAACTTTTTACAGTGGTACGTGGCCGAGCAAATAGAAGAAGAAGCCGTAGCTCGAACGATTTTGGATAAGATTAATATGATTGGCGACGATAAAGGTGGCTTGTATTTATTTGATAGAGATATAGAAAATTTAACTGTAACTACCGCAGCGACAGATGCACCACAGTAAATTTTAACATTTAATCTTATTTAGATTTAATTAAAATAATTTACATTTGCCCGCAAGTGTTAATTATAGAATCCTATTGTGGGCAAAAAAAAGCAAAAAAAGGCAGAGAAAAAATTACGTAAATTAGGAATAGAACTTCCTGAAAAAGTAAAAAGTAGCTGTTGTAAAAAGTTTAAAAAAGGAGAAAATAAGCGCTGTAAAAAATGCCCTTGTTTCGATTTAATTAAGAAAGTAGCGTAGAACTACCCTGTTTTTTAATAGTATTTAACAATATGTTATCGTTAGTTTCCATAAAATACAACCTGTTCATGTGTAACAACATGAACAGGTTTTTTTGTTTATTAAAGTTATAAAGTTATAAAGCTATAAGGTTATATAGCTATAGAGGTTTAAAGGCATTTTTTAGACCATTCGATTAGCGTATAGCTTATTGCATATAGCCTTCGTGGGACTGTAAACTATTTTGTGTTTTTGCTGTTAGTTAGTTTAAAAATGATTTTGAAATTCATAGGCAAAAAATTTACTTTTAAATTTTTATTTTATGAACTCAGACTTAGAAAAACAATTAGACGCCTTGATCGGCAAAATCAGCAACAAGGAGGACTTTGACCAGGTCAAGGAACAGTTGCTTAAACGTGGTATTGAATCACTTTTAAAAGCAGAAATGACTGCCCACTTAGGGTTTCAAAAAGGAGGTTCTGTAATTGAGAACAACCAGCGCAATGGTTTCTCAGAGAAAACTATCAAGACTCATAACGGCGAACAACGCATCAAAATCCCCAGAGATCGTCAAGCGAGCTTTGAGCCTGTTATTGTCCCCAAACATCAATCGATTAGTCAAGAATTAGAAGATTGTATTCAACTGCTTTACGCCAAAGGTATGAGCAATAGCGATATTATTGATTTTATTGAAAGTACCTATGGAGTGCAGTATTCCACATCACAGGTATCCATTATCACCAATCAATTATTGGAAGACATCAAACAATGGCAGAATAGACCTTTAGAAGACGTATATCCCATTGTCTGGATAGATGCTATTCATTATAAAATACGTCAAGAAGGCAAGGTAATATCTAAAGCCTGTATGATAGTTTTAGGGGTGAATACCGAAGGGCAACAAGATATTTTGAGCATGAGTATTGTGGAGACAGAAAAGGCAGCTGCTTGGATGTCCATTTTAGACGATCTGCGCTCTAGAGGCGTAAAAGATATCTTCTTTCTGTGTTCGGATAACCTCTCTGGATTAGATAAAGCTGTAGAAGCTATTTTTCCAGGTAGTATACGTCAAATATGTATCGTACATCAAATTAGAAACTCTTTAAAATATGTGAGCTATAAGGACCGTAAATCAATAATGGTCGATATTAAAGCTATTTATCAAGCCGATAATGAGAAATTCGCTTTAGAGGCTTTCGAAGTCTTTAAACAAAATTGGGAAGATAAATACCTCTCTGCCGTACAGTCTTGGGAAAACAATTGGGATAATTTGACCGCGTTTTTAAACTACCCAAAAGAGATTAGAAAACTTATATATACTACCAATATCATTGAGAGTTTTAATGCCAGTTTAAGAAAATATACACGCAACAAAAAAGTCTTCCCTCATGATGATGCAGCACTGAAATCCATATATTTAGCAGCTCAAAGCATCAGCAAAAAATGGAAGAAAACACGATTTAAATGGGGCCAAATTTACAATCAATTGTATATTTGTTTTCCAAACAGGTTATAATCTATATTATTTTAACCTATGAATTTTGAAATTATTTTTCAAAAACACAAAATTTTGGATAAACTCGCCTTCGTGCAAATTCATGTCTAAATTACTGTTGCACTGTTTAATCGTGTAATCGAAGCGTTCTTGAAATATTGATCCCTTTCATTTCATGTAAAGATTCCTCAGTCGTGCCTTTATTGGAATAACAAGTTTCTTTGTGAATCTCTCTGTAATAACGTTATTCGTATAATTAGTACCTATATTTACATTTATTTGTATCCTATATGGACTTGTTTAATCGTAATCCCATAACCCAAATCATACCTTTTGATGGCGACGTGCTCTATTATGGAAAAGTCCTGTCAGATAAAAAAACACTTTATTATTTCGAACGTTTGATGGAAAGCATCACTTGGGAACATGATAATGCTATCATTTTTGGGAAATTGATAGTCACTAAACGTAAAGTAGCCTGGTATGGTGACAAGCCTTTTGATTACACTTATTCTAAAACCACAAAATCAGCCTTGCCTTGGACTAAAGAGCTTCTAGAACTTAAAGCCATTGTTGAAGCGAAATCTGGAGAAACCTATAATTCCTGCTTACTTAATTTGTATCACAATGGGAGCGAAGGCATGGCTTGGCATAGCGATGCTGAAAAGGATTTGAAAAAAAATGGAGCCATTGCCTCCTTAAGTTTTGGAGCCGACCGGAAATTTTCCTTCAAACATAAAGAATCCAAACAAACCGTTTCAATATTATTAGAAAAAGGCAGTTTATTAATTATGAAAGCTGACACACAAACCCACTGGTTACACCGTTTACCGCCAACTAAAACTGTAAAAACGCCACGAATTAATCTCACTTTTAGAACCATTGTGAGTTAATATAAATTTAAAGTCATGCTCTCATCCAGAAGGAGGTACGACTGTAGGATTTTTTTAAAGTCGACTAAGTGATATCGCAGAGTTTCCGACAAGGATATAAATTATTGTAGGGAATATGCTTCACTTTATTCTGCACGACCATGCATTATCAATGGTTTTTCTCATCGTGTAAAATAGAATCTATTAAAGCTTTCGGGTTTTTCAATATTTTCAGAAGTAATTTTTTTAGTTTAGCATTTTTTTACTTCGTTAGAATTTATGATAAAATATATCGTTGAGCATACGCAACTTCAGGAAAAATCGGTTAGAAATACGGTTGAATTATTAAATGAAGATTGCACCATCCCTTTTATATCGCGTTATCGCAAGGAAGCTACAGGAAACTTAGATGAGGTTCAAATTGGTGAGATTGTTAAGTTTAAAGAACAATTTGCATCACTTGAAAAACGTAAAAACGCCATTTTAAAAGCTTTAGAAGAACAAGAGGTGCTAACAGCCGAACTTCAACAAAAAATAGCAAATTGCACCAATTTAATGGCGCTTGAAGACTTGTACTTACCGTTTAAGAAAAGCCGTAAAACCAAGGCTGAAAAAGCAAGGCAAAATGGTTTGGAGCCGTTGGCCAAGATTATCATGAGCCAGAATGCTAATGATGTTGAGTCTATTGCCTACAAATATGTAAAGGGCGATGTGGACTCTGTAGATGCTGCTTTAGAAGGTGCTAGACATATTATTGCCGAATGGGTAAACGAACGTACCGATATACGAAATCAAATTCGCTACCAATTAGAGCGTTTTGCTATGCTTTCCACGAAAGTGGTAAAAACGAAAGCCGAGGATGAGAACGCTCAAAAATTCAGAGATTATTTCGATTGGGAAGAAAATCTAAGCCGCATGCCTTCACATCGGTTTTTAGCAGTTTTAAGAGCTGAAAAAGAAGGGTTTATAAGGGTAAAAGTATTAATTGACGATACACGTGCTTTAGATAAGATTACACAGCGAATAGTGCGTTCTCAAAATGCTTGTGCCGAACAAATTGTGCTCGCTATTAACGATGCTTATAAACGTTTGCTGTTGCCGTCGTTGGTTAATGAGGCTTTGCAAATTGCAAAAGATAAGGCAGACGCATCGGCCATTAGTGTTTTTGCTAAGAATTTAAAGCAGCTTTTGCTAGGTTCGCCTTTAGGTGAAAAACGAGTTATGGGAATCGATCCTGGATTTCGTACAGGATGTAAAGTGGTGTGTTTAGATGCTCAAGGGCAGTTGAAATATAATGAAACCATATACCCACATCCTCCGAAAAATGATAGCATTGGAGCCATGAAAAAAATCAGTTCGTTGGCCGATGCTTATAAAATTGAGGCGATTGCCATAGGAAATGGTACCGCATCACGAGAAACTGAAGCCCTCATTAGAAAAGTTCATTTTAAAAATGATGTTCAAGTTTTTGTGGTAAGTGAAGCCGGAGCGAGCATTTATTCGGCTTCCAAAATAGCAAGAGAAGAGTTTCCAGATTATGATGTTACCGTTCGTGGGTCGGTATCAATTGGTCGACGATTGCAAGATCCTTTGGCCGAATTGGTTAAAATCGACGCCAAATCTATTGGGGTTGGGCAATACCAGCATGATGTCGATCAACTTAAGCTTCAAAAAGAATTGGATGTGGTAGTTGAAAACTGTGTAAATGCTGTTGGCGTAAATATCAATACGGCGAGCAAATCATTACTGAGTTATGTGTCTGGTATTGGGCCTAAATTAGCCGAAAATATTTTTAATTATAGAAATGAACATGGGGCCTTTACGTCAAGGAGTGCTATAAAAAAAGTGCCGCGTTTGGGAGACAAGGCTTTTCAGCAAGGGGCGGCATTTTTACGCATTAAAGGTGCTAAAAACCCTTTAGACGATTCTGCCGTGCATCCTGAAAGTTATGGGGTTGTGACCAAAATGGCCAAAGATTTGGGGAATTCGGTCTCTGAATTAATTGGTAATTCCGAACAGCTTAAAAAAATAGACCTAAAAAAATACTGCACCGAAACCGTAGGTTTATTAACGCTTGAAGATATTATTAAAGAACTTGAAAAACCAGGTTTAGATATTAGGGAGCAGGCTAAAGAGTTTACTTTTAATCAGAATATAAAAACTATAAACGATTTAAAAGAAGGTCAATTGCTACCTGGTATAGTAAATAATATTACCAATTTTGGGTGTTTTGTAGATGTTGGTATTAAAGAAAGTGGCCTAATTCATGTGTCTAATTTATCGGATGCTTTTGTGAAAGACGTGAATGAACATGTGAGTTTGCATCAACAAATTATCGTTAAAGTACTAGAAGTAGATATTCCGCGAAAGCGTATACAGCTGAAGCTTCATCAAAAGAAGGTGTAGTTTTTGAGTTTCTAAGTTATAGTGTTACAAAACTACAAAATTTCAAAGACCTTTCAGGTTTCAAAAACCTGAAGGGTCTCAAATCAAAAATCTTCCGTGTTTGTGACTATTTTTAAATTGGTTAATTCGATGTAAGTCATGTTTCAATGACACGATTAAACCATTAAAGAACTAACAAACCTTTATTGATTCATCGTTTTAATTTCCTCAATAAAGGTATCTAAATCTACACCGTTTTGCACAAGCGTTAAGGCTTTGTCTACAATGTATTTCACGTTAACCGCATGAAAACCTAGCCCTACACTTATTTTGTGTAAAAGACGGTGTTCGGGGTCACCTTTAATTTGGTCTACATGTACCATACGAACCAAATCGTACAAACGTTCTAAACGAAGATCGTATGAAGCTGGCGGATTAATAGGGTGTGATTTATAATCTTTTAAAATGGAAATATAAGTTTCTTCGTGTATATCAAGGTTATGAGCTAATCGGTCTAAAAAGGCTCGTTCATCAGCGGTAATAATTCCGTCATCCATGGCTACACGTACAATGGCAGCAAAATGGTTTTCATTACGTTTTTTAAAACCGTTATCAAATAGTTTGGAAATTGACATGTTTTTTTTAAGTTTAGTGTAATGACAAATATAATTAAAGTTTGGTGCTTTTTTCACTAAAGTAAAGCTAATTTACTTTTTTGAAAAGCCACTATTGTTGTGGTATTGTAAAGAAAAAAGTGGTGCCTTCGTTTAAGGTAGATTCAAACCAAATTTGGCCACCCAGGGATTCTAAAATTTTTTTACAAAAGGCTAAGCCAATTCCCGTACCTTCATAGGTTTCACGCGAGTGTAAACGTTGAAATATGGCAAAAACTTTGTCCTTATGCTGCTTCTTTATACCAATACCATTATCGGTAACTTCAAATTGCCAAAAAACCTGGGTTTGATGCTCAGGAACCGTTGTACTACACGAAATGTTTATGATGGGTGATGTATTGGGTTTCTTAAACTTTATCGCGTTGTTAATTAAATTCTGGAATAACACTCTTAATTCAATTTCACTGGCGCGTATCGTGGGTAAATCTTGATATGTAATAACAGCTTGGTTACGATGTATGGCGTTGTCTAAATCATGAATGATTTCCGAAACCAAGGTGTTGCAATTTATTTCGGTTTTTTCGTTAGCCTTGCCAAGCCTTGAGTAATTAAGTAAAGCATCAATAAGATTTCGCATGCGATAACTCGATTTACTTATAAAATTCATGCTTATTATGGCATCTTCATCCAACTTATCCTTGTAGTCGTCCTGAAGCAAATCTATAAGCCCTGAAATGGTGGTTAGGGGCTCCTTAAGGTCATGGCTGGTAATGTATGCGAATTCTTCTAGCTCTTTATTTTTAGATGCAATTTCTAAGGATTTATTAAAGATATTGTTGTTCTTTTCTTGTAAGTCTTCATTCAATAATTTAATCGATTTATAATTTCGATAAATTAAAATCACGGATATTACAATGATAATAAGAAGCGCTAGCAGAAGGTAATTCACCGTTTTCTGGGTGCTTAAACTTTTGTTTATGAGATTAATCTTCTCAAGCTTAGCTTCAATTTCTTGTTTTTGTTTCTCTAAAGTATCTTGTTGAAGGGTTATGGTAGCATTGTTAGAAGATATAAAGGCTTGTTTTTCTTTTAAATCCTCCATTTGTTCGAGGATACGTGTTTCTAACTGTTTTTCTATCTGTAGTTTTTCGGAGTATTTTTTCTTTTGAAATTCCGACAACGATATCAACTCATTAATTTCTGATTCCTGAGTTTTTAAAACATCATTTTGTTGATGAATTTGCGAGTTTATGGCATTTATGGTTTTCTTTTGCTTGGTGATATTGTCATTTTTATGTTTAATATCGCTTTTGGCAAGTTGGAGCGCTTCCTGGGTGGCTTCAAGCTGGTGTTCAGTATCTTGAAAGAATTGCTTCCATTTTTCAATTGAGGATATCGCATTTTGTTTTAAAGAGTAAGAAACCCCTAAATTGTTAGCATTTAGTAGGTCTTCATTGATTTCATACTGAAACTCCTCCCCGATGTTTACAATATTAACCATGGAACTATTAAAAGGGTAGTCTTCTGTAATTAATAAGGTGTTATTACCCGATATTTTGTTGAGTATATAATTTACGTTGAAATTTTTATTATGATTTACATAAACGACATCCACATCATAAATGTCTTTAATGGTTTTGAAATTTACAACACGAACGGGTTTGTTTTTAATTTGACGTTTTTGTGATAGCCCTCTCAAATCAATAACAGTGCGGTCTTTGCCAAGGACACCAATGGTAAAATTAGGGTTTGTGTTGTTGTCTAGAAACTGTATTTGATCGGAAAGATTAAAGATGAAAAGGGCGCGTTTTACACGTTTAATTTGCTCGTTTAAAGGTGCTTGAGCGTGTAGTATACTTTCCTGTGATAGCAAACAAAAAATTAAGATGTATAGTAGGGTTCTAGCCTTCATGGGTCTAAAGTCGTAATAATATTTTGAAAAAACAGTTTGCGCCACTTACCCCAAATTGTTGTACGCGTCGGCTATATATAAAGCTACCATTGTTTGTATTGCCGGAATGCCTGTGTTTGTCTGGATATATATTAAAAATATTATTACAGCCAGCGGTTGCCTCTAAAAAATTGACAAAGCGATAGCTTACCGCAAGGTCTGTGATGAATTTAGGTTTAAATCTTTGGTCGCGCGTTTCTACGCGTCCGTTATACTTATTAAGTTGCCAATTGTTTGGATCGCCATCGTCGGGATGGAGGTAATCTAGACTTCCGAAATAAGTACCCACTAAATTGAATTTAAAATTGTGGATTTCATATTGAAAATAGGAATTAATTTTAAAATTAGGTTGTGCCGATTCAACTCTCGAACGTTCCTCCCGATTGAAAAGGGATTCTAAATCGCCATTTTCAACACTATTTTCGTTAACATTTGTAACTTTGGTTTTGGTAAAATTTGTAGCCACTTGTCCGTTAAATAAGCCGCTTCCTAGCTTATCTTGATATATAAAAGAGGCTTCAAAACCATTGGTGTTAGAGTCTATTGCGTTAACAAAAAACTGAGCCGCTGAAACCTCGTAGGGGGCTAATTGTGCTTCGTAACCCGTGCTAAAACCACCCGATAAAATAATACGATCATTAATATTGATATTGTAATAATCGAATGCAAAGGTGTATTTGTTCTTAAATTTTGAACTCCAACCTAAACTGAAATGTTTAGATAATTCTGGCGTTAATTGGTTTACTTTAAAAACATCGGTAATTAAAGAGCTTTCGTGGTTAAAGGTTCCTACTTGGCTAATATCGCCGTCAAAATATTGTGTGCTTATTTTTTGAAAATAGACCTGGTGTAAAGAAGGCGCTCTAAAACCTGTAGAATAACTTGAACGAAACGAAATGTTTTTATTTAGCAAATAACGTCCCGAAAGTTTCCAAACCGAGTTTTCACCAAAATCGTTGTTCGATTCAAATCTATACGCAGCCTTAAATAAAAAGGGTTCTAATGGTTTTAATTCTAAATCGATATATCCTGATGCATTAGATCGTATACGTATAAGTTCATCAGAGGGTTGAATACCAGGAAATACCTGAGCCCCTATAAGTCGTGGTTGTTCTACGCCGTTTTCATCTATATAAGTTTCACCACCATTAATATACGAGTCTTCCTCGCCGCTAATTATTTCGTAACCTTCTACACGCAATTCTCCGCCAAAAGCGACACTAAGACCTTCCAAAACATCAAACTCTTTATCGAGGTCGATATTGGTAGTGTTAAGTTTGTAAAGATAACCACCAGATTTGAAGGTTTTTGGCGACCGAACACCTAATGAGGCGTTGTTGGAATTACTCACCGTAAAGTCGATATTGTTATTTTCTATAGAATGACTAAAATCTAAGTTCCAATCATTTTTTTGACCTTTAAGACCTATGGTAAGGGCATTGTCTTGTATGTTGGTAATTATTTTAGGAGAAAAGCCATTGGGGAATAATTCTTCTGTAACACGATCCTTCTCAAAAGGGAAGCGGTAAAAACCAGCAGAAGCACCTTCTCTAGAATTTCTGCCTCCAAAAAAGTAAAGGTTGGCTTTTTTAAACATTAAAAATTCACCATTAAAATAAATGGCCGAGTTACGCACGGCAGCGCTACCAATTTCCATAACTTGTTTGTCGTTATAGCCTGTTTGCGCGAAGAAATTATTTTGCTTGATAAGTGCGGCATCTTCAGTTTCGTCTTGACTATAAACAGGTCCCGTATAATGGCCTGCTCTATTGGTGGCCTTACGGTCTCTAAATTC
Source organism: Tamlana carrageenivorans (assembly GCF_002893765.1). NCBI lineage: Bacteria > Pseudomonadati > Bacteroidota > Flavobacteriia > Flavobacteriales > Flavobacteriaceae > Pseudotamlana > Pseudotamlana carrageenivorans. The sequence goes on along the minus strand of NZ_CP025938.1, from coordinate 1,314,933 downwards.
TCCGGTAATGTTAATAAAACCAGTGTTCCCGACTTTTAATCCGAAATTAGCACTAAAATAACTGGTTACCCCATCGCCTTCAATATTGGTTTTTATTCGAGAATCTATATGGATAACATCGGTTTGGTTTTTAAGTATAATATTAATTACGCCGGCAATAGCATCAGAGCCATATTGGGGTGTGGCACCATCTCTTAAAATTTCAATATAATCGATGGATGAAACAGGAATGGCATTAAAATCGGTGCCCACACTCCCACGCCCAATAGTACCATTTACGTTTAGCATGGAACTGGTATGGCGACGCTTACCATTAATTAAAATTAATACTTGATCGGGGCCAAGGCCGCGTAAAGTAACAGGATCGATATGATCGGTACCATCAGATATGGTTTGATGAGTGGAATGGAACGACGGCGATAAATAGTGCAATATTTCACTTAATTCGAAATGGGTTGAACCACTAATCTGTTCGGGTGTAATAATTTCAATGGGTACGGTAGTTTCTAATGACGATTGTGGTTTTGAGCGCGTCCCTAATGACACAGGCTCGTCGGCCGACAAACCGGTTTCTAAAATAAAATCCTTAATTAATGCATCGCCAACCTTAATGGTAATGGAAACACTTTTGGTTTGGTACATGATGAATGATGCAGTAATAACATAGGAGCCTTCCTCTAAATTTAGGCTGTAAAATCCATCAATATTGGTTGTGGTTTGTATGTTAGTTCCTTCAACGGAAATACGTGCTCCGGGGAGTTTACCAAATTCATCAGAAACAGTTCCTGATAAGGAAGCCTTGTTTTGGGCAGTGATCGAATGCCCTAGTAGAAAACTCGTCAAGGTTAGGAGGTATAGACAAATTTTTATGCGCATGTATTAGTTCGGTTAATTTGTAGAACTTCATAAAAATCTTCAAATTTTGAGGGCTTGAAATTAAAAGAATTTTTTATGAGGTTTTAACAGGAATTAAATTATTTATTATGTCATGTAAAACGGGGAGGGAAAGTGGTTTGTTAATATAATTTGCTATTTCATTTATGGTTTGTGATCTCTCTTTATCTTTTGGATTAGAAGAAGTTGTTAGCATGATTATTTTAATATTATTCGTAAATTCTACATCTAATTTTCTATAGTTTTCAATAAATTCCCAACCATTCATGGCAGGCATATTAATGTCTAAAAAAATAACATCGGGTTTTAATGCCTCACCTTTTATAGCGTCTTCTAGATATTCTATAGCAGCTTTACCACTATTTACTGAGATGATTTCGCCAAATTGGTTATGCTTTTTTACAATTTTTTCGTTATAAAAACTAGTAAACTTATCGTCGTCTATTAGTAGAGTTGATGTTATTGATTTCATTTAGAGGGAATAATTCATACAAGGATAACACCTTTTTTTGAAAATTTTAACCTAAAGTTAAGAACTCTATGTAATTTTTTTTACTTATTAGTTGAAATGACAAAAAAAAGCTACAACCTACTATTTTTTTAATGGAACACCTAAATGTCTTCATCATAATTTATTGATATCTTAGGATTCCTAAATTTCAGAATAACAATATGCTGCTTATATTTGCTATTCAAAAATGAAAAAATTCTAAGTGAGTAAATCTACCCTCTCTGAAATTTATGCACAGGCTTTGCAAACGCAAAATCTGCAACATGCTATTGCCCAAAACGAAAGTAAAATTCATGTAAAAGGATTAGTTGGTTCTTCCTTGTCGTTCGTCATTTCCAGTGTTTTTAAAAATGCCAATAAACCTTTCCTTTTAATTTTTGACGATAAAGAAGAGGCCGCGCATTATTTAAACGATTTGGAACAACTTTGTGGTAGTAAAGATGTTTTGTTTTATCCAGGAAGTTATCGGCGACCTTATGATATTGAAGAAACCGATAATGCTAATGTCCTTTTGCGCGCTGAGGTTTTAAACCGAATCAACTCCCAAAAAAAGCCAGCCATTATTGTAACCTACCCAGACGCCCTTTTTGAGCAGGTAGTTACACGTAAGGAACTCGAGCGAAACACACTAAAAGTAGGGGTGAACGATAATTTATCTATTGATTTTGTTAACGAAGTGTTGTTTGAGTATAAGTTTAAACGGGTTGATTTTGTTACCGAACCGGGCGAGTTTTCGGTGCGTGGTGGTATTGTTGATGTTTTTTCTTTCTCGCATGACGAACCCTATCGTATTGAATTTTTTGGCGATGAGGTAGACACTATTCGTACCTTCGATGTGGAATCTCAATTATCGGTGGAGCAGATAAAAAAGATTAATATTATTCCCAATGTGGCGAATAAATTAATGCAGGAAAGCCGCCAAAGTTTCTTGAAATACATCGCTCAAAAAACCGTGATAGGGATAAAAAATGCCGATTTACTGTTTTCAAGAATTGATGATTTTTACGAAAAAGCCGAAACAGCTTTTAAAGCCCTTTCCGAAGATATAAAACACAGCAAGCCCGAGGCTTTATTCTGCGATTCAAAACTATTGAAACGTCAACTTTTAGATTTTTCAATCATGGAGTTTGGCAATTCATTTGTTATGGCCACGAATTCCAAACCCTATACTACCATAACGTTTGAAGTTTCCCCCCAACCTTCATTCAATAAGCAATTTAATTTGTTAATTGACGACCTAAACAGCAAACATAATCAGGGATATACCAATTATATTGTATGCGTTAGTGAACAGCAGGCTAGACGTTTTCATGATATTTTTGATGATGCCGAAGAAGAAGTAGCTTATAAAACTGTTGTGCTATCCTTGCATCAGGGTTTTGTAGATCATGATACGAAAACGGTATGCTACACCGATCATCAAATTTTTGAACGTTATCATAAATTTCAGCTTAAAAATGGTTACGCTAAAAAGCAGGCCATCACCTTAAAAGAACTTACAAATTTAGATATTGGCGATTATGTTACCCATATCGATCATGGTATAGGACGCTTTGGAGGGCTTCAAAAAATTGATGTAGAAGGCAAAATGCAGGAGGCTATTAAACTGGTTTATGGCGAGCGCGATGTGCTGTATTTAAGTATTCATTCCCTGCATAAAATCACCAAATTTAATGGTAAAGATGGCAAACCACCTAAAATTCACAAATTAGGTAGTACGGCCTGGAAAACTTTAAAGCAAAAAACGAAAGCGCGTGTTAAGCACGTTGCCTTCAATTTAATTAAACTCTACGCCAAACGTAAAACCGAAAAAGGTTTTCAATACCGTCCAGATAGTTCTATGCAACACGAGTTGGAGGCGTCTTTTATTTATGAAGATACCCCGGACCAAAGCACCGCTACTGCCGATATTAAATTAGATATGGAAAGCGAACGCCCTATGGATCGCTTAGTTTGTGGTGATGTAGGTTTTGGTAAAACCGAAGTAGCTATTCGTGCTGCATTTAAAGCTGTCGACAATGGTAAGCAAGTGGCCGTTTTAGTGCCTACAACCATTTTAGCCTATCAGCATTCCAGAACGTTTAAAAAGCGTTTGCGAGATTTTCCTGTTACAGTCGATTATGTGAATCGATTTAGAACCGCCAAAGAAAAACGCGAAACTCTCGAGGCTTTAGAGCAGGGTAAAGTAGATATCATTATTGGAACCCATCAACTGGTTAACAAAAATGTAAAATTTAAAGATTTAGGACTGCTCATTGTCGATGAAGAACAAAAATTTGGAGTGGCTGTCAAAGAAAAATTAAAGGCTATGAAGGATAATGTGGATGTGTTAACTCTTACCGCCACACCAATTCCTAGAACCCTTCAATTTAGTTTAATGGCGGCTAGAGATTTATCGGTGATTACCACACCTCCTCCAAACCGATACCCTATAGAAAGTCATGTGATTCGTTTTGCCGAAGAAACCATTCGAGATGCTATAAGTTACGAGATTGAGCGCGGCGGACAAGTTTTCTTCATTCATAACCGTATTGAAAATATTAAAGAAGTGGCGGGCATGCTTCAACGCTTGGTACCCGATGCTAAAATTGGCGTGGGCCACGGGCAAATGGAAGGTAAGAAGTTAGAAGAACTCATGCTGGCCTTTATGGATGGCGCTTTCGATGTGTTGGTAAGTACCACGATTATTGAAAGTGGGTTGGATGTATCTAACGCGAACACCATTTTTATTAATAATGCCAATAATTTTGGTTTAAGTGATTTGCACCAAATGCGTGGTCGTGTAGGTCGTAGCAACAAAAAAGCCTTCTGTTATTTTATAACGCCCGATTATTCGGCCATGACCGAAGATGCCAGAAAACGTATTTCGGCCCTAGAGCAGTTTACCGAATTAGGTAGTGGTTTTAATATCGCTATGAAAGATTTGGAAATTCGTGGAGCAGGCGATTTATTGGGTGGTGAACAAAGCGGATTTATTAATGATATTGGTTTTGATACCTATCAGAAAATTTTAAATGAAGCGATTGAAGAACTCAAAGAAAATGAGTTTAAAGATTTATATGATGAACCCGAAGAAGATAAAATCTACGTTAAAGAGGTAACTATCGATACCGATTTCTCGCTGCTTTTTCCCGATGATTACGTGAATAATATTGCTGAACGATTAAATTTATATACACAGCTAAATAATTTAAAATCAGAAGACGAATTGCATATCTTTGAGACACAATTAGTCGATCGTTTTGGCGAGTTACCCACTCAGGTTGTCGATTTGTTGAACAGCGTGAAAATCAAATGGCTGGCTACCAAAATTGGATTTGAAAAAATTGTGATGAAACAAGGCAAACTCATAGGGTATTTTATAAACGATCAACAAAGTAGATTCTATCAGAGTCCTGGATTTACCAAGGTTTTACAATTTGTTCAAACACATCCAGGTGTTTGTAAAATGAAAGAAAAACAAACACGTCAAGGTTTGCGTTTGTTGTTAACCTTCGATAAAATCAAAAGTGTAAAACAAGCATTAGAAGCCATCGAGCCCATTGTAAAATAATGTGTATTTTTATAAATTAATAATCCGTAACCCGCTTTATGTTAGTTAATAACAAAAAACGCCCTTTAAAACATCTTATCTGCTTCTTACTGTTTATGCCTGTGCTTATGTTTGGGCAGCATAGCATAAAAGGCACCTTTACGCCGGCTCAAGATTATAACGTTGCTTTGTTGTATAAAGTGACGCCAACCATTTCAGAATATATTACAAGTACTGAAGTGAATAGTGAAGGTAAGTTTGGTTTTCTTTTAGATTCAACAGCAACTAAAGGTGTGTATCGCGTCGTGTATGCCATTCCTCAAGAAGATTTTAATTTCGATGTTATTTACAACGGAAAAGAAGATATTGAGTTGAAGTTTAACTCCGAAACTGGGGTGAAATTCACAAAATCTGCCGAGAATAAAATGTTAACATCTTATCAGAATAGCATGTCGGCTGTAGTACATAGTATTAGTAACTATTATGCCAGTGAGAAGAAAGATACCACTGCGCTCAAAGGGATTTTTAAAGCGCAAGGGCAGGCGCAATTAAGTTATGAAAAAGCAGCTTCTGGCACTTTAGCACTTCATTTTATAAAAGCCAATAAACCTTATATTCCAACCAAAGCCTTATCAGCTCAAAATTATATCGCGAAGCTTAAAACGCATTATTTTGATTATGTTGATTTTACCAATCCCATTCTTCAAAGCTCTTCCTTTTTAGAAGAAAAAATGCTGAATTATGTTTTTGGAATGACCTCTAAAGATTTGAATGAAATCGATAATTACAAAGCTAATATTGATGTGGTTTACAAAGCCATGGCAAAAGCCCCAAATGAAGTTAAGCGTATGCTATTACTAGATTTATGGCAAGAAATGGTCGATTTAAAACAAGAAAAAACAGCTAATTATATTTCTGATAAGTATTTGCATGATATAGGGTTAGCCTTAGAAGATCGCGAACTGGTAAATGCCCTAAACGCTTATAAAAGGGTTTCTCTTGGTAATATGGCTCCCGATTTTGAGCTTTCGGTGACGGAAAACGGCAAAAAAATCAACAAAAAATTAAGTCAGTTAAACGTTGCTAAACAGTACATTTTGGTGTTTTGGAACAGCTCTTGTTCACATTGTTTAGATGAAATTCCGCAGTTAAAAACCTTTGCAAATACTTTAGAAAAGGGGGAGGTAAAGGTGGTTGCAGTTGGTTTAGAAGCCGATGAAGAAATTGAAGCTTGGAAAAAAGAAATCAAAAAATATCCTGAATTTATACATGTTCTTGGTTCAGGAAAATGGGGCAGTAAAATTGGTAAAACCTATGGTATAGTTGAAACGCCAACCTATTTCATTTTAAATGCTCAAAAAGTAATCGTTAATAAACCAGAGGATATAGACGAAGTGGTGGCGTTCTTTGAATTGGATGATGAGTAAGCGATTCTAAAAATGATAAAAAGCATCCTTTAAATGCTCAATCTGGAAGGTTTTACCCGTGATAACAAGAGCCATAATGTCAAAACGTACTTCAACATCTAAATTGTTTTTGGTGACATAATGATTAATCGCGTACACCAAGCGCTGAATTTGTTTGGGTTTTACAAAATCTTGAGGATTACCAAATGCGGTAGTCGATCGTGTTTTAACTTCAATTACAGCAAGTGTATCATTAATTTGCGCAATAAGATCTACTTCCGATTTTCCAAATCTATAATTGCGCTCTAAAATGGTATATCCTTTTTTTAGAAGATAATCCATAGCGGCCTGTTCGCCTTTTTCTCCAAGTTTGTTATGTTCTGCCATTTTATAAATGTAGGAAAAATAATCTATTTTGAAGTTTTTGAGTTCTAAAGTTTCAAAGGTATTAATAGATTCTTCAGACGTTCCTCCTTCTGAATGACAAATATCTTAAACAATTAACCTTTGTGCATCTCTGTGGGACTCTGTGAATCTCTGAGTAATAATGGTATTTGTAGCTCTATAACTCTGAGGGGTTTTTTTAAAATTTTTGCTTTAAAATCATTTTTAGTCTCATCTAAAAATATTTTTAACACATTTTAAAATTGCGTATATTTGCTTGTATTTTAATGTTATGGTGACACGATCAGAAGAAAATTATTTAAAAGCCATTTACCATTTAGGTAAGCAAGGCACAGTGGCAGTAAGTACCAATGCTATTGCTGAAAAAATTGAATCTAAAGCCTCTTCGGTTACAGATATGATTAAAAAATTAGCCGAGAAAAACTTAGCTAATTATATAAAATATCAAGGAGTAACTTTAACCGAATCCGGACGCTTAGCAGCCGCTCTGGTTATTAGAAAACATCGCTTGTGGGAAGTGTTTTTAGTAGAAAAATTAAACTTTACCTGGGATGAAGTTCATGATGTTGCCGAGCAATTAGAGCATATTAAATCGCCAAAATTGGTGAACGAGTTGGATGCCTTATTGGGTTACCCAACCCACGATCCGCACGGCGATCCCATACCAGATAAAGATGGTCATTATACGCCTCTTAAATCTGTTAATATTTTAGAGGTTGAGCCTGGAAATAAAGGTGTTTTAGCTCGTGTTATCGATTCTTCGGATGTGTTTTTAAAATATTTGAATAAAAATAATTTGGCCTTAGGCGATACCATTAAAGTATTAGATTTTGAGCCTTTTGATCATTCTTTAACCATAGAAACATCAACCAAAAAAATGATCATTTCTAATGCTGTAGCTAAAAATTTATTTATAAGTCAGGAATTATGAACAACTATAACCCCTTAGTGGCGCTCGCCGTTTTCTTTTTTATTGTGGGTTTGATGTATCTGATTTTCCGACCTGTAAAGGGTTGGTTTTGGTTACTGAAGAAGCATATGAAAAGCAATGAAAAAGTGATTATTGAAGACATTCTTAAACAGCTTTATCATTTTGAGGACTCCGATAATAAAGTGGATATGAAAACCTTAGTTCAGGTGCTTGACTTTAACCATGGGCGTATTGTTGAAGCGATTAATAAAATGACTATAAACGATTTAATTTATTTCGATTCCGATATATTAAAGCTAACAGAAAACGGTCGGGATTACGCCTTACGTATCGTTCGTGTGCACCGCCTTTGGGAACGTTATTTGGCCGATAAAACGGGATTTCATAAAACCGAATGGCACGATCGTGCTGAAATGATGGAGCATAAATTGTCTCACGATGATGCCGATGTGTTATCTGCAAAATTGGGGAATCCAAAGTTCGATCCGCATGGCGATCCCATTCCAACAAAATCTGGAAAAGTTGCCGAGGTTACTGGGGTAGAATTGCCGCTTTTACCAGTTGGAGCCGTTGGAAGAATAACGCATATCGAAGATGAACCTGATGTGATTTATAAGCAAATTTTAGCCGAAAATATTCACATGGGTTCGCTCATTAAAGTGATTGAAAATAATAGCACGCGCATTGTTTTTCGTTCTGAAGGTGAAACCTTTAAATTGGCGCCTATAGTTGCTGCTAACTTAACGGTTGCAAAAATAGAGAAGGCAGTTGCTGTAGAAGATGATGTAGCACGTTTATCGAGTCTTGAAGCTCATGAAACCGCAAAAATTATAGGAATTTCAAGAGAAAGTCGCGGTGAAAGTCGACGACGGTTATTGGATTTGGGCTTCGTTAAAGGCGCTACCGTATCCATCGATTTGGTGAACCCTTTGGGACAACCAAATGCTTATTTAATAAAAGGGACTTCGATTGCCTTGCGGAATGATCAGGCAGTAAAAATTCTGATTAAAAAAGACTAATTATGGAAACTAAAGTTAATTCAGCTTGCGAAACCTGCGAACATTTTAATAAAGAGGGTTTAAAAAAATTAGGGATTCAAACCGATAATTTCGATTTCGTAGTAGCTCTAGCCGGAAACCCCAATACCGGTAAAAGTACGGTGTTTAATGCCTTAACAGGCTTGCGTCAGCATACAGGAAATTGGCCAGGAAAAACGGTGATGCGTGCTGAAGGCGGCTTTGAATACAATACCAATAAGTACAAGTTAGTCGATTTGCCAGGAACCTATTCTTTACTATCTACATCCGAAGATGAGGCTGTAGCACGTGATTTTATTCTTTTTGGAAAGCCAGATGTAACGATTATAGTGGTTGACGCTAACCGTTTGGAACGCAATTTAAACCTCGTGTTGCAAATTTTAGAAATTACCGATAAAGCGGTTCTCTGTTTAAATCTTATGGATGAAGCTAAGAGGAATAAGGTCGAAATCGATGTAAGAACTTTGTCAAAAGATTTAGGGATTCCCGTAGTACCTGCCAGT